>NZ_JADYVS010000002.1:0-460376 GCF_020194055.1 Bradyrhizobium sp. NBAIM03 | reverse complement strand
CGCCACCACCGCCTCCTTGAGCAAGGGCGGCCGTCGAAAGCGCAGCACAAGCGATCGTGACGAGGATGGATTTACGGATCATGGATCGTCTCCCTGGTTTGGCAGACAATCCAGCCCGGCAGGAGTTGTTCCTTCCGCGGGGGGAAGCGAGCTTCTCGTCTCAGGACTTTGGCGACTTGCGGTCCCACGGCCGTTTGCCATCGGCGTCGCGATCCCATGGTCGCGTGGCCGGAGCCCCCTTCTCATCCTCGGCAGCCTTCGCGCGGTCCGCCTGGACGCGTTCGCGATCGGTGAGAGGTGGGGCTGTGGGAACTGGATTCGTTTGAGCCAGAACCGGAAGCGTCGTAAAGAGCGCGACAATAATGAACTTTGTCATTCCCGGCTCTAGCACTTTCACCTTGGCGTGTCCAAGTTCGGCCGCTGCGCAAGATCATCCCGTCACAATCGAACAGGACGTCAATTATTACTCCGGTTCGCGCTCCTGAAGCTCTTGATCTCCGACACGCTGCCGTCGCGATAGGTCAGCTCCACCGAGACGGATTTCGTGCTTGGCGCGAGCTTCATGTAGAGCGGCATGCCGGCGCTGACCGCGCTGGGGTCGCGCATGTCGCAGGGCGGCATCTTCAGCACCTGGTTGGGCACGGCGCTGTCGACGCCGATGCGCACCTCGCGGATGGCGCAGCGGTAGGAGACGAGATGGGTGTAGTAGACGAGCAGCCCGTTGAACTCGCGGAACGACAGCCAGCTCGTCGAGGTCATGTCGAGGATCTTGCGCTGGTCGCGGATCAGCGCGGCCTCGGGATCGAACCTGATCGGGAACGGGCCCTGCATGTCGCCGGACTGATCGACATAACGGACCTCGATCGTGCCAGCCTGCGCATCCGGCGGCAGCTCGATCGACGGGTTCGGCATCCGCTTGCGGGTGCGCGGATCGAGCGTGTCGATGAACCCGGTCTCGCGGAAATCGCCCGTGCCGGCAATGCGCCAGGAAATGCCGAGCGTCGGATCGGCGAAAGAGAAGGTCACGCTCCAGCCGCCATTGTGACGCGAGAAGCTCGCGATCGGCGCGTTGAGGGTCTCCTCCTTGGGCATCTGCGGCACCGACACCGGCGGTAGCGCCGCAAGCTTCGTGGGCGGCGGATCGTCCGAACGCGCGGCGGTGTCCTTGGCGAGGCCGCTGAGGAAGACATCGTCGACCATCTGGTCGAAATAGACCGGCACCTGCCTGTGCTTCACGGTGTCGGCGAGCTCGCTGACGGCTCGGCGGGTACGCTGCGCCACCTGCACCAGATTCTCGCCGGGCTTGAGCAGCTCCTTGGCGAAGGTGCGCGTAAACACTGAGTTTGGATTGGCGTCGTCATTGGAGAGCCGATCGAGCGCGGTCTGGCGGGGACCCGCGGAGAACACCGAGAACACGCCCTCGGGCAGCTGGGTCATCGGTGCGAGACCGCCGGCGCCGGCGACCGCGCGGGTGCCCTTGCGCTCGAACGGATTGTTGCGGCAGGCGTCGAACACCAGGATCGAGGTCCGCGCCTTCTTGTTCTGCAGCCGCTCGACGATGCGGTCGGCCAGGATCGAAGCGTCGCGCACCAGCTCCTCCTGCCCTTCCGTCGCAGCCGGCACGTCGGTCGGCAGCAGATAGTTCTGGCCGGCGATCTCGAAACCGTGGCCGGCATAGAAGAAGAACGCGGTGTCGCCGGGCTCGATGGCCTTGTCGAAGGCGAGCAGCGTCTCGGAGAATTGCTGCCGGCTCTGGTTCTCGGCGACCATCACCGAGAAGCCGAGCTGCTTCAGCGTGTCGCCCATGGTGCGGGCGTCGTTGACCGCCTTGAGCAGCTTCGGCACGTTCTTGTAGTCGTTGTTGCCGACGACGAGCGCGACGCGCTTAGCGGCCCAGGCGGGCCCCGCGAAACCGCTCAGGCCCACCGCGAGGCCAAGGGCCGCCAGAATTCTGAAAAGCCGACGCGTCATCGCAAAATTTCCCGTTGCAGAACCGGCCCTGCCACCGATCTTCGAACGGCAGTTCATGGGACCCCCCTGCCGCTGTGTGATAGTCGGCCCAGACCTTACGACGGTTCAAGGACCCCGGGGGGCTCCGATTGTACGATCCGACTATGGCCGATTCCGCTAGAATCTGTTTCCTTTTGGCCAATTTCGCCGGAAGCGAGGGGCTGCCGTGTTGCACTGGTGTACGGACGAGGTCGACCCGAAGGATCGCTTCGACTATTGGCGCGAGGTGCGCGCCAAGGGGTTGTTCGGTGTCACCGCCGAGCTCGCGCGCGAGCGGCGCGCGGACTTCTTCGGCGAATTCTCGCTGCGTAAGCTGGGCGGCGCCGGCCTCGTCGAGCTGAAGGCCTCGCCCTACGCGGTCGAGCGCAGCGCGTCGGACATCGCCTATGCCCCGGGTGAGGCGATCTGCGTCTACCAACAGCTCGGCAGCGGCGGCTGGTTCGGCGGCATGCGCGCAAGCGACTTTGCCATTGCCAATGGCAGCTTCGCCACCAGCCATACCGACCTGCCGTACCGCACCGCCCCGCTGGGCACCGGGGGCTTCCACCTGCGGATCCTCAAGATCCCCGTGAGCCACATCCCGGTGCAGGACAAGCGCATGCGCGAGCTGGCGCCCCGGACCTTCAACGATCTGGCCCTGGCGCCCCTGCTCGCGGCCTGCTTCGCCGATCTCGGCGAAATCGCCGCGGACGATACGGCCTCTGCCGTCCAGACCTCGTTAGTCCAGGCGTTGGCCCACCTGGCGCTGATCGAGCGCGGCATCGTGCGGCCCGGAAGCCGGCGGGGACAGGAGGCACTGCGGACCGCCCGCCTCTCGCAAGCCCGACGGCTGATCGCGCGCCACCTTCAGGACCCCAATCTTGCGCCAGCCATGGTGGCCGACCTGCTCGGCGTCTCCGTTCGTCACCTGCACATGCTGTTCGAGATGGCGGAGAAGAGCTTTTCCCAGACGGTGACCGACGAGCGCCTGAAACAGAGCCGCCGCCTGCTGCGCGAGGCGCCGGAACGGCTGATCGCCGACATCGCCGCCTCGTGCGGCTTCGAGAGCCTGGCGACCTATTACCGGGTGTTCAACGCCGCCTACGGCATGGCCCCAGGTGATTTCCGGGCCAAAGGCACGGACGGGCCTTAGCTGCTGTCTAGGCGGTTGCGGCCAGGCGGAGGGGGCTCGGGGGAAAACCCCAGCCGCGCCCGTGATTTGGGCAAAAACCTCAGGCTTTTTAGGCTCTTCCCGCGCCCGCTCCATTGACTTTGGCCAATTCCCGCCTATGTTCCGGGTCGACGCGGCTCAGATCGAAGAGCGATTCCTGAGCCTTGCGCTTTGTCCGCGTGAGTCAGCACCCCCAGCTTCTTCGAGAGCGCGCCGTTTCGGGGTGGAACGCGACAGCCTTATTACCCTCGATTCCGAACGGCGGTTTCGACCAGAGGCTCAATGTCCTTTTCAGATCTCGGACTGTCCGAAAAAGTCCTCGCCGCAGTGGCGGCCACCGGTTACACCACCCCCACCCCGATTCAGGAACAGGCGATCCCCCACGTCCTCGCACGCAAGGACGTGCTCGGCATCGCCCAGACCGGCACCGGCAAGACCGCGGCCTTCGTGCTGCCGATGCTCACAATCCTCGAAAAGGGCCGCGCCCGGGCGCGCATGCCGCGCACGCTGATCCTCGAGCCAACCCGCGAGCTCGCGGCCCAGGTGAAGGAAAACTTCGATCGCTACGGCGCCGGCCAGAAGCTCAACGTCGCCCTCCTGATCGGCGGCGTCTCCTTCGGCGACCAGGATGCCAAGCTGATGCGCGGCGTCGACGTGCTGATCGCCACCCCCGGCCGGCTGCTCGACCATACCGAGCGCGGCGGCCTGTTGCTCACCGGCGTCGAACTGCTCGTCATCGACGAAGCCGACCGCATGCTGGACATGGGCTTCATCCCCGACATCGAGCGCATCTGCAAGCTCGTTCCCTTCACGCGGCAGACCCTGTTCTTCACCGCGACCATGCCGCCGGAAATCCGGCGCATCACCGAAGCCTTCCTGCACAATCCGCAGAAGGTCGAGGTCTCCAGGCCCGCCACGACCGCCGTCACCGTTACGCAAACCCAGGTGCCCGCCGGCCGCGAGGCGCACGAGAAGCGCGAATTGCTCCGCCGTTTGCTACGCGAGGCCAAGGACCTCAAGAACGCGATCATCTTCTGCAATCGCAAGCGCGAGGTCGCGATCGTTCACAAATCGCTGCAGAAGCACGGCTTCAGCGTCGGTGCCCTGCACGGCGACATGGACCAGCCGGCCCGCATGGCCGCGCTCGACCAGTTCCGCAAGGGTGAGCTGCCCCTCCTCGTCGCCTCCGACGTCGCCGCCCGCGGCCTCGACATTCCCGAGGTCAGCCACGTCTTCAATTTCGACGTTCCCCACCACGCCGACGATTACGTCCACCGCATCGGCCGCACCGGCCGCGCCGGCCGAACCGGCACCGCGATCTCGATCGTGACACCGCTCGACCAGAAGTCGATGGCGGCGATCGAGAAGCTGATCGGCCAGAGCATTCCGCGCGCCGAAGGCGACTATGACGTCCACGCCGAAGCGGGCGAACAAGGCGAGCGTCCGCGCGAGCAGCGCGGCCGCGAGCGTTCACGCGGCGGACGCGGCAAGCCGCAGCGCGGCGAGCGGCGCGGTCATGACCGCGAGCGCAGCCACGAGCCGCGCGAGGCGCGTGGCGAGGCACGGGCGGCTCCCGAGGCGAGGCCGGCACGCGAGGCACGGCCTCCGCGCGAAGCCAGGCAATCATCCGAGCCGCGCAATGGTGTGCGCCCGCAAGCGAATTCGTCGCATGTGCCCTCGATCGGCCGTCCCGAGCCGCGCCGCCAGCGCGAGATCGACAGCGAGCCGGGCGATCACTCGCATCTGCCGGCGTTTCTTCTGCGGCCGGTGCGCTCCCCCGCCGGCGCCTGAAGCGCGCTGGCGCGCCAGATTTCGGTTGAAGATCCTCGATCTACAATTTTTTGGATGCCCCGTGAACGTATATTTACGGGGCGTTCACGATCGTCCGTTAGCCTACGAACATAATTTAAGGATTGCTGCGGTCGATGGCGCGTCGGCCGCTGTGGGGATGTTCAGTGATCAAGGTACTCGACGAACACGAACGCACCCTGGCGTTCGCCGAGGTGGCGCTCGGTCAGATCCGATCGCTTCGACAGACGGCCATTCCCCGCAATTACGAGATCTGGTACGTCTACGCCACCGGCTACAACGCACCGCTCAACAAGATCATCAATGAGACGCTGGCGCGCAGCGGCAAGCTGACCGAGGCCGATCTCGAGCAGATCTACGAGACCTATCTCTCCCACATCAAGACCACCGACCGCATCGACAAGGTCGGCGCGCGCGTCGTCGGCGAGATCGACGACGTCGTGAAGGTGTTGGGCGAGGCGCTCGGCATGACCGGGGCCTACGATACCAGTCTGTCGGATGCGACCGAGAAACTGTCGTCGGCCGAGAACCGCGACCAGGTCAAGGCGATCGTCGAGGCGCTGCTGCGCTCCACCAGCGAGATGCGCGAGACCAACAAGGCGCTCGAAGACCGGCTGACGCTGTCGAAGAACGAGATCAGCAATCTCCAGCAGAGCCTGGAGGCGATCCGCGCCGAAAGCCTGACCGATCCGCTCACGGGCCTGGGAAATCGCAAATATTTCGACCGCATGATCGGCATCGCAGTGCAGAGCGCGCTCGTCTCGGGCGAGCCGCTGTCGCTGCTGCTGTTCGACATCGATCACTTCAAGTCGTTCAACGATTCCTACGGCCATCTCACCGGCGACCAGGTGCTGCGGCTCGTCGGCCTTTCGCTGAAGCAGACCATCAAGGGCCAGGACATCACGGCGCGCTACGGCGGCGAGGAATTCGCGGTCGTTCTCCCCAACACCGCGATGCGCCAGGCACTGACGGTGGCCGACCACATTCGCCGCGCCGTGATGGCGAAGGAATTGAAGAAGAAATCGACCGGCGAGATCCTCGGCCGCGTCACCATCTCCGTCGGCGTCTCCATGCTCAGGGAGGGCGACGACACCGACGCGCTGATCGAGCGTGCCGACGCCTGCCTCTACGCCGCCAAGCGCAACGGCCGCAACCGCGTGATCTGCGAAGCCGATCCGGAATTCGCGATCGAGAGCCACAGCCGGGTGGCGTGACGTTCATCCTCGCGTCTGTAGGGTGGGTTAGCGCAGCGTAACCCACCTCTTGTCTATCAAGATGTATGAAGTGGTGGGTTACGCTGCGCTAACCCACCCTACGCATCGCCTTCCCGGCAACCTTCTTCGCCACACCCTTCTTCGGCGCAACCTTCTTCTTCGCCGCCGCCTTCTTCGCCTTCGGTCGCTTCTTCACCTTGGCGCGCTGGGCGGCAGTGAGCGCCGCCCTCGCCCATTGCGCAAGCTCCTGGGAATCGTCGAACAGGCGCGCCGGCAGCTCCCAGTAGGAATTCACAACCACGGTCTTGGCGCGGGTCGAATACTGGAACGGCTTCGAGCCTTCGGCCTCGAAGTCGGGAATGGTCGTCTCGTCGGCGCGAAAGAACAGGCCGGCGCGCAGCGACAGCGCGAAATTGACGCCGTCGGCGGAGATGCCGTAGCCGGAGAACATTTTCCGGATGGTGACCGGGCCGAAATCGGCGAACAGGTCGATCAGGAATTCGCGGTCCATCGGAGGCTTCCCTGCGCAAGCAAGTGAGCCTTCATAGCATTTCCGTCATTGCGAGCGAAGCGAAGCAATCCAGACTTCCGCCGCGGAGGCAGGTTGGATTGTTTTGTCGCCAGCGCAAAATTGCTCGCAATTTTGTCGCGGGCTCCTCGCAGTGACGCTGGAGAGTCTACCCGTCGATCTTTGCCGGCCGCAACTCGACCGATTCGCCGCAACCGCAGGCGGAGACCTGGTTGGGATTGTTGAAGACGAACTGGGCCTGCATCTTGTCGGCCTTGTAGTCCATCTCGGTGCCGAGCAGGAACAGCACGGCCTTGGGATCGACCAGGATCTTGACGCCCTTGTCCTCGACGACCTCGTCGGTCGGGCGGATGTCGTGGGCGTATTCGACCGTGTAGGACTGGCCGGCGCAGCCGCCGTTCTTTACGCCGACGCGCAAGCCCACGATCTCCGAGTCGGCACGCTGGGTCAGCTCGGTGATGCGCTGGGCGGCGGCATCCGTCAGCCGCATCACCTGCGGGCGCGGCCGCCGCGGCTTCGGAGTGGATGCTGGTGTCGAGCCTGACGAAATCTGGGTCATGTTGTCTATGTGGTCCGTTGCGGAGCGAATTCAATGCGGCCCGAGGGCGTCACCACATGTTCAGCACGAGGCGGGCCTCGTCGCTCATGCGTTCCGGCGACCACGGCGGCTCCCAGACGACCTTGACGTCGACCACGCCGACGCCGGGCACGCTCGCCACCGCGTTCTCGACCATGGTCGGCAGCTCGCCGGCGGCCGGACAGTTCGGCGTCGTCAGCGTCATCTGCACGTCCACGGAACGGTCGTCCTTGATCTCAACCTTGTAGATCAGGCCGAGCTCGTAGATGTCGGCCGGGATTTCCGGGTCGAACACGGTCTTGAGCCCGGCGATGATCTCGCGGGTCAGCCGCTCGGTCTCCTCCGGCGGCAATGCCGAATGGGTCTCCATCGGATTGGCTTTGATTTCGGCCGTGTCACTCATGCAAACAAATCCCGCGCCTTCAGCAGCGCCTGTGCCAGATGATCGACTTCTTCCCGCGTATTATACATGCCGAACGAGGCCCGGCATGTCGCCGTCACGTTGAACCGCTCTAAAAGCGGCATGACGCAATGGGTGCCGGCGCGCACCGCGATGCCCTGGCGGTCGATCACGGTGGCGACGTCGTGGGCGTGCGCGCCCTTGAGCTCGAAGGAGATCACGGGGCCCTTGCCCCGCGCCGTGCCGATCAGCCGCAGCGAGTTGATCTCGCGCAGGCGCTCCTGGGCGTACGCGGTGAGGTCCGCCTCGTAGGCGGCGATGCGTTCCTTGCCGATCGAGTTGACGTAATCGATGGCGGTACCAAGGCCGACGGCCTCGACGATCGCCGGCGTGCCCGCCTCGAACTTGTGCGGGGGATCGCCATAGGTGACGACATCGCGCGAGACTTCGCGGATCATCTCGCCGCCGCCGTTGAAGGGGCGCATCGCGACGAGGTGGTCGTACTTGGCCCAGAGCACGCCGATGCCGGTCGGACCATAGACCTTGTGACCGGTGAAGACGTAGAAGTCGCAGCCGATATCCTGGACGTCGACCGGCAGATGCACCGCGCCCTGGCTGCCGTCGACCAGCACCGGAATGCCGCGGGCATGGGCGATCCTGACGACGTCCTTGACCGGCACGATGGTGCCGAGCGCGTTCGACATCTGCGTGATCGCGACCAGCTTGGTCTTCGACGTCAGCAGCTTCTCGAATTCGTCGATGAGGAAATTACCCTCATCGTCGACCGGTGCCCATTTGATCACGGCACCCTGGCGTTCCCTCAGGAAATGCCAGGGCACGATGTTGGAATGGTGCTCCATGATGGAGATGACGATCTCGTCGCCTTCCCCGATATTCGGGGCGCCCCACGAAGACGCGACCAGGTTGATCGCCTCGGTCGCGTTGCGGGTGAAGATGACTTCCTCGGTGCGCGCAGCGTTGATGAACTGCGCCACCTTGGTGCGGCCGCCCTCATAGGCTTCGGTCGCGGCATTGGCGAGGTAGTGCAGGCCGCGATGCACGTTGGCGTATTCGGATGTATAGGCCTGCGTCATGCGGTCGAGCACAGCACTCGGCTTCTGTGCCGAGGCGGCGTTGTCGAGATAGACCAGCGGCTTGCCGTAGACCTGCATGGCGAGCGCCGGGAAATCCTGGCGCACGCGCGCAACGTCATAGGCGCCGTTCTTGACCGCCGGATGCGTGCTCATGACCGCCGCTCCAGCCAGCGCTCGGCGATGCCGATCACGTGCTCGCGCAAAGTATCATCGGCGATCTGCTCGATCGCCTCGCCGACAAAGGCCTGGATCAGCAGCGCCTGGGCCTGCTTCTCCGGCAGGCCACGGGCCTTCAGGTAGAACAGCAGACTGTCGTCGAGCGCGCCGGCGGTGGCGCCGTGGCCGCAGGAGACGTCGTCGGCAAAAATCTCGAGTTCGGGCTTGTTGTCGGCCTCGGCCTCGTCCGAGAGCAGCAGCGCGCGCGTCATCATCTTGCCGTCGGTCTTCTGCGCGTCGGGACGGACGATGATGCGGCCCTGGAACACCGAATGGGCGCGGTCGTCGATCACCGCACGGAAGATCTCGCGGCTGACGCAGTTCGGCACGGCATGGTCGACCACCAGCGTGGTGTCGCCGTGCTCGGTCTTCTTCAGGAGGTTGACGCCGTTGACCGAGAGCTCGCTGCCCTCGCCCGCCAGCGTAATGAAGCCCTGCAAGCGGCTGACCGCAGCGCCGCTGGTCATGTTGAAGACGTTCAGCTTGGTGTTGGCGCCGACGGTAACGAACTGCGAGGTGATGTTCACCGCATCGGCGGCATCGTCCATCAGGCGGATATGCGCGACGTCGGCGTCGTCGCCGACCGAGATCATAACGGCGTCGTTGACCTGGTAGGCCGCAGCGCCGGCGGCGACGAAGCTCTCGATGATGGTGGCGCGGGCGCCCTTCCCGATCGCCACCTGCGAGCGGGTGAAAGCCGAGGCCGATGCGGCGGTCGCAACATGGATGATCTGGATCGGCGCAGAGAGCTGCGTTCCATCCGCGATCGACAGCACCACGCCGTCGGTCGCCAGCGCCGCGTTGACCGCGATCACGGCATCGGTGGACGCGGTCTTGAGGAGACCGGCATCCTTATCCAGCGTCTCGCGCAGAGTCTTGAAGCCGACCTCGGACGCAAGCGCCTTCACGTCTGAAAGCTCAGCCGCGAACACGCCGTCGACCAGCACCAGCTTGCGGGCGCCCGCGATGGCATGCGCCTTGACCGCGTCCGCGGCGCGCTTCAGCGCGGTCGCATCGGGCACGGCCGCCAGCGGCAGCACCTCGCCGACCAGCGCGCGCAGGTCGGTGTATTTCCATTCCTCGATCCGGCGGTGCGGCAGACCGAGACGCTCATAGGTCTCGAACGCCTCGCGGCGCGCCGCCATCACGTCAGGCGAACCCGGCAGGCGGCCTTCGGCGCTGGCGAAGAGATCGCTCACCGCGCGGCCGCTCCCGGTCTTTGCCACAGCAACGTTCATCTTAAAATTCCTTACGCGGCATCCTCGAACTGGGCGTAGCCGGAGGCTTCCAGCTCCAGCGCCAATTCCTTGCCGCCGCTCTTCACGACGCGGCCCCTGGACATCACGTGCACGACGTCGGGCACGATGTAGTTCAGCAGCCGCTGATAATGGGTGATGACGACCATCGCGCGCCCCGGCGAGCGCAGTGCGTTGACGCCGTCGGCCGCGATGCGCAGGGCGTCGATGTCGAGGCCGGAATCCATCTCGTCGAGGATGCACAGGCTGGGCTCGAACAGCGCCATCTGCAGCACCTCGTTGCGCTTCTTTTCGCCGCCGGAGAAGCCGACATTGACGCCGCGCTTGAGCATGTCCTGCGGGATGTTCAGCGACTTCGAGACTTCGCGGACCTTCTTCAGGAAGTCCGGCACCATCAGCTCGCTCTCGCCGCGCGCCTTGCGCTGCGCGTTCAGCGCCGTGCGCAGGAAATTCATGGTGGTGACGCCGGGGATCTCGACCGGATATTGGAACGCCAGGAACACGCCCTTGGCGGCGCGCTCGTCGGGATCCATCTCCAGCAGGTCCTCGCCCCTGAACAGGATCTGGCCGTCGGTGACCTCGTAGCCGGGCTTGCCGGCGATGACGTGCGAGAGCGTCGACTTGCCGGAGCCGTTCGGCCCCATGATCGCGTGCACCTCGCCCTCGTTCACGGTCAGCGTCAGCCCGTGGAGGATCTCACGCTCCTCGACACGAACCTTGAGGTCTTTCACTTCAAGCAAAGCCATAATGTTTTTCCATCTATCCCCTCATCCCAGGGAGCGCCGCAGGCGCGTCTCGAAGGATTGAGGCCACCAATCTTTCCGGTATCCATCCTTCGAGGCGGCCGCTTGCGCGGCCTCTTCAGGACGAGGTCCGAGCTAGCCGACCGACCCTTCGAGCGAGATCGAGATCAGCTTCTGCGCTTCCACCGCGAACTCCATCGGCAGCTGCTGCAGCACGTCCTTGACGAAGCCGTTGACGACGAGGCCGACCGCTTCTTCCTGGCTGAGCCCGCGCTGGATGCAGTAGAACAGCACGTCCTCGGAGATCTTCGAGGTGGTCGCCTCGTGCTCGAAAGTCGCCGAGGAGTTCTTGGCCTCGATGTATGGCACCGTGTGCGCGCCGCATTTGTCACCGATCAGCAGCGAGTCGCAGGCGGTGAAGTTGCGCGCGCCGGTCGCCTTACGATGCGCGGTGACGAGACCGCGATAGGTGTTCTGCGACTTGCCGGCGGCGATGCCCTTGGAGATGATCCGGCTCGACGTGTTCTTGCCGAGATGGATCATCTTGGTGCCGCTATCGACCTGCTGGAAGCCGTTCGAGATCGCGATCGAGTAGAACTCGCCGCGGGAATTGTCACCGCGCAGGATGCAGCTCGGGTATTTCCAGGTGATGGCGGAGCCGGTCTCGACCTGGGTCCAGGAGATCTTCGAGTTGGCGCCACGGCAGTCGCCACGCTTGGTGACGAAATTGTAGATGCCGCCCTTGCCTTCCGAATTGCCGGGATACCAGTTCTGCACCGTCGAATACTTGATCTCGGCATCGTCGAGGGCGACGAGCTCGACCACGGCGGCATGCAGCTGGTTCTCGTCGCGCTGCGGCGCGGTGCAGCCTTCGAGATAGGAGACGTAGGAACCCTTGTCGGCGATGATCAGCGTGCGCTCGAACTGGCCGGTGTTGCGCTCGTTGATGCGGAAATAGGTCGACAGCTCCATCGGGCAGCGCACGCCCGGCGGCACATAGACGAACGAGCCGTCGGAGAACACCGCCGAGTTCAGCGTCGCGTAGAAATTGTCCGAGGTCGGAACCACCGATCCCAGATATTTCTGCACCAATTCAGGGTGCTCGCGGATCGCCTCCGAGATCGGCATGAAGATCACGCCGGCCTTCTTCAGCTCGGCCTTGAACGTGGTCGCAACCGAGACCGAATCGAAGACAGCATCGACCGCGATCTTGCGGCGGGCGGGATCCTCCTCACCGGGCTTGGGTTCGACGCCTTCGAGCATGGCGACTTCCCGCAAGGGGATGCCGAGCTTCTCGTAGGTCTTCAGGATCTCCGGATCGATCTCATCCAGCGAGGAGACGGTCTTCTTCGGCTTGGGCGCCGCGTAGTAATAGAGGTCCTGGAAGTCGATCTTCGGATAATCGACGCGCGCCCAGGTCGGCTCCTGCATGGTCAGCCAGCGCCGATAGGCCTCCAGCCGCCACTGCAGCATCCAGGCGGGTTCGTTCTTCTTCTGCGAGATGTATTTGACGATCTCTTCCGACAGCCCCTTGGGGGCCTTCTCGGACTCGATCAGGGTCTCAAACCCATAACGATACTGGTCGACGTCGATGCGCTTCACGCGCTCGACCGTCTCTTGTACGGCTGGCATTCCATCCTCCGCTCGCGGTTTCAAGGACCGCGGTGGATCAAACTCGAACGAGTATTACGATATTTCTCTGCGGAAAGCACGGGCTTAGAACCGTTCAAGCCGTGTTTCATCGCTCAGCCCTTAAGTAGGGTATTACCAAGCTTTCGCCAAGCCTCTAACGCCCTATTGATGTCAGCCGATTCCGTGGACCAGCCCAAACTGAGACGCACCGCTCCCTGGGCCACCGCGGGATCATAGCCCATCGCGGACAGGACGTGAGAGGGCTGGACCTTTCCGGAGGAACAGGCGGAGCCGGAAGAGACCGCGATGCCTTCCAGATCGAAGCCGATCACGGCGGTTTCGGCCTTCAAGCCGGGCGCCGTCAAGAGGACGGTATTTGGTAACCGCGCCACGTCTTTCGCAAAAACGGTCGTCCCGGGAACCTCGCGGAGGCCATTTTCCAAGCGATCTCTGAGACTTGCCATACACTTCACATCCTCCGGCATAGCCTGAAGCGCAGCCTTCACCACCGCTCCGAAGGCGGCGATCCCGGCAATGTTCTCGGTTCCGGCCCGGCGGCTGAACTCCTGTCCGCCGCCCCGCAGCACCGGCTCAAGGCCGCTTATCCCATCGGCCATCGCCAGGGCGCCGACCCCCTTGGGGCCGCCGATCTTGTGCGCAGAAAAGGTCGCAAGGTCGGCGCCTACTGAATTGATATCGAACGGTATTTTGCCAAGCGCCTGGATCGCGTCGACATGCAGCAGGCCGCCGACCTCGTGGACGATGGTTGCAGCCTCCGTGACGGGCTGAAGAGCGCCGGTCTCGTTGTTGGCGGCCATGATCGAGACCAGGGCTGGCGGGCCGCCCTTCAGCAGCGCCTTCAAATGATCGAGGTCGACCACGCCGGAGCGCGTGACCTGGATCAGCCCGATCTTGTCCGCCGGGAACCGGCCGCCGGCCAGCACCGAGGCGTGCTCGACCGCCGAGACCAGCAGCCGCTCGACAGGTCCGCCGGAGGCGCCCCGCAAACGCGGCGAGAGCGCCAGCGCATTGGCCTCGGTTCCAGCAGAGGTGAAGATGATGTTGCGCGGCTGCGCTCCGACCGCGGCCGCAAGTGTCGCGCGCGCCTCTTCGACCAATCGCCGCGCCTCCCGCCCCTCGGCATGGACCGAGGATGGATTGCCGACCAGGTCGAAGGCGGCAACCATCGCTGCCCGCGCCTCGGGGCGCAGCGGCGTGGTCGCATTCCAGTCGAGATAGACACGGTTCGGCATCTGGCCCTCTTAGCACCTTTTGTCGTTCGGCCAATCGGAGGGCGTGCGCTCGTCAGGCCAGCTGTTGCTCCGTCCTCGCAACACTTCGGGGCACCGCCCGCAACCCGAACAGCGGCCGAAGCCAGGCAACGCGCCGGACGATCTCATAGGTCGCCACACATGTGAGCGCGGTCCCGACGATGACAATGGACGCTTCGATGCCGGCCGACAGACCGCTGCCATGCAATTGATGCGCGATCACGATGATCGCGGTCTGATGCACGATGTAGTACGGGAAGATCGCGTCGGTCAGATAGCGCCGCGCCGGGCTGTCGGCTGTGAAGGTGCGCCGCGCAAAGCCCAGCACGACGGCGATCGCGAGCCATTGATAACAGCCATAGGCCGAGGCGGCGAACCACTTCAGCATGGGCGACGGCGCAAACAGGCCGGCGCGTACCAGGATGAAGCCAGCGAAACAGGCGGCGGCCGCCAGCAGGGCCGCCCAGCGCAGGCGTTCGAGTTCGCGCCAGATCCCCTCCTGCTTGGCCAGCAGGAAACCGATCAGGAAGGCCGTGGCGTGGTCCGCGTGGTTGTACCAGTCGCCAAACAGCGCGTGTGTCGACGGGAAAGCCGGGAACAGCACCAGGCGCCAGGCCGCATACAGCAGGCAGGGCGCGATCAGGAGCCATGGGCCGGTGAGCGCACGAGCCAGCTTTCGGCCAAGCCAGTCAGCTCCGGCCGGCCATAACGCGAGCACGCCGATCAACGCCATGGTGTAGACCCACAGATAGACCACGAACCAGAGGTGGTTCCAGGTCGGCAACACGATGCACGGCTTCGGACAGAATTGCGCGCCGAAGGCGAAGTAGTGCCTGGCGTAGAAATCGAAGAAGCCGGCGGGATAGCCGAGGCTTTCGACGATCTGGAGATAGGCCTGCGGCGGCACGATCACGAGCATGCCGAAAATGAGCGGGATCAGGAGCCGCGCCGATCGCGCACCGGCAAGCGAGGCGAGGCTGGACTTGCCGAGCATGAAGCGGGTGGCAACCCCAGACACCAGGAACAGAAGCGACAGCCGCCATGGGTTGAGGAAGAGCATCACCGGTTCCAGCCACGTCAGCCGGTGCGTGCTCTTGATGTGAAATCCCCAGGACACGTAGAGCATGCCGACGTGGTAGAAGATGAGCAGCGCGAAGGCTAAAATCCGCACCCAGTCCAGGTCGATACGCCTTTCAGAGCTTTGGGATTGCTGTGGTGTTGTCATGGTTTTCTGCTCCTTGACGGGACGACGAACGCGGTTTTGCGGCCAGGACTGACGAAAATGGCTGACACCGAAAATGCTCCGCCTGCGGCGCGCGTCGAGCCGGTTTGGGATCAGAATCGGACACGAGGGGATGAGCCGCCGGCAGCTGGGACGAGTCGCTGCCATTTCGGGATCAGCAGCGGCGATCGGATGATGTTGGCAGCGATTGCGGCCGTCGCGCTCGTGATCGGAGTAGTCAATGCGTTTTCGTTCGCCCAGGACGCGGCCTGGCGCGGCGACAGCTACGACATCGGCCGGCGGCTGTTCTGGGAGATGTCGAGCATCGCCGTCATCCTGCTGTTGCTGCCGATGCTGGTCTTGGCCGTGCGCCGCATGCGCCGGACAGCCGGCCTCGCCGCCCAGGCGGCCATCGGGGCGATCGCTCTGCTCGGCTTCTCCACCCTCCACATCACCGGCATGGTCTGGGTGCGGAAGCTCGCGCTCTGGCTCGCCGGCGGCGCCTACGATTTCCGTTTCTCGCTCGCGACGGTCCTGTATGAATTCCGCAAAGACGCCGTGGCCTTTGTTCTGATCGCCGCCACGATCTGGCTGCTCGAAAGCCGGCGTGAGCTGAAGAGCGCGGCAGTCGCATCGTCGGCGCCGCCCACCCCGCCGCAGCCATCGTCCCCCGATCTGATCTGGCTGCGCGACGGCACCAGCCGCATTCGCGTGGTGCCGCGCGATATCCTCTGGGTCGCGTCAGCCGGCAATTACATCGAATACAGCCTCGCCGACGGCACCCAGCACCTCATACGGGGCACGCTGGCAGCGGCGGAAAGCGAGCTGGCGCCCTTTTCCATCGTTCGCGTCCACCGGACCAAGCTCGCCAATCTCGACCGGGTGCGCGGCGTGGACCTCAAGCCATCAGGGGATTTCGAGCTCGCCTTCGACAACGGCCAGACGCTCGGCGGCAGCCGGCGCTACCGGCCGGCGGTCGCGTCGCTCGGAAGCCGAACCGCGCCCGCGGCAATCGTCCCAGGCGCCCCCTAAACAATCGTGATTTCAATAAGTTGGATAGCACCCTTCGGCAGGACGGCCGGCTCTTGCCGTGCTTCGGTTGATTCAGGCAGGTCCAGGTCGCGGCAGGCAAGCCAGAGATGACAATGCAATGACTGGCTAAGCTCTTGAGCTGATTGAGAGATGTCGAAGAAGCTTGCTTTTTGACCCTGGCCTTGTGTTAGAAGCGCGCGTCAGTTCACCTGCGCGCCACTCGCGCATCATCCGAGGGCGCGCCTCTCCACCCTTCATCCGTGCTCTCGTCGGCGGCAACGCTGCGAGAGTCCCAATCGGACGATTGCGCAGGGATCACCTCCAAGGGACTTAGATCAGAGATCATCGATGCCTGAAGTCATTTTCACCGGCCCCGCCGGCCGCCTCGAGGGCCGCTATCACCCGGCCAAGCAGAAGAATGCGCCGATCGCGATGATCCTGCATCCGCATCCGCAGTTCCACGGCACGATGAACCATCAGATCGTGTACCAGTGCTACTACGCCTTCGCCCATCGCGGCTTCTCGGTGCTGCGCTTCAATTTCCGCGGCGTCGGCCGCAGCCAGGGCGCGTTCGACCACGGCACCGGCGAATTGTCCGATGCGGCCGCCGCGCTCGATTGGGCGCAGACCATCAATCCCGAGGCTCGCGCCTGCTGGGTCGCCGGCTTCTCCTTCGGCGCCTGGATCGGCATGCAGCTCTTGATGCGCCGCCCCGAGGTCGAGGGCTTCATCTCGATCGCGCCACCGGCCAACCTCTACGACTTCTCGTTCCTCGCGCCCTGCCCGTCCTCAGGTCTGATCGTGCATGGCGAGAAGGATGCGGTGGTGCCGCCCAAGGACGTCAACACGCTGGTCGAGAAGCTGAAGACCCAGAAAGGCATCGTGATCGACCAGCAGATCATCCCCGGCGCCAACCACTTCTTCGACTCCAAGCTCGAGCCGCTGATGGAAACCATCACGGCCTATCTCGACATGCGCCTCGCCAACGTGCGGTGAAAACTCTGTAGCCCGGATCGAGCGACGCGAAATCCGGGAGACTCTATCCACGGAAGAAGACCCGGATTGCGCTTCGCTCCATCCGGGCTACGGGCTGAGTTCGCGGCTCAAGCCAGCTTGAGCGCGACGATCCCCGTCAAGACGAGCGCGATGCCGGCAAGCTTCATCGCGCTCAAGGTCTCGCCGAACAGCACCACGCCCATCAGGAACGTGCCGGCGGCGCCAATGCCGGTCCACACCGAATAGGCCACGCCGACCTCGAGCACCTTCAAGGCGCGTCCGAGCAAAAAGACGAAGGCCGCAAGCAGCACCAGCGAAGCAACGCTCCAGCCTGCCCGCGTGTAGCCTTCCGCATATTTCATCGAGATCGCCCAGCCGACATCGAGCGCGCCGGCGATCACCAGCAACAGCCAGGCCATTGATTGCGACATGTGCTCAGGCCGCGAGCTTGAGCAGATGTGCGTCGTGGCGCACGAGGAAGGCGCGCAAGAGCTGCGGATAGTCCGCCCCGACCGCGCTGCGCACGCTCGGGCGCTTTGCGAGCTCGGCACGCCAGGCACGAACCTTCGGCACGTCGTTGAAAATGCCGTGCTCTGTCAGCGCGTCGAACAGATCGAAGTAGCGGAAGATCGGCGCGAACACGGCATCGACCAGACTGAACGCATTGCCGGCGAAGAACGGACCTGCGCCGAGCGCGGCCTCGACACGCGCGAACTTTGCGACCAGCGCCTGGCGCTTGCTTTCGAACGTCGCCGGATCGGTTGTGGTCTCCAAGCCCCAGAGGTCGCCGAGGATCGCCGAGCCGAATTCCATCCAGGCACGGTGCTCGGCCCGCTGCAACGGATCCGCCGGATGCAGCCTGCTGCCTGCCTGCGTCTCCTCGATGTACTCGCAGATCACGTTGCTCTCGAACAGCGCGACCTCGCCCTTCTCCGTCACCACCAGCACCGGCACCTTGCCGAGCGGCGAGAGTTTGAGAAACCAGTCGGGCTTGTTGGCGAGATCGATGTCGATCCGCTCAACCGGCACGCCCTTCTCCTTCAGCGCGATCACCGCGCGCTGCACATAGGGACAAAGCTTGTGGCTGATCAGTTTCAGGGAAGAGGTCATGGCAAGGATCCCGGCAGTTAGATGCGACTGCATCCAATATAGATGCAACTGCATCCAATCGTCAAGATCCATGCACCTGCATTAACTACCAAATATTAGCCCGGGAGCTTCGAGTTTGAGTTTGCCGGACGGGGATAGTCTTCAAATCCCGGGCAGTGGCAATCTTTGCAGCTGCACCTATCGCCCTCCAGATGATGATAGCCGATGGGATGCTGACATTGGAGACAGGTGCCCCGCAAACCATCAGAGGGACCCGGAGGAAAACCATTCGTAGAATCGTTCAAGTTCGGTCTCCTCGCAAAGCTGGCCGGCGGGCACCCCGCTTTACGGCCTGGCGATCACCCCGCCGGTCATTGGCATCGGCACGCCCGTGGTCGCGGGATAGGACAGCGGCAGGCCCTTCATGCCGCGGACCGCGAGAAAGCCGAAGGCCTGGGCCTCGATGGCGTCCGAGGCCCAGCCGAGCGTTTCGGCCGCCTCGACCGTGGCCGAGCCCACCCGCTCCCGCAGCATCCGCAGCATGGTGAGGTTGCGGGCACCGCCGCCGCAGACGATCCAGCTGCGCGGCCGCCGCGGCAACAGCGGAATGATGCGGGCAATCGCGGCCGCGGTGAAGGCGGTCAGCGTCGCCGCGCCGTCGGCAGGCAGCACGTCGCCGAGCCGCAGGGCCGCAAAATCGTTGCGGTCGAGTGATTTCGGCGGCGGACTTGCGAAGAACGGCAGCTCCAGCGCCCGCGCGATCCAGGCTTCATCCACCTTGCCGAGCGCGGCGAATTTGCCTTCGGCATCGAACGACTGGTTCATGGTGCGGTACATGAAATCGTCCAGCAACGCGTTACCGGGGCCGGTGTCGCAGGCGATCAACGCATCGTTGCCGTCGATATAGGTGATGTTGGAGACGCCGCCGATATTGACCACGACGGTCGGCCCTTCGCGCTCCAGCGAATGGGCGAGCGCGCGGTGGTAAACCGGCACGAGCGGGGCGCCCTGCCCGCCAGCCTCGACGTCGGCGGCGCGGAAGTCGTGCATCACGGGAATATGGATGGCCCTTGCGAGCGCCGGCGCGTCGCCGATCTGCACCGTTAGCCGCCTCTCGGGCCGGTGCAGCACGGTCTGGCCGTGGAAGCCGACAATGTCGACGTCCTCCGCCCTCATCCGATTCTGGGCGAGGAAGGCCGCGACCGCTTCGGCATGGGCCTGCGTCACCGCACGCTCGGCATCGCCCAGACTGCCCGGGCGGGCGTCGCGTTGCTGCAGATGCACGGCCTCGCTCAGCGCCTGGCGCAGCAGGTTGCGCTCGGCCGGGCCGTAGGGCCGGTAACCGGACGGCCCGAACGCCTTCACCTGCTTTCCGTCGGTCTCGATCAGCGCGACATCCACCCCGTCCAGCGAGGTGCCGCTCATCAAACCGAGTGCCGTCAACATCATCTTAAGCGCGCCTCGACGTCGCTGCTGGACGCGTGACTTGTATCAACCAAGTACATCTTATAATGCCACAGCGAGCTAGACTGCCGGAGCCCGAGGAGCAAGGGTTCCGCAACTTGCGGCAATCACCGTAAACTTGGAACTATCCGAGTCGCACACAAATGACTGAATTTAAATCAGATTTTCTGCGAGAGCTGCAGTGGCGCGGCTTTATCCATCAAATCTCAGCGCCGGTTGAACCATTGGATGACTTGGCGAGGCGGGGGGAACTGACCGCCTACGTCGGCTATGACTGCACAGCGCCCTCGCTCCACGTCGGCCACTTACTATCAATAATGATGCTCCATTGGCTGCAGGAGTATGGAAATCGGCCAATCACGCTGATGGGAGGCGGCACCACTCGAGTTGGAGATCCTTCTGGGCGAGATGAAACGCGAAAGCTGCTCACGTATGAGCAAATCGAAGCAAACAAGGACGCTATCCGCCGCACATTCAGACCTGAGTTTGTCAGATTCGGATCCGGCCCCAGAGACGCGATCATGCCAGATAATGCTGAGTGGCTGACTCGCCTAAACTGGATTGAAATGCTGCGCGACGTCGGGAGGCATTTCTCTGTCAATCGAATGCTCGCGATGGATTCTGTTAGGCTCAGATTGGAGCGAGACCAAGAGATGAGCTTCATCGAATTCAACTACATGATCTTACAGGCGTTCGATTTCGTTGAGCTCAACAAGCGTTACGACTGCCGTTTGCAAATGGGAGGCTCTGATCAATGGGGAAACATTGTCAACGGTATTGAACTTGGCAGACGAATGGGCACACCTCAACTGTTCGCCTTAACGTGCCCTCTACTAACGACTGCATCTGGCGCCAAGATGGGAAAAACTGCATCTGGAGCGGTTTGGCTGAACGCCGATATGCTCAAGCCGTACGAATATTACCAGTTCTGGCGCAACACCGAAGACGCGGATGTTGTACGGTTTTTGAAACTTTTCACTACTCTACGCCAGACCGACATCGCCCGCCTTGCAAGTCTCGAAGGCGCCGAGATCAACGAAGCAAAGAAGATTTTGGCTAGGGAAGCCACAGCGTTGATGCATGGAAGGTCTGCCGCAGAGCAAGCAGAACGCACAGCACAGGAGACCTACGAATATGGAAGCTTCGGTACTGACCTTCCAGTATTGATCGTCTCGGTTGGCGACTCCCTGCCTGCAGCAAATACGCAGCTTGGTTTCTCGAGCTCAAACGCTCAGGCTCGTCAATACATCAAGGACGGCGCAATGAACCTTGGTGGTCGTGTTGTGACCGATCCGCAATATCGCCTACGGAGGGAAGACTTCGATGACGACGGACGCGTGTTGCTAAGCACAGGGAAAAGGAAGAGAGGAATCCTGACGCTAGGCTCCGATTGATAGTGAATCGGAAGAAGCACGTCCTCATCAAGCCTGCATAGGCGCATGAGCTTTTCGCTGCTTGTCATGGCGCACGGATGCGCGCTCCCTGACGGCAATGGACCAGAACACGCCCAAGGAAGCGAGCAAGGATAGCGCCGTAGTCACCCGGCGGGACGCGGTGCGCACCGCACTCGTCGTGCTCGGCCTCTGCTTCACGCTGGCTGTTCTTGGCCGGGGCTTGAGCGAGAGCTTCACGGTCTTCCTCAAGCCGATCTCCGAAAGCCTCGGCTGGGATCGCGCCCAGGTCGTCTCGATCTACTCCCTCACCTGGCTCGTCAGCGGCATGACTGCACCCCTGGTCGGGCGCCTGTTCGATCATTCCGGGCCACGCCTCGTCTATGCGCTCGGCTTGCTCCTGCTCGGTTCGGCCTTTCTGATCGCGAGCCATGCGCACGCGCTCTGGCAATTCCAGCTCTCGATCGGCATCTGCGTCGGCATCGGCGTTGGCTTCATCGGCAATGTGCCGAACTCGATCCTGCTCGGTCGCTGGTTCGGACCAAAGCTGCCGACCGCCATGGCGGTGGTCTATTCGGCGATGGGCGGCGGCGTGCTGGCCTTGCTGCCGGCCTCGCAGCTCCTGATCGATCATCTCGGCTGGCGCGAGACCTACCAGCTGTTCGGCTTTGCAGCGCTCGGGCTGCTGGCGCCGCTGTTGCTGCTGCCCTGGCGCATGTTCGCGGCCGGCTCGCCGCACGTCGCCAAGAAGAGCGATCCTGACTTCGTCGACAGCGGCTGGACGCTTGCGAGCGCGATGCGCCACCACGCATTCTGGGCGCTGTTCTCGACCTTCTTCTTCACCGCGGTCGGCATGTATGCGATCGCGGCGCAGATCGTGGCCTATCTGATCGACGCCGGCTTTCCGCCGCTCCAGGCCGCGACCGCCTGGGGCTTCTCCGGAATCGTGCTGGTGTTCGGCATGCTTGGCGTCTCGGCGCTCGACGGACTGATCGGACGCCGGCCGTCGGTGCTGCTCAGCTACGCGATCTCGATTCTCGGCATCGTTCTGCTCTGGCTGCTGCAGTACTATCCGAACGTCATTCTGCTCACCGGTTTCGTCGTCTGCTTCGGCAGCATGATGGGCTCCCGCGGGCCGCTGATCAGCGCCACCGCCATGAAGATCTTTCGCGGCAAACGCGTCGGCACCATCTTCGGCACGATCTCGATCGGCAGCGGCCTCGGCTCGGCCTTCGGTTCATGGAGCGGCGGCCTGATCCACGATGCCACGCACGGCTACGATCTCCTGCTCGTCTTCGCACTTGCGAGCGTGATCCTCGGAATGATTCCGTTCCTGGTCGTCCCTGCTTTGCGGGAGTAGGTCTCCCCGACGTAACCTGCACACCCTGGTTTCACCGGAATCCTACGGACGAGCGCGAGGCGAACGTGCAAAAAAGAGGGTCGCGTGCAGCTGGTGGCGGCGCATTGCGGTGTTTTGTCCGACATGACGAAAATGTCAGCGCTGAATTGATCCTGGTGGCTTGCGAGGCGGAAGCGAATGCGGTCCAAGTCGCAGCATTGGGTCCAGCATTGGATGGAGGGCAAACCAATGGACTTTCCTTATCTCACTCGCTTTCAACCGGTTCTCCTGAGCCTGTTTCGCTTCATCACCGGCCTGCTGCTGTTCCAGTACGGCGTCGCCAAGCTGTTCAAGTTTCCGGCTGTCCCAATGTTCGCCAAGGTCGAGCTGATGTCGCTTTACGGCGCCGCCGGTGCGCTCGAACTGGTGCTTGGCGGGCTGCTCATGATCGGCCTGTTCTCGCGCCTCGCAGCCTTCATCTTGTCCGGTGAAATGGCTTTCGCCTACTTCATGGGCCACATGTTCAGGGGCGAGACGCCGATCTTCCTGCCGCTGCTGAACAACGGCACCCTGGCGATCCTGTTCTGCTTCGCCTGCCTGTATCTCTCGGCGGCGGGCGGAGGCCCGGTCAGCGTCGACGCAGCGATGGGCAAGAAATAGCCGCCGGACCGGCGGGCGCATCCGCGCCCCGCTGAAGCACATCTCATCCGCTAAGCACGAGGATGGCGCCGGCAGATCTCCGGTGCCGTCTCAGCGCGCGCCCAGCACGTTCCAGATCAGAACGAGGGCCGCGACGAGCAGCAGAGACATGATGATGCGATGAACGAATCGATTCATTGCAGGTCCGTCCAGACGGTCTAGCTGCCAAAACCCAAGATCGATTCCCTTCCCCAGACGGGCTGGAGTCCGTCTGCACGGCGATTTGCCTGCACCATTGCGCACGCGCCTGCGCACGTTGTCCGCGCGGCAGGCCGCCGCATGCCTCCATTCATGATTGGTAAGAACTTCATGCTACCGGTGCGAGCAATAACAACCATTCCGTAGGGGCTGTGATGAAACTGCTGAGTCATTTGAAGATCCGCACCAAGCTTGCCAGCATGGTCTGCCTCGCGGCTCTCACGATCACAGCCATCATCGGCGTATCGGCCGTGCTCAGCAAGAGCCGGATGATGGAGGACCGCGTCGAGCAGATGCGGACCGCCGTCGAACTCCTCTACAACTACGCCCAAGCGCTCCAGGACGAAGTGACCGCCGGCAAGCTGACGCCGGCCGAGGCCAAGAGCCTGTTCCACCAGCGCGGCCGCCGCATGAACTTCAACGGCAACCAGGGCTATCCGGTGGTTTACAATCCGGACGGCTCCCTGGTTGTGAACGGCGCCAACCAGCAGCTCGAAGGCAAGATCACCGGCGCCAAGGATTCAAACGGCGTGCTGATTGCCGACGCCATCATCAAGGCCGGCAGCGAGACTGCGCAGGGCGGCGTCACCTCCTATCTCTACCCCCGTCCCGGCCAGACCGAGCCGGTCCGCAAGACCGTGTTCGCGCGCAAATTCGCGCCCTGGAACGTCATCATCAGCTACGGCCTCTATGTCGACGACATCGACGCCGATGTGCGCGCCTTGACGCTGGAGCTTGGCGCCATCGGCATCGGCCTGATGCTGCTGATGGCGGCGCTGTCCTGGCTGATCGCCCGCGACGTGCTCGGCGCGCTCGACCGTCAGAAGAATCGCATGCAGGCGATTTCCGAAGGCGCCATCGACAAGCCGGTCGAGGAGACCGACCGCGGCGACGAGATCGGCCGCATGGCCGAGACGCTCGAAATCCTCAGGCAGACCGCGCTCACGGCCCGCACGCTGGAGGCCGAGCAGGTCGCGGCCAAGGCCCGCAGCGAGCAGGAGAAGCGCGAGGCCCTGATCGCCCTTGCCGACCGCTTCGATGCCTCCGTCGGCCAGCTCGTCGGCCTGATGGCCTCCGGCTCCGGTGAATTGGAGACCACGGCCAAGTCGATGTCGTCGACCGCCGAAGGCACCAATCGCCGCGCCGCCGTGGTCGGCTCGGCCGCCAATGAGGCCAGCCAGCGCGTCCAGACCGTCGCCTCCGCCGCCGAGGAGCTCTCCTCCTCCATCACCGAGATCAGCCGCCAGGTCGCGCAATCGGCCGAGGTCACGGGACGTGCCGTGGACAGCGCCCGCCGCACCGACACCATCGTGCGCGCACTCTCGGACGGCGCCCAGCAGATCGAGCATGTCGCCGAGCTGATCTCCAACATCGCGGCGCAGACCAACCTGCTCGCGCTCAACGCCACCATCGAGGCCGCCCGCGCCGGCGAAGCCGGCCGCGGCTTTGCCGTGGTCGCTTCCGAGGTGAAGTCGCTGGCGAGCCAGACCGCGGAAGCCACCCGCGAGATCGGCGACAAGATCACTCAGATCCAGGGCGCCACCAAGGAAGCTGTCGATGCGATCGGCGGCATCACCGCCACCATCGAGGAGGTCAGCCGCATCGCCACCTCGATCGGCGCGGCCATCGAGGAGCAAGGCGCCGCCACCGCCGAGATCGCCCGCAGCGTCTCGCAGACCGCGGAGGCGACCAAAGAGGTCACCACCAATATCGGCGGCGTCTCCACGGCGGCCAACGAGACCGGCAACGCTGCCGGCATGGTGCTCGCAGCAGCCAGCAACCTCTCCAAGCAGGCCGAGCAGCTCTCCGGCGAAGTCGGCACGTTCCTGAAGGGCGTGCGCGCGGCGTAGCCCTTCGAGCGCGAATATCTCCACTTGCGTCATGGCCGGGCTTGTCCCGGCCATGCACGTTTCTAGCACCGCGACAGGAAGAACGTGGATGCCCGGGCCTTCGCCGCGCCGAAGCGGCTTCGGCCGCGCAGCCGGGACAAGCCCGGGCATGACGGACGTCTGCGAATGCTCTTAAGCGACGAGCCCCGCTACTGCCGCCGCGCGAGGGTGCAACCGCTCGACAGCTGGCGGGTCGATCCGGTCGAACCGTCGTTTGAATGCGAGGGGAATTCCTCGAACGGCGAGTTCTGCTTGCCGGTGTTGAACTCGAAGATCTTGCGGAACAGGCCCGGCGCCATCGCCGAGATCGGATTGACGCGCATCACGGGCGCGGCAGGCGTGCCGACGACCTCGTAGGTCACGCCGATCAGCCCCTCATTGTTGCCGCCACCGAGGAAGATGCCGAACAGCGGGATCTGGCCGAAGATGTTGTTGACGCCGTACATCGGCACGAAGGTGCCGCTCATGCACACCTGGTTGCCGGGATAGTCGATCGAGCCCTCGATGGTGGCACCGATCATCGGCCCCTTGACCACGCCGTCGCGGACCGTGAGCGCACCGTTCTGCCGGGTGAACTCGGCGCGCAGCGCGCTGAAGGAGACGCCGTTGCCGGTGCCGTTCGGCGCGCCGGCAGCCACGCGCTCCAGCTGCGCCTCGCCCTTCACGGTGAAGTCGCGGACATTGATCAGGCCTTCACGCGCGGTGTTCGGCTCGGAGGCCGGTGGCTCCATCGCCACCACCATCTGGCCGCCGACCGCCTTGGTGTAGGTGTCGGTGAAGCGCAGCAGCGCGCCGGCGTCGTTGGTTTGCAGGTAGATCACCTCGCGGTTGCCCTGGGCGCGGCCGCCGCGCAGGTCGGCAGCGACAGGCGTGTCGCGGCCGATCTTGCCGCTCAGCGCGAACGCCTTGATGGCCCCATTGCGCTTCGACATCTTGGCATCGAGGCTGCGCATGGCCTCGCCGTTGAAGCCGGCGACGGCACCGAGCTTCACGTCGATGTCGAAATCGACGTTCTTCAGCTTGTTCTTGTCGTCCTTGGAATTGCCTGAGATCGCCGACTTCAGGAAGCCGCGGCCGTCGAACACGTCGCCACGCATGGTGCCGCGCAGCACACCGTCCTGGCTGCGCTCCACTCTGAGCGAGGCCTTGTCGCCGTCGGACGGCGCGTAGGTCGGGAAGTTCGCGTTCACGAGATCGCCGTTCGCGTCGAGCTCGAGCGAGCCCTTGATCGAGGCGCCGCCGCCTTCGATGACGATGTCCTCGAAGCGCGTCGATTGCGCCGTCGGCACTACCTTGAAGCTGGCCTTGCCGGACTTGCCCGGCAGCTTGACCCAGCCGGGCAGGATGTTGTCGAGCCTGACCGAGGTCAGATCGGCCTCGACGCCGAGCTTCGTCGTCTGGTCCGCGCCGCTCGCGATCTTGCCCGACAGCCTGATCGGCAACGATCCGACGATGGCGGGGCTGAGATCGAAGCCGAGCCGCGCGCGGCTGGCATCGTCCAGCGTCGCCTGTAGCCTGACGTCCGCGTCGCCCTCGGCCGGCTTGCGATAATCGAGCGAGGCCGCCTGGCCGTTGATCTTGACGTCGCCCTTGACCTGATAGCCCTGGTTGTTGGCTGATATCTTGAGGTTGTTGGCTTCCAGTTTCTGGTTCATCACCAGCTTGTCGGCGGCAAAACCGTTGAGGTCGGCGGTGACGGCGTAGGTGGTGTCGGCCTTGGTCAGCTCGCCCTTGACCGGCATGCCGAGCTGGATGTTCGCCGAGAACGTTCCCTTGCTGGTGTTGGGATCGACGACGGTCGCCGACAGGTCGCTCAGCCGATCATTGGCGAGCATTTCAGCGGCCGCGGGCACCGGCCCTTCCACACGGAATCTGCTCCGCGAAGGCGACGGCTTCGGCGCCATGTCGGGCACCTCGAACACGAAATCGGAGATCGTGACCTTGCGGCCCGCGGGGGTATCGGCAACGCCCTGCCCGATGTTGACGGTCGCGGTCCGTCCGGTCACGCGCGCCTTCAGATCGGCATCGCGCACCACCGGCATGCCGTCCACGGGCCGCACCGCAACGCCGCTCGCCACGATGTTGACCGACAGGCCGTCGTCTGGAATGGGCGGGCCCTTACGTGGCAGGTTCCTGGTCGGCGAGTTGACGCCGATCTCGATGCGCTGGAGCGTGCCGCGCTCGATCCGTTCGATCACCCATTCACGCAATTCGGGGACGATCAGCGTCGGCCACATCCGCTTCAAGGCGGAGGCCGACATCGGCGTGCCCGCGAAACCGAGGGTGAGCCGCGGCTCGCCCGAATAGTCGAGGGCGCCGGTGCCGGCGACGCCGATCTCGCCGTTGGAGACGTCGGCCTGTGTCAGCAGGATGCGCTTGTGGTCGGCGTCGAAGCGGAAGCCGATCGCGATGCGGTTGAAGACGAGCGGCGGCTCGTTGTCGATGCCGCCGAGCAGGATCGAACCGCCGCTGAAGCCGAGCTGCCAGTCGTTGATGTTGCCGTTGGGTGGCTCGAGATGGGCCAGCAGCGTCAGGCGGTTCGCGCCGGAGAGAACCTTGAACGGCGCGACCAGCACCCGCCGGTTCGCATCCCACTCGACGTTGATCTCGGCCGAGTCGATTGCCATCGGGTAGTCGGGCGTGTCGGTATCGATGATATTGCCGGCGCCGGCCGCGATCTTGCCGCGGAAGAAGGTCGGCACGCCGTCGCGGCCGAGCTCGCCCTTGAGCTCGCCCGTCAGCGGCAGGTCGGCGGTGTAGGTGAGGTCCTTCACCCGCAGCGCCAGCAGGATGTTGGAGGTCGAGACCTTGTCGGCCTTGATGTCGACCGAGCGCACGCCATTCTCGGCCGGTCCGATCGTGGCGCGCAGCAGCCACGGACGCGCGCCCTGCTCGCCGAGGCTGAGCGCGACGCCGCCGCGGCTCGGCCGCCTCAGGCTGAGCGTGATGTTCTCGAACGACCATTTGCTGCCGCGCTGCTGATCGTCGACGATCAGGACGCCGTTTTTCAGACCGATCTCGTTGAGGTTCTGACCGTCGAGGCCCGTCATGCTCAGGCTGTCGAGCCAATCGAGGCCCTGAAGGATGCCGCTCTGCGCGGTCGCCTGCGGTGCGGCCTGCGATGCGTCCGGGCTCGCAGGCGCGGTCGCGAATGGCGGCGGGGGGACACCGCTGCGCGGGAATGTCGGCGGCAGGCCCGCATCCTTCTTGGACGCGACACCGGTCGCGAGCGGCTTTGCGGTGTCGCCGGCGGACACGGTGACGGTGCCATCGGGCGCAATGCGGATGGCGAGCTCGGCATCGACCAGGTTAAGACTCTCGGCACGCAGGTGCCCCATCAGGAGGGCCGCACCCGACAGCCTCACCTCGGCCTTCGGCGCGCTGGCGACGACGGCGTGATCGCGGTCGCGAACGATGATGTCTCGGATGCGGACGGCGACGCGGACCCGGCCGGCCCGCTCGATCTGAGTGCCGCCGACCTCAACGGTGTTGCCGTGGCCGATATTGTCCTCGATCGCGGCTGCGAGCCACGGCGTTGCGATGTCCAGACTGATGGGACCGGCACCGAGCCGCCACCACAGCGCACCGAAGCAGCCGATGAAAATGACGATGACGGTGGCGACGGCCACCGCCAGGCGCTTCAGCCAGCGTCCCCCACCCGTCCAGCGGCGCAGCGCGCTAAATCCACCACCGAAGCGAAGAAAGCCCGAACCGGAACGCGCCAGCAACCGGCGTGCGCGATTGCGCGCAGCCGCTTCCTGATCCGGATCCCAGTCGGCGTCGTCCCATTCCTGCGGCTCGAGTTGGCCGCCGCGCCGATCAAAATCCCGGTTGTAGTCCTGGGGCGACGTATTCCTTGCCATTGCCTCTCGATACAGGCGCCCGTCATAGGACTGAGCGCCGCCGGGACCGCAGCCGTTCGCGGGAAGTGATGCTCCCTGCGCCGGCACTGCCGCCATACCTCGAATATTCCTGCTGTTCGTCATTTCGCCCCGGGAGCGCGTTCAACGAGCAGTGGGGTGGTGCGTGGAATTCCTTGTAACCATACTCCGGCGTCGCCAGACTTGCCCAGCCGAGGGCACGATTCCGGCTCGCCGGACAAGAGCTGCAATACCGCTTCGGTTGACCTGCCGAAAGCGTCGAAAGGAAGGCGTATGTCCAAGAAATCCCGAAAGAAATCGTCCAAAACGCCCTCCGGCAGTCCGACCGCTGCAAAGAAGTCCGCAAAAACGCGGGCATCGACTCAAACAAGATCCGCGAAAACGCAGCGCACACCGGCACGCAAATCAGCTGCGACCGTAGCAAAAGCAGGATCGCATAAGGCCGCATCGAAACAGTTAAAATCCTCCAAATCCGCCTCTTCTCCGGCTGCCGCCAAGTCGGGCTTGAAGTCCGGCTTGGCCGAGGGCCAAAAGGCCCCGGCCTTCCGCCTGCCGCGCGATGGCGGCGACGTGGTCACGCTCGCCGACTACGCCGGCCGAAAGCTCGTCCTGTTCTTCTACCCCCGCGCCGACACCCCCGGCTGCACGCGGGAGGCGATCGACTTCACGCGCCTGGCGGGCGCCTTCGCGGCCGCCGGCACCGCCGTGCTCGGCATCTCCGCCGATCCGTTAAGGGCCCAGGAGAAGTTTCGCGACAAGCACAAGCTCGGCGTCCCCCTCATCTCGGACGAGACGCATGAGATGCTGGAGGCTTATGGGGCCTGGGGCGAAAAGTCCATGTATGGCAAGAGCTTCCTTGGGATCCTTCGCACCACGGTGCTGGTCGGGACTGACGGTAAAGTGGCGCGGATCTGGCGCAATGTCCGGGTCGATGGCCATGCCGACGAAGTGCTGGAGGCGGCAAGGAGCCTTTAACCAATCCTTTAAATTCGCGCGTTCCCATTTGCGGAAAATTAACCATGAGCGGCCCAGATTGCGGCGGCAATTGAGCCGCAAGGAACCCATCCGACCGGCGCGGGAGTGCCGATGTCGAAAAGTTCTGCCCAATACTCGCAGTACCCCCAACATCATCCTCACGATCACGGACGCGCCTTCCGGCGCCCTCTGGGTGCCCCGGCGGCGGTGACCGCGATTCCCCTGCCCGCCACCGACGATGCCTACACCATCGTGCATGCCGGCAAGCAGGTCCGCTTCGGACCCGTGGTGTTCTGGATCGTGGTCGGCACCGTGGTGCTGCTCGGGCTGTGGTCGGCCGCCACCGCCACCTATTTCGCGTTCCGTGACGACGTCCTGACCCGGCTGATCGCCCGCCAGGCCGAGATGCAATACGCCTATGAGGACCGCATCGCCGAGCTGCGCGCCAAGATCGATCGCACCACGAGCCGTCAATTGCTCGACCAGGAGCAGTTCGACCAGAAGCTCGATCAGATCATGAAGCGCCAGACGGCGCTCGAGTCCCGGGCCACGGCGCTCGGCGCCATGCCCGACGTGACCGGCTCGATTCCCCGCGCCGCTCCGCAGCGCAGCGATGCAAGCCCGACCACGCCAAAACCGTCGCCCATCAGCGACACCGTGATCTTCGTGGCGCCACCGGATCGCGAAGCGCGCCTCGAATCGCGCGCGCCGAGCGTTGCGGCAACGCCGACCAGCCAGTTCGCCAAGAACCGCGGTTTCGACAACGTGCTGGTCCGGCTCACGACCTCGCTTGATCAGGTCGAGCGGCGCCAGATGGCGACGCTCAACGCGGTCGAGGAAAGCATGGATTCGCGCATGCGCCGGATGCGCAGCGTGGTCAGCGACCTCGGCCTGAACCTTTCCCATCTCGAAGCCGCCGTGCCGCGCAGTGCGATGGGCGGACCGTTCGTCCCGGTCAAGCTGACGGCGAATGCCGGACCGTTCGAGAAGCAGCTCCACCGCATCCACACCACGCGCGCCGAGATGGACCGTCTCAACCGCACGCTGGCGTTGGTGCCGTATCGCAAGCCCGTCATTGGCGAGGTCGAGTTCACCTCGGGCTTTGGCGTGCGCAGCGATCCTTTCCTGGGTCGGCCTGCGATGCACACCGGCCTTGATTTCCGCGCCGCCAGCGGTGATCCCGTCCGCGTCACCGCCTACGGCAAGGTGGTTTCCGCCGGATGGTCCGGCGGCTACGGCCGCATGGTCGAGGTCGACCACGGCAACGGGCTTTCGACCCGCTACGGTCATCTCTCCGAGATCAACGTCAGGGTCGGCGAGACCGTGAAGATCGGCCAGGTCATCGGCCTCGTCGGCTCGACCGGCCGCTCCACCGGTCCGCATTTGCACTATGAGACCCGCATCGAAGGCGAAGCGGTCGATCCGCAGAAATTCCTGCGCGCCGGCGTGCGGCTCAGCGCGGGTTAGGCCCGCGCTTTTCAGTTTCGCAGCGCAGAGCTTCCCGAGAGCCAGAGATGGCGGCCGAGAGCTTGCGCAGTAAGCTGAATGCACGCCCATCAATCACCAGCAGCGCGCTGGCGATGACGATCGAGCCGGCGATCTCGCGGCCGGAGATCGGCTCATCCAGCACCAGCCAGCCCAGTAGGATGGCGGTGACGGGAATGAGCAGCGTCACCAGCATCACGTTGCTCGCACCCGAGCGCCGCACGATCTGGAAGAAGACGATGTAGGCGAGCGCCGTCGAAAGCCCGGCGAGCCCGAGCACGGCGAGCCAGGTCGTGAGGCTCGGCATCGGTAACTGCCAAGGCTGCTCCACGACGCCGGCGACGACCGCTATCATCACCGTGGATGACATCAATTGAAACGTCGCCGTCCCCAGCGGCGCTGCGTCCTTCAGCAAGGGCCGCGCAGCCAGCGCCGCAAAGCCGTAGCTCAGTGCCCCGCCGAGGCAGAGCAGAATGCCGAGCCCCTGTCCCGGCCTGGTCTCGAAGCCCCATCCGCGCAGCAGGATCACGCCGACAAAGCCCAACGCCACCCCGGCCAGGCGGCGCATCTGCAAGGCCTCCTGGCCCGCTGCAATCATCACGGCCACCGTGAACATCGGCGTGGTCGCGTTCAGGATCGAGGCCAGCCCACTCGGAATGAAAGTTTGGCCGATCGCGATCAGCGAAAACGGGACGACGTTGTTGAGCAGCCCGATCGCAATGAACGGCGCCCAGCCCGTCCAGCTCCTGGGAAAGCCGATGCCATGTGCGCGCAGTAGCGGCAGCAGCATTGCAGCGCCGAGCGCGACGCGCAAAAACACCAGTGTGAGCGGCGGCAATTCCCGCAAGGCTGCGCCGTTGAAGAAGAACGAGCCGCCCCAGAGGATCGAGAGCAGAGCGAGCAACGACCAGTCGCGTGCATCGATCCGGTGGTCATTGTCGGGCATGGGGTCTTACCTCAGCCCCATGGCCTAGAACGGTGCGATCAATGTCGCCACCCGATTTCTGACGAGGTCCCGGTTTACAAACCGATGCTCGGCGCGAATGGAGTGACTGAGGGGCACCGGTTAGCGCGGTTTGACTAGGATGGCTTCTTCGGCCGCGACACCAGCTCGATCATCCTGCCTTCATCATCGTCCGGCATCACCGCTTTCGCCTGCGCGTACGCCTCGACCGCGGCGCGCGCGACCAGCGGCTTGCCCGCGAGCAGGCTCTCGGCGAGCTTCACGGCGTAGGCGGCATCCTTGTGCCGCAGCGCTGCGGTGAAGGTCGCGCCGCTGAAATCGCGGGCGAACATGCGCTTGGAGTGACGCGCTACCTGCGGGCTTGCCGCGACGCCTGCCTGGATCGATTCCAGCACCAGGTTCATGTCGAGCCCGGCCTGCTCGGCAATCGCAAGGCCCTCGGCGAGGCCGGCGATCTGGATCGCGCCCATGAGATTGTTGATCAGCTTGTAGACCGTGCCGGAGCCGACCGCGCCGAAATGGCGGATGGTCGAGCCGATCGGCGTCAGATAGGGCCGCGCGCGCTCGAGATCGGCCGCGTCGGCGCCAACCAAGAGCGTCAACTTCCCGGCCGCCGCCGCGTCCGGCAATCCCGTCACCGGGCAGTCGATATAGATCAGCCCGCGCGCGTTGAGCTCGCGGCCCATCTCACGGGAATGGTCATAGGAGACGGTGGAGCATTCGATCGCGATGGTGCCGGCCTTCGCCGTCTTGGCGGCGCCGTCAGGCCCGAGCCAGACCGCGCGCGAGGCCTCGTCGTCGGCGACCATGGTCACGACCGCGTCGGCATCGATCGCGGCATCCTCCGGCGAGGTCGCCCAAATCGCGCCGCGCGCGATCAGGTCCTCGGCCTTTGCCTTGCTGCGATTCCAGATCGTTACCGTGAAGCCGGCATCGAGATAGCGGCCGGCCATGCCATGGCCCATCCGCCCAAGCCCGATGAAGGCGATTCGGGACATGGCTAGTCCACGTCCTCGACGTCGCCGGCGGTGGTGCCGAAGGCGCGCTGCGCCAAGGTCGCGGCCATGAACTCGTCGAGCTCGCCATTGAGCACGCCCGATGTGTCGGAAGTCTGCACGCCCGTGCGCAAATCCTTCACCATCTGATAGGGCTGCAGCACGTAGGAGCGGATCTGGTGGCCCCAGCCGATATCGGTCTTGGCGGCCTGGTCGGCGGCGGCTTTCTCCTCGCGCTTCTTCAGCTCGATCTCGTACAGACGCGCGCGCAGCATGTCCCAGGCCTGCGCCCGGTTCTTGTGCTGGGAGCGGCCGGCCTGGCAGACCACGGCGACGCCGGTCGGGATATGCGTCAGGCGCACCGCGGATTCGGTCTTGTTGACGTGCTGGCCGCCGGCACCGCCCGATCGCATCGTGTCGACGCGGACGTCGGATTCCTTGATGTCGATCTTGATGCTGTCGTCGATGACGGGGAACACCTGCACGCTCGAGAACGAGGTGTGCCGCCGCGCGTTGGAATCGAATGGCGAGATGCGCACCAGCCGATGCACGCCGGCTTCAGTCTTCAGCCAGCCGTAGGCGTTGTGACCGGAGACCTGGATGGTCGCCGACTTGATGCCGGCCTCTTCGCCCTCGGACTCTTCGAGATACTCGACCTTGAAGCCGTGGGTTTCGGCCCAGCGCGTGTACATGCGCAGGAGCATCTGCGCCCAGTCCTGGCTCTCGGTGCCGCCGGCGCCGGCATGGACTTCGAGATAGGAATCGAAGCGGTCGGCTTCGCCCGAGAGCAGTGCCTCGAGCTCGCGCCGCGCCACTTCCTTCTTGAGGTTCTTCAGCGCAGCTTCGGCTTCGGCGACGACGCCGTCATCGCCCTCGGCCTCGCCGAGCTCGATCATGCCGATGTCGTCTTCGAGCTCCTGCTCGACCTTGCCGATGCCTGAGAGCGCATCCTCAAGCGAGGTGCGCTCCTGCATCAGCTTCTGGGCTTTCTGAGGGTCGTTCCAGAGATTGGGATCTTCTGCGAGCTTGTTCAGCTCAGCGAGGCGCGCCGTCGATTTCTCGACGTCAAAGATGCCTCCTCAGCAGCCCGACTGACTGCTTGATCTCTTCTACCAACCGTTCGATTTCGGCGCGCATGTTGTTCTCTGTCTTGCGGAATCCCGCGTGCAGTTCGAGAGGGGATGTAGCGGCGGCGGCCGCAAAGCGCAACCGCCCAAACCATGATCGCCGGCCTTATCCGCGGCCTACCACAACCCGCCAGTGCCCGGCCGGAAGAGGAAGCCGGAATCCGGCTGCTGCTGCTGCACCGGCATGCCGCGCCCGTCGGCGTCGGCAACGCCGATGACCGAATAATTGTCCGGCGGCGCCGTGCCGGGCTTGAAGGCTTCGAGGATGGTTCCGCCGGTCTCGCCGGGGCCGGCGCGCATGCCGGTCTTGGCGACGACGCGAACGAGCTTGATGCCGGCGGGCACCTTGAACGGGACCGCGGGCTTGTCGGCGAGCGCGAGCTTGAGGAAGTCACGCACGATCGGAGCAGCGAGATGACCGCCGGTCGCGGCATTGCCCTTACCGAGCGGACGAGGCTTGTCGTAGCCCATGTAAACTGCGACTGCGATGTCCGGCGAGAAGCCGACGAACCAGGCGTCCTTGGCCTCGTTGGTGGTGCCGGTCTTGCCGGCGACGGGCTTGCCGACCTCCTTGATCACCGTGGCCGTACCGGACTGCACCACACCCTCCATCAGCTCGGTGATCTGATAGGCGGTCATGGAATCCAGCACCTGCTCGCGGCGGTCGATCAGCTGCGGCTCGGGCTGGTTCTTCCAGCCGCCCGGCGCGTCGCAGCCTCGGCATTCGCGCTGGTCGTGCTTGAAGATGGTGCGGCCGTAACGGTCCTGGATGCGGTCGATCAGCGTCGGCTTCACGCGGCGGCCGCCATTGGCGAGCATCGAGTACGCCGTGACCATGCGCATCGCCGTGGTCTCGCCGGCGCCGAGCGCGTAGGAGAGATAGTTCGGCAGTTCGTCATAGACGCCGAAGCGGCGGGAATATTCGCCGATCAGGGGCATGCCGATGTCCTGCGCGAGGCGCACCGTCACGGTGTTGAGCGATTGCCGCAGCGCATTGCGCAGCGTCACCGGTCCCTGGAACTTGCCCGAGGAGAAGTTTTCAGGCCGCCACACGCCGGCGCCCTGCCCCTGGTCGATCTCGATGGGCGCGTCGAGCACGACGGTCGAGGGCGTGTAGCCGTTGTCGAGCGCGGCCGAATAGACGATCGGCTTGAACGACGAACCGGGCTGCCGGTAGGCCTGCGTGGCGCGATTGAACTGGCTCTGGTCGAACGAGAAACCGCCGACCATCGCGAGCACGCGGCCGGTCCAGGGATCCATCGCCACCATCGCGCCGGAGACTTCCGGAATCTGGCGAAGCCGGTACTGGCCCTCGACGGGGTGGCCGTCCTTGTAGAGGGGATCGGCATAGATGACGTCGCCGGGCTGGAGCACCTGCGACACCGCTGTCGGCGTCTTGCCTCTCGTGCCGCCCTGCAGCGCCCGCGCCCAGCGCACGCCGTCGACCGTCACGATGCCGGTCTCGCGCTGCTTGCTCACCGCGCCGCCGAGCTCGCGGCCAGGCTGAAAGCCGATCCGTGCCGACTGATCGCTGGTCTCCAGCACTACCGCCATGCGCCAAGGCGAGATGTCGGACAGCGACTTGATCTCGGCGAGCTTCACGCCCCAGTCGCCCGAGATGTCGAGCTTGCTGATGGCGCCGCGATAACCCTGCTGCTCGTCATAATTCACGAGGCCGGCGACCATGGCCTTGCGCGCCATGACCTGAATCTTCGGATCGAGCGTGGTGCGAACCGACAGGCCACCCTCGTAGAGCTTCTTCTCGCCGTAGCGCTCGAAAATGTCGCGGCGGACTTCCTCGGCGAAATATTCGCCGGCAAAGGTGTGGGCGCCGTTGGAACGGCTGGTGACGGCGAGCGGCTCCTTGCGCGACTTGTCCGCGTCGGCCTGCTTGATCCAGCCGTTTTCCACGAGACGGTCGATCACGTAATTGCGGCGCTCGATGGCGCGGTCGCGGTTGCGGACCGGATGCAGCGTCGCCGGCATCTTCGGCAGCGCCGCCAGATAGGACGCTTCCGCCACCGTCAGCTCGTTCACCGACTTGTCGAAATAGACCAGCGAGGCCGCCGCGATGCCGTAGGCGCCGAGGCCGAGATAGATCTCGTTGAGATACAGTTCGAGGATTTTGTCCTTCGAATAGGTCTTCTCGATGCGCATCGCCAGCAAGGCTTCCTTGATCTTGCGTGAGAAGGAGACCTCGTTGGTGAGCAGGAAGTTCTTGGCGACCTGCTGCGTAATCGTGGACGCACCCTGCGGACGGCGGTTGGAGCCGTAGTTCTGCAGATAGAGCAGGCCTGCGCGAGCCATGCCGGTGTAGTCGATGCCGCCATGCTCGTAGAAATTCTTGTCCTCGGCCGCGAGGAAGGCGTTGATCACGAGCTTCGGCACCGCCTGGATCGGCAGATACAGCCGCCGCTCCTTGGCGTATTCGCCGACCAGCGAACCGTCGACCGCGTGCACACGCGTCATCACCGGCGGCTCGTAATCCTGAAGCTGAGAGTAGTCCGGCAAGTCCTTGGAGAAATGCCAGATCAGGCCTGCCACGGCCCCGACGCCAACAAGGAACACCACTGTTCCCGCGGCGAACAGGAAGCCCATGAACCGCACCAGCAAGCGCATTATCTGTTTATCCGTTCAAACTCTGGATCAGCCCAGTATCAGCCCTTTGGCACACAAAACGGTACCAACCTCACGCCGCGAATTCACCGGCTTACGCAATCACATCGAGGCCGGACTTAAGACGCTTGCCGAACAGGTTCTCGCCGATTCCGGAACCCTCTACCGGTTTCTATAAAGCGTCCGCTGTGGCCAAACTAGGGCCTTCGGGCCGGGAGGAACAAACCGGCTCAGTTCGACGTCCCCGCCGTGGCCATCCGCTTGGTCAAAAATCCGTCGATCGCCTGGGCCATCGAGCCCACGGCGCGGGAGCGCCAGCCCTCGGAGACCAGCTGCTCGAGATCGCCCTTGTTGGAGACGTAGCCGATCTCGACCAGCACCGATGGCACGTCGGGCGCCTTCAGAACCCGGAAGCCGGCGGATTTCAGGGGATGCTTGTGCATCCGCACCGTCTGCTTCATTTCGCTCATCAAATGGCGGGCGAAACGGTTTGAAAAGGTGCGGGTTTCCCGCTGCGTGAGGTCGATCAGGATGTCGGCGACGTCGGTCGGCTCCTCCGCGAGGTTGAAGCCGGCGATCGCATCGGCGCGGTTCTCCGCATCCGCCAGCCGCTGGGCCTCGGCGTCGGACGCCTTGTCGGAGAGCGTATAGATGGTCGCGCCCTGCGCATCCCCTTCCGCCCGCGGCAGCGCATCGGCGTGGATCGAGACGAACAAGGCCGCCTTGAGATTGCGGGCGATCTTGGTGCGGTCATTGAGCGGAACGAAGGAGTCGTCGTCCCGCGTCATGACCACGCGGTACTTGCCGGCTTTTTCCAGCTTGTCGCGGAGCGCCAGGCCAAAGGCCAGCACCAGGTTTTTCTCGCTCTCGCCGCTCGACTGCGTCCCGTTGTCGATGCCGCCGTGGCCGGGATCGATCACCACCACCGGTCGAGTATCGGCCTTCTGCTGCGCGCCATCCGGGGCCGCGGCACTGGGAACCGTGGCAGGCGGCGCTTCAGCGATCGCGGGCCGCAGCTCGGGACGGTTTTCGGGGGCACGTGACGACACGAAGGCGGTGCGCTCGACCTCCTCTAGCTCGAGCACGAGCCGGGCGGGTTGGCCGTTGGCCGCCTCCAGCACGTAGGATTTGGCGATCTTCGCCGGTCCGGTCAGGTCGAACACGATTCGCGAGCCGCCGGGCATGACGAGCCCGTAGCGGAAGGCCTTGACCAGCCCCCGCCCCCCGCTTCCGGTCCCGGCGGGCAGCTGAAAATTGACCTGCGGCACGTCCACCACCACGCGGTAGGGGTCGCCCAGCGTGACGGCGCGGAAGGTGACGGTCTGGTCGAGGTCGAGGATGAAGCGGGTCTGCTTGCCGTCGCCGGCCAGGCGGGCGGCCGAGGCGACCGGAAAATTCGCCGCAACGGCAGCAGGTTGCAGCCGGCTCTCGGCGGCGATCAGGCGCGCGGAATCGGCACAGGGCAATGCCGCAGTGCACAGCAACACGCCCCCCAGCAAAATCCGTCGATTTGTGCGGCTCGCCACCGATTCCGTGCCTCCGAGCAGCTCTCTTAGCGCAATAGAACCACAGGGTTAATCGATCCTTAATGACGGAAACGCGAAACTCGGCGACTGTGACCGCCGTGCGACGCTCCCTTGCACGGATGGCTCATTCCTCGTATGTACGGAATGCTGACGGCCGATATTTCCGGTTGTGTCGCATTCAGCCTCCCGGTGCAGCGCCGGAACTCTCAAGGTTTGAGAATTCCAGCGTTTTCCACTTCCCTCTATGACCAGCGCGGTGCGCGGCAGCGAGGTGGAGCGGGTCAAGCCCCGGCGGCGGACGGTCTCGGGCTACCACTCATGTTGCCGGGACGGTTCTGACAGCGGCGTAACCATTACCCGGTCCCTTGATCCCAAGGGGGCGGTTCGTGATCCCCAAGGCGAGCGCGCTCGCGCCGTGCCTGGCCAGCAGCAACTGATTGAAGGGCGGCCTCGCCGCCCAGTGTTTCATACGGGCCGACGCTTGATGCGCCAGACTGTGCCGACGAAATCTGAAGGAGCATTCGCGACGCTGCGGAGTGACAATCCCGTGCGTCGCAATGGTCCTGAAGCTTCCGGTTCGGCAAGGCGCGAGAGACGGCGTTTCGGCCTTCCCCTCACCCCCGAATCAGGTGGACCGTCGCGTCACCCGCCGGCGCGATACGCGCCCACGGCTTATCGCGTCCGCCGCCGCCAAGAGTTAAGACATGCCCAACAAGATGTTGATCGATGCCACCCACCCGGAGGAGACCCGGGTCGTCGTGGTCCGCGGCAATCGTGTCGAAGAGTTTGATTTCGAGACCGCGCAACGCAAGCAGCTGCGCGGGAATATCTACCTCGCCAAGGTCACAAGGGTCGAACCCTCGCTCCAGGCTGCTTTCGTCGAATATGGCGGCAATCGCCACGGCTTTCTCGCCTTCAGCGAAATCCATCCCGACTATTACCAGATCCCGGTCGCCGACCGGCAGGCGCTGATCGAGGCCGAGGAACAGGCCCATCGCGAGGCCGAGGAAGAAAGCGAGAACCGCTCGCACGGCCGTCGCCGCTCGCGGCACCGCAACGCCCGCCGCCGCGGTCATGGCGAGCGCGTGCGCAGCGACATCGTCGAAGGTCTCGAAGCCGGCGCCGATCCCGCCGCTCAGCCGGTCGAAGGCGCCGCGCTGCCCGAGCATGCCGAGGGCGAGCATCCGCACGCCGATACGGAGCATCATGGCGAGCACGAAGGCCACGATCCCGATCATGGTGACCATGATCATGACGAACATCGTCATGCCCGCGATGACGAGCACGATCACGCTCACGATGATGCCCACGGCCGCGAGGACGAACGCGATCATCACGATCATGATCACGCCGACGAGACGCCCGCGCCTGTCGCGGCGGTCGGCGCCGAGCCCGCGGTCGAAACCGCTGCCGAGCCGCAGCCGGCGTCAACCTTCGACGTTCCCGCTCCAGAAGCTCATGCCGCGGAAGCGCAGGCGGAGCCTCTGGCCGAAGCCGTGACATCGGCCGCCGAGCCGGCCGAGGCCATCTACACCGCCGGCGAAAGCACGGAAGCCCCGCATGCGGACGCCGGGGAAGCAGCCGAGGAGGACGACGAGGACGAGGACGGCGAGGATGCCGAAGAGGAAGTCGTCGAATCCGTCGGCGGCGACGACGTGCTCGAGGAAGTGCCGGAGCGCACCTTCCGCCCGCGCCGCCAGTACAAGATCCAGGAAGTCATCAAGCGCCGCCAGGTGATGCTGGTTCAGGTCGTCAAGGAAGAGCGCGGCAACAAGGGCGCGGCGCTGACGACCTACCTCTCGCTCGCCGGCCGCTACGCCGTCCTGATGCCGAACACCGCACGCGGCGGCGGCATTAGCCGCAAGATCACCAGCGCGCAGGACCGCTCGCGCCTGAAGGAAGTGGTGCAGGACCTCGACGTGCCCGAGGGCATGGGCATCATCCTGCGTACCGCGGGCGCCGCCCGGACCAAGCCCGAGATCAAGCGCGACTTCGAATATCTGATCCGGATGTGGGAGACGGTGCGCGACCTCACGCTGAAATCGCAGGCCCCGACCCTCGTCTACGAGGAAGGCTCGCTGATCAAGCGCTCGCTGCGCGACCTCTACAACAAGGAGATCGACGAGATCCTGGTCGCCGGCGAAGCCGGCCACCGCGAGGCCCGCGACTTCATGAAGATGCTGATGCCCGCCAATGTTGGCGCGGTGAAGCAATATCGCGACGGCCAGCCGCTGTTCTCGCGCATGGGCGTCGAGAGCCAGCTCGATGCGATGTTCTCGCCGACCGTGCAGCTGCGCTCCGGCGGCTACATCGTCATCAACCAGACCGAGGCGCTGGTCTCGATCGACGTCAACTCGGGACGATCGACGCGCGAGCACCATATCGAGGACACCGCGCTCAAGACCAACATGGAAGCGGCTGAAGAGGTCGCCCGCCAGCTCCGCCTACGCGACCTCGCCGGCCTGATCGTCATCGATTTCATCGACATGGACGAGAAGCGCAACAACCGCGCGGTCGAGCGCAAGCTGTCCGATTGCCTCAGGCAGGATCGCGCGCGCATCCAGGTCGGCCGCATCTCGCATTTCGGCCTGCTCGAGATGTCGCGCCAGCGCATCCGCGCCAGCGTGCTGGAATCCTCGACCGATCCGTGCCCGCATTGCGGCGGCACCGGCCACGTCCGCTCGGTGTCCTCGGTGGCGCTGCAGCTCCTGCGCGGCCTCGAAGAGATCCTGATGAAGGGCGCCACCCACAATCTCGTGGTCCGCACCCGCACCGACGTCGCGCTCTATGTGCTGAACCACAAGCGCGGCCATCTGCGCGATCTCGAGAACGGCTTCAAGGTCACGCTGTCGGTGATCGCCGATCCCGGCGTCAGCGGTCCGCAGGCCTATGTGATCGACCGCGGCGAGCAGGTGCATACGCTCGAAGCCGCCAAGGCGCTGCTCGTTGCGCAAGCCGCTGCGAGCCCGCCGCCACCGGCCGAAGAGGCCTATGACGACGAGGACGTCTTCGACCTGGAGACGGAATCCGAGGTCGAAACCGACGAGACCGAAGGCCTTGCCGACGAGCAGGCTGGCGGCGAGGCAGCCTCGGAGCAGGACGGCCAGCGCCGCAAGCGCCGGCGCCGCCGGCGCGGCCGCGGCGGCCAGCGCGAAGGAGAGTTGCGCGAGGATACGGCGCCGACCGTGCCTGAGCCCGCGATGATCGCCGGCGAAAGCGAGGAGGAGACCGAGTCCGAGCAGGACGGTGAGGAGGGCGAGGAACAGGCCGCCCGTGGCGAACAGCAGGGCAGCGGTGATCGCCGGCGTCGGCGTGGCCGCCGCGGCGGTCGCCGCCGTCGCGGTGGCGGCGAGGAAGGTCTTGCCGGCTCCATCAGCGACGAGCTCGGCACCAACCCGCCGCCGGAAGCTGCCGATGCAGTGGCCGATTTCGACGGCCTCGGCAGCCAGGCTTCGCCTTCGATCGCGCAGGCCGAGCCGACCGGCGAGCCGCAAGTTGCGGAGCCTGAGCCGCACGCCGAGATCCGAACCGAGGCGCCGGCCCAGCCGGAGCCCGCTCCCGCCGCGACGACCGCAACGCCGGACGAAGAGTCAGCCGGCGACAGGGCCGCGCGGCGCCGCTCCACCGTGCGCGAAAAGGTGAGCTTCCTGGCGAACAGCCAGGCGGAGCCCGCAACGCCGGCGGCGGAGGCGACCGAGCCGGTTGCTGCACCCGCGCCGGCACCTGAGCCCGCGCCGGAGGCGGCAAGCGAAACCCCGGCCGCCCCACGTCGTGCCGGCTGGTGGTCACGCCGTTTCGGCGGCGGCGAGTAAAGGGACAAATGGAATTGAAACCGCCCGGCCCAACCGGGCGGTTTTGATTTGATGAGGTCAGTTGCGATGCAAAGCGCGATCATTCTCGGCGGCGGCATGGTGGGCGTCGGCGCCGCGCTGCATCTGCAGCGGCGCGGCTGGTGGGTGACGCTGATCGATCGCAGGGAGCCGGGCCGCGAGACCAGCTACGGCAACGCGGGGATGATCCAGGCCGAAGCGGTACGCCCCTATCCGATGCCGCGCGACCTCGCTTCGCTTTTGAAGATCGCGACCGGCCGCACCAACGACGTGCGCTACAGCCTCTCCTCGCTGCATCTCCACATCGAGCCCCTGCTCCGCTATTGGTGGCATTCGGCGCCGAGGCGGCATCGCGAGGCGATCGAGGCCTGGGCACGGCTGATCGCCTACGCAACGGCCGAGCACGACATCCTGATCCGCGAGGCGCATGCCGACAATCTCATCCGCCGCGCCGGCTACCGAGCGCTGTTTCGCGATGCCGCTTCGTTGGATCTCTCGGTCAAGGCTGCCGAGGAAGATCAGCGCGAATTTGGCGTGAACTACCGCGTGCTGTCGGGCAGCGAGCTTGCCAGGGCCGAGCCGATCCTGCGCGACGATCTCCCGGGAGCGATCCACTGGCTCGACACCTGGACCGTGTCCGACCCCGGCGCGCTGGTCACGGCCTATGCCGACTTGTTCGCGCGCCTCGGCGGCAGGATCGTGCTCGGTGATGCGCAGTCGCTGCGACAGACCGCGACCGGCTGGTCGGTGGACACCGACCAGGGCCGCATCGACGCTGCCCACGCCGTCGTGACGCTCGGGCCGTGGTCGCCTGATTTATTGTACAAATTCGGCTATCGCATCCCGCTGGTGCGCAAGCGCGGCTACCACATGCATTACAGCGGCGGCGCTTCGCTCGACCTGCCGCTGGTCGACAAGGCCCGTGGCTACGCCATGGGGCCGATGGCCAAGGGCATCCGCATCACCACCGGCGCGGAATTGACGGGCGCGGACGCGCTCGCAACCCCGGTGCAGCTCGCCAGCGCCGAAGCCTCGGCGCGCGAGCTGATCGACCTCGGCAAACGGGTCGAGCCGGATCCGTGGTTCGGCACGAGGCCCTGCACGCCCGATATGCTCCCGGTGCTCGGCCCAGCCCCGCGCCACCCCGGCCTGTGGATGAATTTCGGCCACGGCCACCAGGGTTTTACGCTGGGACCTGCGACCGGGCGCCTGCTCGCGGAAATGATGAGCGGCGAAACGCCCGCGGTCGATCCCACGCCGTACCGGCCCGAGCGATTTTAGCGAGCGCGTCCTATCCGCGACGCTCGACAATCCGGCGCGCCCCCGGCATCAGGGTCGCGCCGAGCGCATTCTTGACCAGCGAGGCCGCGATGAACGGCACGATGCCGACCTGCCAGGCCTTGGTGGCGCCGAGACCAAGGCCGAATGCCAGCCAGCCGAATCCGGCCGCGAGAATGACGATGTGGCCAACAGCCATCGCCGCAAACAGCAGCACGACGCTGCGATCCCAGCCGCGCTCGGCGAGCCAACCGGTCGCGAACGCAGCCAGCACGAAACCGAACAGATAGCCCGCGGTCGGGCCGACCAGCGGCGCGATCCCGCCCACGGGGCCCGCGAACACCGGCAGCCCGATCGCGCCCTCGGCGAGGTAAGCGATCATGGTCGCGCTGCCGAGGCGCCAGCCATAGGCGGCGCCGATCATCAGCACCACCAACGTCTGCAACGTCATGGGCACGTAAGGCAGCGGCAGATTCACCTTGGCCGACAGCGCCATCAACGCCGTGCCGAGCGCGACCAGCACGACGGCACGCAGCGCGCCGACGGATTCGCCTGGCCGGGTCGGCCACATCAAAGCGGCGAGAGAGGAATGTGGCGCAGCGGCGGACGGGACGGAACGGTCTGACAAGCTGAACTCCGGAAGGCTGAAGAAAACTGGCGCAGTTATTTAAGCCACTCAGCAATCCGGTCAACTGCCTCACGCATCTCCCCTGGCGAGCGCGCATAGGAGAAACGAATGAACGAGCGGCCATGGATGGGATCGAAATCAAGGCCGGGCGTTGCCGCCACGCGCGCCTGCTCCAGCATCTGCTTTGCGAATTCGAAACTGTCGGCGGTGAAGTCCGAGACGTCTGCATAGAGATAGAAGGCGCCGTCGGCCGGCAGGAATTTCGTCAGTCCCGCCTTGGGCAAACCATCGATCAGGACGCGCCGGTTTTCCTGGTAGCCGTGCTTGATCTCCTCCATCTCGGCCGCGCCGTCGAAGGCGGCCTCCGCCGCGATCTGCGACAGCGCCGGCACCGAGATCGAGAGGTTCTGCTGCAGCCGCTCGATCGGCCGCACAAGGATCTCGGGCACCACCATCCAGCCGACGCGCCAACCGGTCATACAAAAATACTTCGAGAACGAATTGATCACGAGCGCGTGCTCGGACAGCGCGGCCGCAGTCACGGCCGGAAACGCGTAATCGAGCCCGTGATAGATCTCATCGGAGATGAAGCGGATGCCGGCGTCTTCCGCGGCCGCGATCAGGCCGGCGAGCGCTTCACGGGACATCATCGTGCCCGTCGGATTGGCGGGGCTGCCGACCAGAACACCCTTCAGCGGCGCCTTGCGATGCGCTGCGAGCAGGGCCTCGCCGGTGAGCGCGTGACGCGTTTCGTTCGTGGTCTCGATCAGCACCGGCTCGCAGCCGAGCGCGGTCAGGATGTGTCGATACGGCGGATAGCCCGGCACCGTCACGGCGACGCGATCGCCAGGTTCGAACATCGACAGGAACGCCAAGATGAAGCCGCCCGATGAGCCCGTCGTCACCACGATCCGCTCGGGGCTGACATCGCAGCCATAGGTGTCGCGATAATGGCGCGCGATGCGCGCGCGCAAGGAAGGGATGCCGAGCGCGGACGTATAGTCGATTCGTCCGGCCTCGAGCGCCGCATGGGCGGCCGCGATCGCGGTCCTGGGCGCGCCGGCCGCGGGCTGGCCGACCTCCATGTGGATCACATGACCGCCGGCGGCCTCGATTCGGGCCGCCGCGGCCATGACGTCCATCACCATGAACGGGGGAACATCGCTGCGGCGGGAGGGCTCGAGCCACTGCCCCAACCGGTTCCTCAATGTCGCGTCGTGCATCGATTTCTGCTATTGGCTGGCGAACCGGTCCGTCCGGTCCGTAAACGGGGCGCTTGTGCCCCAGACTGGCCGCATTGTACGGCTCATAAGGGCACCGCTCACAAGGGCATATCGCGTATCCGGTCCGCCGCCAATCGCCAAAACCAATCACTGAACTGCTTGACCAAGACCACTTGACCGAGCCCCTTTTGACCAAGACCGCTTGATGTCGCTCCAGATCGCATTGCGCAAGAAGGCCTCCGCCCTCACCGCCCTCGTCACGGCCACGGCGATCGCGCTGACGCCGTTCACGGCCGCGCGCGCGCAGGCCAAGGGGCCGCCGGTCCTGCGCGACACCGAGACCGAGCAGCTGCTGCGCGAATACACGCGTCCGATCCTGCGCGTTGCGGGTCTGGAGAAGCACAACATCCAGATGGTGATCATCAACGACGGCTCGTTCAACGCCTTCGTCGCGGATGGCCGCCGCATCTTCGTCAATTGGGGCGCGATCCTGCAATCGGAGACGCCGAACCAGATCATCGGCGTGCTCGCGCACGAGACCGGACACCTGGCGGGCGGCCATCTGTCCAAGCTGCGCGAGCAGCTCGCCGCCGCCCAGACCCAGATGATCATCGCGATGCTGCTCGGCGCCGGCGCGATTGCGGCCGGCAGCACGCAGCGCAGCAGCGTAGGCAACAACGGGCTCGCCAATGCTGGCGCGGCCGCCATCGCCGCTCCGCAGGAGGTGATCCGCCGCACGCTGCTGTCCTACCAGCGCCAGCAGGAGGAGAATGCCGACCGCGCCGGCGTGAAATTCCTGGCTGCGACCCAGCAATCGCCCAAGGGCATGTACGAGACGTTCAAGCGCTTCACCAGCGAGAGCCTGTTCGCCGCGCGCGGCGCCGATCCCTATCTGCAGTCGCATCCGATGCCGGCCGAGCGCGTCGCCGCACTACAGGAGTTCGCAAGCTCCAGCCCCTACTGGAACAAGAAGGACGATCCCGCGCTCCAGCTTCGGCATGACATGGTCCGCGCCAAAATCTCCGCCTTCATGGAGCGGCCGGAGACGGTGTACCGCCGCTATCCCCAGACCAACGACAGCCTGCCGGCGCGCTATGCCCGCGCCATCAGCACCTATCTGCACGGTGATCTGCGCAGCGCGCTCGCTCAGATCGACGCGCTGATCCAGGTGCAGCCGAACAACCCGTATTTCTACGAGGTGCGCGGCCAGGCGCTCCTGGAAAGCGGCAAGGCGGCCGAAGCGATCGCTCCCTTGCGTAAGGCCGTCGCCCTCTCGAACAACGCCCCCCTCATCGAGATGTTACTTGGGCAGGCTCTGGTCGGAACCGATAATAAGGCCTACACCGACGATGCCGTTCGGATTCTCCGCGCCGCGGTGGCCCGGGAGCCCGAGGCGGCGCTCGGTTATACCCAGCTCGCGATGGCCTATGGCCGGAAGGGAGATTATGCGGAGGCAGATCTCGCCTCGGCCCAGGCCGCATATTTGCGCGGCGACAACAAAACCGCCCGCGAGCTTGCCACGCGCGCGAAAACACGTTTCGCCGTCGGCACCCCCGGATGGGTCAAGGCCGACGACATCGTGGCGGCGAAGCCGCCGCGCAACTGACGCAAACTCGAACGACGCCCGACCACGACGTCACGACACCGGGCTTGAATCCGCCGGGACGTTTCTCGAAACCTGCTTTGGATAAGAGGATTTGACTATGCCTTCGCTGCGCCTGTTCGCTCCTGCCTTGTTCGCGCTCGCCATGTTCGGCGCAGCCGTGCCCGCCTCGGCCGACAGTTTCTCCGACAGCCAGCGCACCGAGATCGAGAAGATCATCAAGAACTATCTCGTCAGCCATCCCGAGGTGCTCGAGGAGGCCATGGCCGAGCTCAGCAAGCGCCAGGCCGCGGCCGAAACGCAGAAGCACCAAGCCAGCATCGCGCAGAACGCCGAGGCGATCTTCAACTCGCCACGCCAGGTCGTGCTCGGCAACAGGGACGGCGACGTCACCTTCGTCGAGTTCTTCGACTACAATTGCGGCTATTGCAAGCGCGCGATGGACGACATGCTGACCATCATGAAGGGCGATCCGAAGCTGAAGGTGGTGCTGAAGGAATTTCCGGTGCTGAGCCAGGGCTCGGTGGAAGCGGCGCAGGTCGGGGTCGCCGTGCGCATGCAGGATCCCTCCGGCAAGAAATATCTCGACTTCCATCAGAAACTGCTCAGCGGCCGCGGCGCCGCCGACAAGGCCCGCGCGATGCAAGCCGCCAAGGAAGCCGGTCTCGACACGGCTCGCATCGAGAAGGACATCGCCAGCCCCGAGGTGCGCGCCACCCTCGAGGAGAATTTCAAGCTTGCCGAAGCGATGGGCATGAACGGTACGCCGAGCTACGTGATCGGCAAGCAGATCGTGATCGGTGCCGTCGGTGTTGAAAGCCTGAAGGAGAAGATCGGCATTGCCCGTTGCGGCAAGGCGACCTGCTGATCACAGTTTTACGATAGCGAGAACACAAAAAGGCCGGCAGACATGCCGGCCTTTTTTCTTGCGCTGAACGTTGGCGCCTTCGTGCAAAGTCATTCATCTGGCGTTCAACAAACAAAAGCCGCGGAACAGTCGAAGTTCCGGAACAACTCAAATCCCCTTTCGTTGTCGGCGCGGGCAATGACGCGAATGAACACGTGAGGAGAATTTCGATGTTGAACCGCTTTATGATTTCGGTTGCCGCAGTCGCGCTCGTCGCGGGCACTGGCCTCGCGAACGCGCAAGGCAACATGGGCCGCGATAGCGGCGGCGGCGCCGGTGGCGCGCAGATGCAGCATTCGCAGCCTTCCGGCGGCGCGGCTGAGCGCGGTGGCTCGATGAGCCAGGACAAGGGGACCGTTGGCCAGGCCGGCGGCTCCGGGACGATGAAGTCCGAAGACAAGTCCGGCGCGATGAAGGACGAGCGCTCCTCGGGCGGCGCGATGAACAAGAACGCGGCCGAGGACAAGTCTGGTACCACCAAGGGCCAGCGCACCGATGATCGCGCGCAGGGCCAGATGGACAAGTCCCAGCAGGACAAGTCCAAGAGCATGAGCCAGGACACCAGCAAGTCCGGTGCTAAGGACCAGAAGGACATGAAGGCTGAGGGCAGCAAGAGCGGCACCTCGACCACCGAGACCCGACAGGGCACCGGCACGAGCACCAACCAGAATGCTCAGGGCCAGACCGGCACCAGCACCAACCAGAACGTGCAGGGTCAGACTGGCACCAGCTCGACCCAGAACGCGCAGGGCCAGAGCTCGACCACGGTCGGCCAGGCCGGCGCCGCTGCCAAGCTTTCGACTGAGCAGCGCACGCAGATCACGTCCGTGATCCGCGAGCAGCGCGTCGCCCCGGTGACCAACGTGAACTTCTCGATCTCGGTCGGCACCCGCATCCCGCGGGAGGGCATCACCCTTCACGCCCTGCCGTCGCGGGTCGTGTCGATCTATCCGGAATGGCGGAGCTACAAGTACGTCCTGGTCCGGGAAGAGATCGTCATCATCGATCCGGACACCTACGAGATCGTGGCCGTCCTGAACGTCTAAGGCGGACACGGGCAATCTCAGGGGCGGGCAGCGATGCCCGCCCCTTTGCATGCGCCCGGCAGCCATGCTTCGGACTGGTTAACAAGCAATTTCCGTGGTTTCCGCACAGGTTTTTGCGCACTGGATGAGGCGGTTGAACCCAACCTCAAGGCCCTTCAAGGCTTCCCCTCACGCGCTTTGTTACCTATAACCCCCGCCACGCCGAAACACCTCTTCCGGGATTGGAATGGCCGAACCTGCAACCGACACGATCCTCGTCCTGAACGGGCCGAACCTCAACATGCTGGGGACCCGCGAGCCCGACAAGTATGGCCATGCGACGCTGGCCGACGTTGAGGCGCTGTGCCGGGACACGGCCGCGACGTTCGCCCTGAAGGCGGACTGCCGGCAATCCAACCGCGAAGGCGAGTTGATCGATTTCATCCACGAGGCGCATGCGCGCAAGATGAAGGGCATCATCATCAATGCCGGCGGCTATTCCCACACCTCCATCGCACTGCACGATGCGCTGCTCGCGGTGCAGATTCCGACGGTCGAGGTGCACGTGACCAACATCCACGCCCGTGAGAGTTTTCGTCACCATTCCTACACCGCGCGCGCGGCTTTCGCCTCGCTCTGCGGTTTCGGCATCGAGGGCTACCGCCTCGCCATCCAGGGCCTTGCCGCCAAGCTCGGCATCAAGCCCAACGCCTGACGCTCCCTTCCAACAGAACATTCGGATCAAACAACATGGCGCGCCAGCCAGACGACAAAGCAGCCGCAAAGTTTTCCAGCGAGGATTCCGCGCTCGTCCGCGAGCTGGCACTTCTGCTCGATGAGACCAGCCTCACCGAGATCGAGATCGAGCGAGCGGGTCTGCGACTGCGCGTTGCCCGCAACATCAGCGTTGCCGCGACCATGCCGATGCAGGTGACGGCTCCTCCGGCCGCCCTGCCGGTGGCAGCAAGCCCCGCGGCCCCTGCCGCGGCCGATCTGTCGAAGCATCCCGGCGCCGTGACCTCGCCGATGGTCGGCACCGCCTATTGGGCGCCGGAGCCGGGCGCAAAGCCGTTCATCGACGTCGGCACCAAGGTCTCAGTCGGCCAGACCCTGCTGATCATCGAAGCCATGAAGACGATGAACCAGATCCCCTCGCCGCGCGCCGGCACGGTGACGCAGATCCTGGTCGAGGACGGCCAGCCGGTCGAGTACGGCGAGCCGCTGGTGATCATTGAGTGACGCGAATGGGGAATAGCGAATAGCGAATGGCGTCAGCCTTCCCTACTCGCCATTCGCCACTCGCCATTCGCTGCAGGACAACATGTTCGACAAGATCCTCATAGCCAACCGCGGCGAGATCGCCCTTCGCATCCTCAGGGCCTGCAAGGAGCTCGGGATCGCCACCGTCGCCGTGCACTCCACCGCCGACGCCGATGCCATGCATGTGCGGCTGTCGGACGAGAGCGTCTGCATCGGGCCGCCGGCGTCCAAGGACAGCTATCTCAACGTGCCCGCCCTGCTCGCGGCCTGCGAGATCACGGGCGCCGACGCGGTGCATCCCGGTTACGGCTTCCTCTCCGAGAACGCGCGCTTTGCGGAAATCCTCGCCGAGCACAATCTGCACTTCATCGGTCCGAAGGCCGAGCACATCCGCCTGATGGGCGACAAGATCGAGGCCAAGAAGACCGCCAAGCGCCTCGGCATCCCCGTGGTGCCCGGCTCGGACGGCGCCGTCGGTCCCGACGACGATGCGATGGCGATCGCCAGGAAGATCGGCTTCCCCGTGCTGGTGAAGGCGGCGGCGGGCGGCGGCGGCCGCGGCATGAAGGTCGCGCACAGCGAGGCCGACCTGCAACTGGCGCTGTCGACGGCGGCCAACGAGGCCAAATCCGCCTTTGGCGACGCCTCGGTCTATCTGGAAAAATACCTGCAGAAGCCGCGCCACATCGAGATCCAGATCCTCGGCGATGGCCGCGGCGGCGCGATCCATCTCGGCGAGCGCGACTGCTCGCTGCAGCGGCGCCACCAGAAGGTCTGGGAGGAAGGCCCCTCGCCCGTGCTCGCCGCCGCCGCGCGCGCCAAGATCGGCGAGACCTGCGCGAAAGCGATGCGCGAGATGAAATATCTCGGCGTCGGCACCATCGAATTCCTGTTCGAGGACGGCGAGTTCTACTTCATCGAGATGAATACCCGCATCCAGGTGGAGCATCCCGTCACCGAGAGCATCACCGACATCGACCTCGTGCTGGAACAGATCCGCATCGCCGCCGGCGGCGACCTGCCGGCCAGGCAGGACGAGGTCCAGGTCATCGGCCATGCGATCGAGTGCCGCATCAACGCCGAGAATCCGCAGACCTTCCGCCCCTCCCCCGGCCGGATCCTGCAATATCATCCGCCCGGCGGCCTCGGGGTGCGGATCGATTCCGCCGTCTACCAGGGCTACACGATCCCGCCCTATTACGACTCCCTCGTTGGCAAGTTGATCGTGCATGGCAAGACCCGCGCCGAATGCCTGATGCGGCTGCGCCGCGCCTTGGACGAGATGGTGGTCGAGGGCATCGAGACCACGCTGCCGTTGTTCCGCGCGCTGGTGCGCGAAGCCGACATCATCAACGGCGACTACCACATCCACTGGCTGGAGCAGTACCTGGCCGGCAAGGTGGAACCAGCGCCACGATAATCACGCCCTCTCATGGAACCCCTTGCCTCCAATCGCGTTCTGGAGGGTTGGGGCCAGTTCTAAGGGGGTGTTTTGGACTCCATTGCCTGTAAACAGGTGAACCGTCGTGACGGCTGACGGCCAGCGACGGCGCGCATTCTGGCAGATCCTGCTGTTCGCGGCGGGCCTTTTGGTGCTGACCGTGATCAGCGCCGGTTCCGTCTACCTCGTCAACAAGGCGCGGGAGGACAGCAAATGGGTGGTTCACACCATCGAGGTGGAGAACCAGATCAATGCCCTGCTGCTGGAGATCCGACGTGCAGAGAGCGGCGCTCGTGGCTACCTGTTGACCGGGGAAGACAACTTCAGGACTGACCATGAAAAGGCCGTGGCCGCCATCATCCCGGCCCTCGACAAGCTCACCCGCCAGAGCGTCGACAATCCGGGGCAACGCGAGAATGTCGAGAAGCTGAGCGCGGCGATCGAAACCCGGCTCAACCAGTTCGCGCAGGAAATGACCTTCATTCGGCAAGGCCAGCCGGACAAGGCCACGGCACTGGTGCGTGAGCTAGCAGCCCAGGACGCCACGGCGAGGATCGCCAGCGTCGCCAACACGATGATGCGGGAGGAGGAGCGGCTGTTCCGCCTCCGCACGGCCAACTCCGACCGCAGCCAGACCCTGGCCGCCTCGATGACCGGTATCGGATCCGGCCTGGTTGTGGTGCTGGCGCTGATCTCGATCTGGCTGGTGCGGCGTTCGACACGCGAACGCGATGCGGCCGAAGCGCGCCTGCGCGAGGCCTACGCCAACCTCGAGACCGTCGTCGACGAGCGCACGGCGGATCTGCGCGAAGCCAACGACGAGATCCAGCGCTTTGCCTATATTGTCAGCCACGATCTGCGCTCGCCGCTCGTTAACATCATGGGCTTCACGAGCGAGCTCGATGAGCTCGGCGGCGACATCTTCCGCCGCATCGGCAGCCTCTCGCACGCCCCCGCGGAAGGAGCGCCGCTCGCGCCCGCCGCGCCGGGCGAGATCGCGCTCGAGGGCGGCGACAAGCAGCTCCAGGAGGATTTCTCCGAAGCGCTCGGCTTCATCAAATCGTCGATCGCCAAGATGGACCGGCTGATCTCGGCCATCCTCAACCTCACCCGCGAGGGCCGGCGCGAATTCCAGCCGGTGAAGGTCGACACGCGCGAGCTGATCGAGGCCATCGTGACGACGCTGGCGCACCAGGCCGCCGAGGCGCAGGCCGAGATTCACGTCGAGCCCCTGCCGGACCTCGTGAGCGACCGTCTCGCCCTCGAGCAAATTTTCTCCAACCTGATCGACAATGCCATCAAATATCTCAAGCCCGGCGTGCCCGGCGAGATCAGAATCCGCGGGCGGACCAAGCTCGGCTACGCTATCTTCGAGGTCAGCGACAACGGCCGCGGCATCGATCCCAAGGACCACCAGCGGATATTCGACCTGTTCCGCCGCGCGGGAACCCAGGACAAGCCCGGCCAGGGCATTGGTCTTGCCCATGTGCGTGCACTTGTGCGTCGCCTCGGCGGCACCATGTCGGTATCATCGGAACTCAACACGGGCAGCACCTTCACGATCACGCTGCCGATCGCCTGGAACGTGAGCAACCGGAACAGAGATCGATGACCCAGCCTGTCACCATCATCATGGTCGAGGACGACGAGGGCCATGCCCGTCTGATCGAGCGCAATATCCGCCGCTCGGGCGTCAACAACGAGATCGTCTCCTTCACCACCGGGACCGACGCCATGCGGCACCTGTTCGGCGCCGACGGCTCCGGGCTGGTGCAGAAGGGCAACGCGCTCCTGATCCTGCTCGACCTCAACCTCCCCGACATGACCGGGATCGACATCCTGAAGCAGATCAAGGAGAACAAGTACCTGAAGGCCTCGCCCGTGGTGGTGCTGACCACCACCGACGATTCCCAGGAGATCAAGCGCTGCTACGAGCTCGGCTGCAACGTCTACATCACCAAGCCCGTCAACTACGAGAATTTCGCCAACGCCATCCGGCAGCTCGGTCTGTTCTTCTCGGTCATCCAGGTCCCGCCCGCCGCCACATGAACCAGCGCACGCCGACACTGCTCTACATCGACGACGACGGGGCGCTGGCGCGCCTGGTCGATCGCGGCCTGACGCGGCGCGGCTTCCGGGTCGTCCATGCCGCGAGCGGCGAGGAAGGTCTCGAGCACATCCGCCGCGCCGCCGCCCAGAACAGCACCGTAGGCGGCATCGACGTCGTCGCGCTCGACCAGTACATGCCAGGCCTCGACGGGCTCGAGACGCTCGAGCAGATCATGGCGATCCCGGACGCGCCGCCCGTCGTGTTCGTGACCGCCTCGCAGGATTCCAGCATCGCGGTGACGGCGCTCAAGGCGGGAGCGGCCGACTATCTGGTCAAGGACGTCCAGGGCGACTTCATCCCGCTCCTCCACGTCGCCGCCGAAGGCGCGCTACGCCAGGCCGAGCTGCAACGGGCTCGCGAGGAAGCCGAGGCCGAGATCCACGCCTCGCGCGACCGCTACGCGGCGCTCGCCGCCGAACGCGAGCTCCTGCTGCGCGAGGTCAATCACCGCGTCGGCAACTCGCTCCAGATCATCGCCTCGCTGCTGCATCTGCAGGCAAGCTCCGCCGCGCAGGACGAGGTCAAGGCGGCGCTGACCAACGCGATGGGCCGCGTCGCCGCGGTGGCGCAGGTGCACCGCCGCCTCTACACCTCGCAGGACCTCAAGAGCGTGGTCCTCAATCAGTATCTGGACTCGCTGCTCGAGGATCTCAGGCGGTCGGCCGAAGGCAACCGCATGTCGCGCCTGACGCTGAAGGCTGAGCCGATCGAGATCGATCCGGACCGTGCGGTCGCCGTCGGCATCATCGTCAACGAGCTGGTGATGAACGCGGTGAAATACGCCTATCCCGACGGCGCCGGCCCGATCCATGTCGAGCTGATCTCGCAAGGCGACGACCTCCTGCTCTCGATCACCGACGACGGCGTCGGCGACAACGCCAAGGCCGATCCGCGCTCCACTGGCATGGGCCAGCGCATCGTCGCGGCCATGGCCACCAAGCTCGACGCCACGGTCGAGCGCGATCCCGCGCATTCCGGAACCCGGGTCGTGCTGAAGTTCGGCCGCATGCCCGCAAGCGTCGGCAAGACCAGCACCGCTGCCGCGAGCTGAGCGGTCCGGCCGCACCCATCGCAACTGCATTGCGATCCTGCTATGATGGCAAGCCATGACTTCGCGCGACTCCGCCCCGTCTGAAATCACGCCGGCCGTGCTGCTGCGCGCTTATGCCTGCGGCATCTTTCCGATGGCCGAAAGCGCCGACGATCCGACCCTGTTCTGGGTCGAGCCGGAGCTGCGCGGCGTCATCCCGCTCGACGGCTTCCGCGTCGCCTCGCGCCTCGCGCGCACGGTGCGCTCGGATCAGTTTCGCGTCACCGTCAACACCGCATTCAAGGCGACCATCGCCGGCTGCGCGGCGCCGCAAGTGGGCCGCGAGGACACCTGGATCAACAAGCGTATCCGCGACCTCTATGGCGGGCTGTTCGAGCTCGGCCATTGCCACAGCGTCGAAGCCTGGCAGGGCGACGAGCTGGTCGGCGGTCTCTACGGCGTCAGCCTGGGGCGGGCCTTCTTCGGCGAGAGCATGTTCCACAATGTGCGCGATGCCTCGAAGGTCGCGCTGGTGCATCTGGTCGCGCGGCTCATTCACGGCGGCTTCGAGCTGCTCGACACCCAATATGTCACCGAGCACCTGAAGAGCTTCGGCGCCGTCGAGATCTCGCGGCGACGCTATACCGCGCTGCTCGACAAGGCGCTGGCGGGCGAGCCCGGCGATTTCCTGAAGCTCTCCGCCGGCGAAGCGATCCCGGGCGCACGAGCCCTCGAGATCATCGCTGCGCGGCAATAACGAACAGCTCGGTTAGCGGCCAAATCCGGGAATGCCGAACAGGCCTGGGCGCTGCTCCGGTGGTGGCGGCGGTGGCGGCGCCGGTTGCTGCTGCTGGATCGGCGGCAGCGGCTGCGGCGGGCGCTGCTGCACCTGCTTGGGCGCGGCCTTCTTCTGCGCGGGCGGCGGTGGCGGCGGCTTGGCCGCGGCCGGATCCGGTGCCGCCGTCGCCACAGTCTGCTGCGGCTCTTTGCAGTCGGTCAGCCAGATGTCGTAGATCGGATGCTCGACGCCGTGCAGGCCGGGGCTCGCCGCGTACATCCAGCCCGAGAAGATCCGCTTCACCTCGCCCTGCAAGGTGATCTCGTCGACCTCGACGAAGGCGTCGGTGTTGGCCGCTTCAGTCGCCGGACGCGTGTAGCAGGCGTTGGTCTTGACGCGGAGCGCACCGAACTGGACGGTCTCGCCGATCTCCTCGTCGAAATTGATGATGCGCCCGGTGATCTTGTCGAGGCCGGAGAACGTCGCCTTCTTGTTCACGATCTTCTGGGCCGGCGGCTCCGTCACGACCTCGTCGCCCGGCTGGAGGCTGGCCGGCGTCTGCGGCACGCCGCCCTTCTGCTGGGGCTGCCGCTGACCGGGCGCTCCGGGAGCGCCTTGCGGACCCGGCGGAGTGATCGCGGCCGAGGGCGGCTGGTTCGGCGGCGCGAGGGTCGAGCCCGGCGGCGGTGCTAGGGGCTGGGTCTCGACCGGCCCGGGCATCACGTTGCCCTGCCGGCCCGGAGGCGGCGGCATCGGGCGCGACGGCAGCACCCGGCCCTGCGGCGGCAGCTCCGGCACCTCTTCGTCGTCCTCGGGCATCTGCTGCGGCTGGGGCTGGCCGCGCGGAATGCTGCCGGGCGGCCGCAGCGGCGGCGGATCGGAGAAGATCGTGCCGATCTGCGCACTTGCCGGCGTCGCAGCCGTCAGTGCGGTGGCGGCCAAAAGCGCCGCAAGACCGGTCAGGGAAAAGGTTTTGAACATTTCGCGCGGCTTCAACAGCGAATCGGGCTCGTTGGACATTCTACAGGGGATACCGCCGCTCGCAGGCCTTCCGGTTAACACGCCGAATACGGCGGGGGAAGGGCGGCATCCCTGCCCTTCCCGGCCCGGTCTGGCCAGGCCGGCTCCCGGATGGGATAGTCCTGAGCCCCTCGCCGGGGCACCCCCATGGCCGAAGGCGAGCATGCCCTCCAAAGCGCTACGCAGCCGATAATACCGACAGAAATGCCCTCCCTCCTCCGAGCCGTCCTCGCCCTTCCCCTGCGTGCCCTCGGCTGGCTTGGTGGCCAGGGCACGCGCGCGGTGGCGGCGATTGCCTTCATCGCGGTCGCGGTGCCGCCGCTCGGCGCGCTGCTGCGCCCCTACGTCACCGAGGCGATCTTCCTTCTGCTCTGCATCTCCTTCATGCGCGTCGATCTCGGCGCGCTGTACGGACATCTGCGCCGGCCGGCGCTGGTCGCGGCCGCCACCGCCTGGACCACGATCGGCGTGCCGCTAATCTTCGCCCTCGCTGCCCACGCGACGGGGCTCTCCACGAGCTCTCCAGGCCTTGCTCTCGCGCTGATGCTCCAGGGCATGGCCTCGCCGATGATGGCGGCGCCAGCGCTTGCCGCGCTGATGGGCCTCGATGCCGCGCTGGTGCTGGTCACGCTGGTGACCTCGACCGCGCTCGTGCCATTCACCGCCTCGCTGTACGCGAGCCTGTTTCTCGGCGGCATGCTCAGCATCTCTCCGATGACGCTCGGCTTGAAGCTGCTCGGCATCCTCGCCGCATCACTGGTGACCGCCACGATCATCCGCCGTCTGGTGGGCAGTGATGCAATCCAGCGCCACAAGCGGCCGATCGACGGCCTCAACATCATCATACTCTTGGTGTTCGCCTCCGCAGTGATGGGCGACGTCGCAACCGAGTTTCTCGCCGATCCGCTGTTCACGATCGCCGTCGCGCTGCTCGCTTTTGCGGTCTACTTCACCCTCCTCGCCGCAACCACGCTGATCTTCCGACGTGCCGGCACCGAGCGCGCGTTCGCACTCGGCCTGATGGTGTCACAGCGCAATCTGGGCCTGATGCTGGCGGCCACCGCCGGCGCGCTGCCGGCGACGACCTGGCTCTATTTCGCGCTGACGCAGTTTCCGATTCACTTTGCGCCGTACATGCTGATGCCGATCGCAAGGCGCCTGACGGCACGCACGAATGGGTCCAGCGAGGCAAAAAAGGCCGAAGTTCACTCGTTTGTGTCACAGGAGCGCCGTGAAGGAACAACAATCTAAGGTGGCCGTTCAAGGTCTGTTACCCAAAGGAGGTCGCGATGAGGTTTGCCGTGATTTTGGTTCTCGGCTCGCTCGCGCTGGGCTCGGCCGCGAGAGCCGATCGACCCGGCCCCGACTGGATGCCGATGCAACAAGTGATAGCCAAGATCCTGGAGGCGGGCTATTCCGAGGTCACCAAGCTTGAAGCCGACGATGGCCGGTGGGAGGGCGAAGGCATCAAGAACGGCCAGAAGATGGAATTCCGTGCCGATCCCAAAACCGGCGCCATCGTGAGCGAGAAGCCGGACAAGTGAGCATCGCCGAAGTCCGCTTCTGAGCAACGCCCGACTTCGCCGTTCCGCAGGGCTCGCCAAGGTCAAGAGAAACGTCCTACCCCGCCCGCGCCGCGCGCCGCAGCGCCTGCGGCGGCTGGCCATAGGCGCGGATGAAGGCACGCCGCATGCGCTCGGGGTCGCGGAAGCCGGTCACCTCCGCCACGCGCTCGATCGCCTCGCGCGAGGACTGCACGCGCTCGCGCGCGACTTCGAGCCTGAGCCGCTCGATCGCCTTGGACGGTGTCGTGCCGGTCTCGGCGGCAAAGGCGCGGGCAAAATGCCGCGCGCTCATGCCGGCGCGATCGGCGAGATCCTCCACCGTCAGCGGCGCGTCGAGATTTTCGCGTGCCCAGGACAAGAGCGTGCCGAAGCGTCCGTTTGGCGCCTTCAATTCCAGCAGCGACGAGAACTGCGACTGGCCGCCGCTGCGGCGATGGTACAGAACGAGCTGCCGCGCAGTTGCCTGCGCGATCTCCTCGCCGTGGTCCTCGGTGACCATAGCCAGCGCGAGGTCGATCCCTGCGGTGATACCTGCGGAGGTCCACACATTACCGTCGCGGGTGAAAATCTGGTCCGGCTCGAACTTCACCTTGGGAAACCGCGCGATGAAATCGCGCGTCCGTCCCCAATGTGTGGTGGCGCGGCGGCCGTCGAGAAGCCCCGCCGCGGCGAGCACGAAGGCGCCCGAGCAGACGCTCGCGACCCGCACGCCGCGCCGTGCCAGCCGCTGCACGAAGGCCCGCGTGACCTCGCAGCGCGCGGCCTCCGCGACGCCCATGCCGCCGGCGACGACGAGCGTCGTGATCGCGTTCGCGGTCTTGAAGTCGCGCGCCATCATCTCGACGCCCGACGAGCTGCGCACCAGCCCCGGCTTGGCGGCCAGCACGCGGATGGCTGGCGCCTTGCCGAGGCAGCGCGCTGCGATCTCGAACGCCGAGATCGGACCTGCCGCATCGAGCAGCTGGAAGTCCGGGAAGATCAGGATGCCGATCATGGGCCAAGCCTGGTATGTAGAGTTGGTATGTCCGAAAGCGAGGGAATTATGCCATTTCAGACAGAAGGGCACCATGCCATTCTGCCGGCGTCAAGCGCATTATCGGAGGCTCCCATGTCGTCACCGCTCCAGATCGGAATCCTGGTATTTCCGCGCGTCACCCAGCTCGACTTCACCGGCCCCTTGCAGGTGTTCGCCATGGTCCCGGACGCAAAGCTGCACCTGATCTGGAAGCGGATCGAGCCGGTACCGAGCGATTCCGTGCTGACGCTGACGCCGACCACGACCTTTGCGGATTGCCCCCAGCTCGATGTCATCTGCGCGCCGGGCGGCCAGGGCACGAACGACCTTCTCAACGACGAGGACGTGCTCGCATTCCTGCGCAGGCAAGCGGCAGGCGCCAAGTACGTCACCTCGGTCTGCACGGGATCGCTGGCCCTCGGCGCCGCCGGCCTTCTGAAGGGCTACCGCGCCGCCACCCATTGGAGCGCAATGGAGATGCTCGCACAGTTCGGCGCGACGCCGACCAAGACACGCGTCTGCGTCGATCGCAACCGCATCACCGGCGGCGGCGTCACCGCCGGGATCGATTTCGCGCTGACGCTGGTCTCGATCATGGTCAATCGCACCACCGCCGAAGCGATCCAGCTCCAGATGGAATATAATCCAGCCCCGCCGTTCAATGCCGGATCGCCCGACACCGCGCCAGCCGAAGTGCTGGCGCTGCTGAGGGAGCGCGGCGCGCAGAACCATGCACGGCGGCTCGAGGCGGTGCAGCGCGCGGCCGAGCGGGTGGCGTAAAGGATCGGGTTTGCTCTTGTACCCCGGACGCAGCGCAGCGTTTCACGCTGCAGCGCGTCCGGGACACGCGAGGCGAACAACGACAGAAAAAGGCCGCTCGGTTTCCCAAGCGGCCTTTCCTGTCTCACGGTGGCTGCACATTCACATCGGGCGATGTCGGAGCTTCCAGACCGGGGGCCTATCTCCCGATCGAGTCCTTCCTCGGCGGCCGCTGCATCTCGGGACAGTCGCGAACTGTTGCCCGAACCGAACGCGATGGTCTCCCATCTCCGTAAGATGGGATCATTGAGCCGCATCGCCCGCCTCGCGGCAACACCTGCGCAGGCGGCATCCCCGCTGTTCCCGTTGTCCACAGCGGCGCGGCGCGGATGCATGTGCATCCGCTTTGGACGATGGTGATTCGTGGGTCGGCCGAAAGGGGCTTAGCCGGGCGTCCAGGGCTGATAGTCGCCGGTCGCCTTGGGACGCCTGCCGCTGGCGAGCGTCGAGCCGGAGGGCCGATAGGCCTTCGCTGTGCCGGTGAGGTTCGGCTGGTGCGGCTTCTCCCACTCGCGCGGCTGATAATCGATTTCGGTCGGCGGCTTGTCGACGACGTGGTGAATCCAGCCATGCCAGGACGGTGGAATCCGGCTCGCTTCCGCGTAGCCGTTATAGATCACCCAGCGCCGCTCGAAGCCGAGCGCCGGATCGATCGCCCCGCCCCGCGTGCGGTAGTAACGGTTGCCCTGCTCGTCCTCCCCGACCAGCTCGCCATACCGCTTGGTCCAGAGCTGGGTGCCAAAGGTCTGGCCATTCCACCAGGTGAAGAACTTGAGGAAGAATTGTTTCATGCGGCAAGGGCCCTGCTTCGTGGGGTCCTGATGCCATCCGGGGGCCGAAATGTCCAGTTCGGCAGGCGCGTCGGCGCCCCCGCAAATCCGCCTGCCGCGCACGCCCCTGCCGCAAAGCCGACGCGATTCATTCATGCCCGGTACAGCGGCGGGACCTGAGGCTCCATGCGCGCGCAAACCGGCGTGATCCCAGGAACCCCCGCGCTTTCTCAGGGTTGCTTTCCGGGAAAGGAGTTTACCATGAACAGTCTGAAATTGTTGAGTGCCGCTGCGACGGTGGCGTTGGTTCTTCCCTTGGCGAGCCCGAGCTTTGCGCAGCAGAGTCGTGCCGCCGCGGTCGGAGCGGGCGGTGGTGCGGCGATCGGTGGCGGAGGTGCCGCGGTCGGTGGCGGAGGCGGCGGCTTCGGTGGCGGCGCCCGCATGGGCGGCGGCGGCGCCGCGTTCCAGGGCGGTGGCGGCGGTTTCGGGGGCGGAGCCGCGATGCGCCCGAGCGGTGGCAATTTCGCAGGCGGTGGCGCGGTCCGTCCGGGCGGTGGCAGTTTCGTCGGGGGCGCGGCAGACCGTGCCGCTATCTCGCCGAGCTTCAGTGGGACCCGTAGCGCTGCAGTTGCGGGCAACTGGCAGGGCGGCAGCGGCAATTGGCAGGGCGGCAGCGGCAACTGGAGCGGTCGTCACTGGCACGGTCGCCACCACCATCATCATCGCCACGGCGGCTTCTGGCCGGGCTTTGCGGCTGGCGCCGCGATCGGCGGCCTCGGCTCCTACGCCTATTACGGCAGCGGCTACGGCTATTACGATGATCCCTACTACTACGGCTACTATGACGAGCCGTCGGTTGCCGTAGTGCAGGATGGCGGCGGCGACGCCGCTTATTGCGCGCGGCGCTTCAAATCTTACGACCCGGCCTCGGGCACCTATCTCGGCTACGACGGCCGGCGGCATCCTTGCCCGTAAGCAGATCGCGAAGACTAGAGGCGAAAGGCGCCGCAGCGATGCGGCGCCTTTTTTGCAATCGGCGCCTTCCTCGCTCCTTTCGGCTCCATCACCCTCGCGGATAAATACAAATCGATGCAAATGGACCTTTATGCACCAAACCGTGCATATCCTGCGCGATCCAATCGCAAATTGACCGGACCCACGATTCGCGGATATCACAAACCACAGTGGGGACTTCGATCTTCTGGGAAGTGTCATGCCGCGTATTCTCGTGGTTGATGACGATCCGATGGTCGGCGCGACCATCGAGGTCCTCCTCCAACGTCAGGGCTTCGACGTCACGCTGACCGACGGCGGCGAAACAGGACTGGCTGCGCTGGAATCGCAAGCCTTCGACGTCATGCTGGTCGACATCTTCATGCCGCATATGCGCGGCTTCGAATCCATCCGCATCTTTCACGAGCGCGCCCCTGCCACGCCGCTGATCGCGATGTCAGGCTATGCCTTCGCCTCGTCCGCCTCGCCCTCTCCCGATTTTCTCCGCATGGCGCTTGAGCTCGGCGCAACGCGCTGCCTGCGCAAGCCGTTCACGCCGGAAGCGCTGCTGACCACGATCCGGGAATGCCTTGCCGGCGCGGGCGAGAGCGCGCCGCCGAAGGACCAGAAAGAAGCCCCTTGATTCCAACGCAGCGCGTCATTCTCGGTGTTGGACTTGCCATCCTCCTGATCATCACCGCGGCCTCGATCGCCCTCGACGTCAAGTCGCGGTCCGACGCGGCGTCGGTGAACCACACCGTCCAGGTGCAAAAGAAGATCTCCGATCTGCGCGTGCTGCTGCGCCGGGCCGAGAGCGCCGCGCGCGGCTACGAGCTCTATCGCAGCCAGGGCTTCAGCGACGAGTTCCAGGCGGTGCACGCCAAGCTCGCGCCGGCCCTCGCCGAGCTCAAGCGCGACGTGCGCGACACCCCCGATCAGGTCGCCCTGCTTGAGGGCACCGAGCCGCTGGCGCTGCGCCGGATCGAGATCGCCGCCACCGCGATGCGCCTGCGGGCCGCCAACGACCAGGCCGGCATTGCCGCGCTCAACAGCAAGGCCGAGGGCCGCGGCCTCATGGACACGGTGATGCGCAATCTCGACCGCCTGAGCGCGGAGGAAGAACGCCTGCTCGCCGCCCGCTCCCAGGATTCGCGCCGCACCGGCATCGTGCTGCTCGGCATCGACGTCGCCGGCGCCGTGCTGATCCTGCTCCTGGTCGCATTGGTGATGCGCGAAAGCCGCCGCACGACGGGTGAGCTCCAGAGCTCGCTCGAGCAGACCCAAGCCGCCAAGGCGGCGCTCGAGGCGGCGGTGGCCGAACGCACCGAGCACCTCGTCGCCGCGCATGACGAATTGCGCCTGTCGGTCAACGTGCTCCAGAGCACGTTTCGCAGCATGGCGGAGGCGGTGCTGGTCATCGACGCCGAGGGCACCGTGCTGCTGTCCAATCCGGCCGCCGAGCGCATGCTGCTGCATCGCACCGGCATGAACGTCGGCAATCTGCGCGCGCTGTCCGACGTGTTTCACGGCGACGGCGTCACGCCGCTTCCGGCCGACGAGCTGCCATCGACGCGCGTGCTGCGCGGCGAGCAGTTCGAAGAGCTGGAGATGATCGTCCGCCCGCACAGCGGCAACCCGCCGCGCCATCTCATGGTCAGCGGCCGGCCGATGCGGGACGGGCAAGGCAACATTTCCGGCGCGGTGCTGGTCTATCACGATGCGACGACCTCGCGCGAGACCGAGCGGCAGTTGCACCAGTCGCAGAAGCTGGATGCGATCGGCAAGCTGACCGGCGGCGTCGCGCATGACTTCAACAACATGCTCACGGTCATCTCCGGCAACACCGAGACGCTGGTGGAGCGCCTGAAGGACCAGCCCGAGCTGCAGCGCACGGCCCGGCTGATCGACGATGCCGCCGAACGCTGCGCCGAGCTGATCCAGCACCTCTTGGCATTCGCGCGCCGGCAGCCGCTCGAGCCGCGCAACGTCGACATCAACGCCGCGATCTCGGACATCGCAAAGCTTCTGCGCCCCACCCTCGGCGAGCAGATCCAGATCGAGACCGTCCTGGAACAGGGGCCGATGACGACGCATATCGATCCGTCCAGGCTCACCAACGCCGTGCTCAACATGGCGATCAACGCCCGCGACGCCATGCCGGGCGGCGGCAAGCTGCTGCTGGAGACCCACCGCGTCGTGCTCGACGAAGCCTATGCGCAGGCCAATGCCGACGTGGCAGCGGGCCCCTACATCATGCTCGCGGTCAGCGACACCGGCACCGGCATGCCCCCTGACGTGCAGCAGAAGGCGTTCGAGCCCTTCTTCACCACCAAGGAGGTCGGCAAGGGATCCGGCCTCGGCCTCTCCATGGTCTACGGCTTCGTCAAGCAATCCGGCGGCCACATCAAGATCTACAGCGAGGAAGGCCACGGCACCACGATCAAGCTCTATCTGCCGCCGGGCGAAGGCGCCGCGGACATCGCAACCGGCGTCACGCCGACGGCCCAAGGCGGCGCCGAGACCATTTTCGTGGTCGAGGACGATCCGCTGGTCCGCAACTTCGTCACCGCGCAGCTGCAGAGCCTCGGCTACAAGACGGTCGCCTCCCCCGACGGCAAGGCGGCGCTGGACCTGATCGAGGCCGGCCAGAGCTTCGACCTGCTGTTCACCGACGTCGTCATCCCCGGCGGCATGAGCGGCCGCGAGCTCGCCGACGAGGTGGCGAGGCGCCGGCCGGGCGTGAAGGTGCTCTACACCTCCGGCTACACCGACAACGCCATCGTCCATCACGGCAAGCTCGACGACGGCGTGCTGCTGCTGACCAAGCCCTATCGGCGCAACCAGCTCGCCGAGATGATCCGCAAGGCGCTGAACGGCGGCGGGATGGCGCCGAGCTAGCGCAACGAACTTGATCGCGGCTCAGTCGGTGATGTGCAGTAGAGCATCGACATCAGGCGAACGGACGATAGTGCCGTCGCGTACAAATGCTTCGTGATTGGTCTCAATGCTGTTGTGGTCATAAAGATAGTTGACCATGATCCCGAAGGATTCTTGAATCGCACGCAGAGCGGTATTGCCGAGCCAATTGATGCGCTCGAGCCGTGCGCCGTTGCCGAGGTGAAAACGCGCCACGGGGTCGATGCGTATCGAGGGCTTCCGTGTCAGATAGCTAGCGCAGAGCCGCAGCAAGGGCACGCGCAGCTTCTCGCTCTGCGCCGGGTCATTCCACCAGCTATCGCTCTCCAGTTGCGATAACAGCGCCGCATCGGGATCACTTGCATTTGCAAGCCGATTAGCGAGCCATTGCCGAAATCCCGGTACCGGAGATAGGGTGGAAAAACGCTTCAGCTGCGGAAACTCCGACTGCAGCTCTTCAACGACCTGCTTGATCAGGAAATTGCCGAACGCCACGCCGCGCAGGCCGTCCTGACAATTGGAGATCGAGTAGAAGATCGCGGTGTCGGCGCGCGCGGCGCGTTGCTGCGCGATGGCTTCACCGTCGTCCTGCGACAACAACGGCTGCACGGCCGTGGCCAGTCCTTCCACCAAAGCAACCTCGACGAAAATCAGTGGCTCGCCTGGAAGTGCGGGATGAAAGAAGCCAAAGCAGCGCCGATCGGGTGCAAGGCGCCGGCGCAGGTCGTCCCAGCCCTTGATTTCGTGCACGGCTTCGTAGGCGATCAGCTTTTCCAGCACCGCGGCCGGTGTCTGCCAGTCGATGCGCCGCAACTCGATGAAGCCGCGGTTGAACCATGAGGCGAACAAATGCTTGAGATCCGCGTCGAGCAACTTCAGTTCGGGGTCAGTGCGCATGTATGAAGCAATTTCGCTGCGAATCGCGATCAGCGCGCTGATCCCGCCGGGTGCCATGTTGATTCGCCGCAGCAGTTCCTGGCGCGGCGGCTCGGCAGCACGCGCGAGTGCGGCCGCGGCTTCTGCGGTGCCTTCGGCGAGGTAGCGCTGCGCCGCCGCGCGCAAAGCCGGACCGTGAGGATGGAATTCCGTGGCGAGATAGCGCTGAAAGCAGCGGCGATCGTTGTCGTCGAGTGCACCAAGCATCTCGCGCAATTGCCGCGCGACCAGCGCTCCTGACGCCTGGCTGCGCTCGGAGAGCAGCGATGCTGCGAGCTGCTTCGCGCGATCGAGGAGCGGCATTGTCGTGCTGGATGGATCGTTGAAAGTTTGGCGGATTGCGGACATGACTATTCCTCCTCAAGCTTGGGCGGTGACGGCGCGGCGGAACTTGGCCGGTGGCGCGTAGAGTCCGCTCGAGGCGGCCACGAGGTCATCGATCGTCTTGGCGGCGAGCAGATCGCGCGTCGCCGTGCCGACGTCGATGCCAAGGTCTGCCGGAAACATCACGATGCCGCGACGGCGGAGGCTCTCGGTTGTGTCAGGCGATTGGCGCTTGCCAAATTCGGTGTCGCCGGCGATCGCGCGCAATGCCGCCTCGCGATCTTGCGGTGATCGGCAGCGCAACAGGTTCGCCACGGCCTTCTCGGTGATGACATGGCTCACGTCGTCGCCATAGATCATCACCGGCGGCAATGCGAAGCCGGCGGAGGCGGCCAGATCGAACGCGTCCAGACGCTCGACAAAACTGGGCGTGCCGTTTGGCTGATGGGTCTGCACCATCTGCACCACAAGCTTGCGCCCGCGTAAGGGATCGCCTGCTTCCTGACCGGCGCGAAGCCAGGTGGGGCTGTCGTGGCGACGACCGCGTGCATCCGCGCCCATGTTCGGCGCACCGCCGAAGCCTGCGATCCGGTCTTTTGTGGCCGTCGAACTGTTGCCTCGCGCGTCGATTTGCAGCGTGGCGCCAACAAACATGTCGCAGGCATATTGTCCGGCGACCTGCGCCAGTGCCCGGTTCGACCGCAGGCTGCCGTCGGCGCCGATCGGGAATATATCGGCGTGCTTTGCGACGTAGCGCTCCATACCGAGCTCGGAGCCGAAGCAATAGACGCCGTCGACGAAGCCGGCTTCGATCGCCGGGATCAGGGTCGGGTGCGGGTTGAGCACGAATTGGCTCGCGATCTTGCCCTTCAGGCCACGCCGGGCGGCAAATGTCGGGAGGATCAGCTCGATCGCCGCGGTGGCGTAACCGATGCCGTGGTTGAGCCGCCGGACCTCAAATGGCTCATAGACCGCAGCAATCGCCATCATCGCCATCAGCACGTTCTCGTCCCTTACCTTGGCGGGGTCGCGCGTGAACAGAGGCTCGATCGCGTAAGGCTTTGGGCTCGGTATGACGAAATCGACCCAGTCGCCGGGGACGTCTACTCGCGGCAACCGGTCAACGATCTCGTTGACTTGCGCCACGACAATGCCGCCGCGAAAGGCCGCGGATTCGGCGATGGTCGGCGTGTCTTCGGTGTTGGGACCGGTGTAGAGATTGCCGTTGCGGTCGGCCTTGTCGGCGACGATCAGCGCCACGTGCGGCGTCAGGTCCACCAACATCCGAGCATAGAGCTCGAGATAGGTATGGATTGCGCCGATCTTCACCGTGCCGCTGCCGACCAGTTCGGCGAGCTTGCGGCTCTGCGGACCTGCGAAGGCAAAATCGAGCCGATTGGCGACACCGCGCTCGAACACGGCGAGATGATCGGGCAGCGCCAGCACCGACTGCACCATGTGCAGATCGTGAATCTGCGCCGGATCCACGCTCGTCAGGGCGGCGGCAAGAAAATCGGCCTGCTTCTGATTGTCGCCCTCGATGGCAACGCGGTCGCCCGGCTCGATGATCGCTTCGAGCAACTCGGTCGCGCGCTCGGCAGGGCAGAGCTTTTCAGAGCAGATCGTGGCGGCCCGAGCTAGCCTCGCGGAGCGATCCGCGCCCCGTCGTGATGTGGCGTGCATGATGAACCTCCTTCGCTCGACGCTGTCTTCGATGCAGAAGTTAGGTGACCAGTATTGATTATAGAAACGATATTTTGTAATATGATTGATCATGAATTTGGATCAATCGGCATGCTGGAATTCGAGCTTTTGCGTTCCTTTGTTGCCGTCGCGGATTGCGGCGGCTTCCACCGCGCCGCCGAACGGCTCAATCTGACGCAGTCGACCATCAGCCAGCAGGTCAAGCGATTGGAGCTTGAAACCAAACGTCCGCTGTTCCGGCGCACGACCCGCAGCGTCGCGCTGACCGACGATGGAGAGATGCTGCTGGGTGACGCCCGTCGTCTGTTGCAACTCGAGGAGGCGGCCCGCCATCGCCTGTCAGCGCCGCGCCTGTCAGGAGCCGTGCGTCTTGGAGTGGTCGAGGAAGTCGCCGGCGGCTCGCTGCCATCGGCGCTGGGACGCTTCGCCATGTTGCACGCGAGCGTGAAGCTCGAGGTGCAGATCGGCGTTAGTGCGGAATTGATCGAGCAGTTGAACAAGGGACGACTCGACGTCGTATTCGCTAAGCGTCCGCTCGGTACGTCGCGTGGGCGCCTGGTCTGGCGCGAACCCATGGTCTGGGCCGCCGCCGACGCGTTTGATCTGGTTCCGGGCGCGGTGCTGCCGCTGGCGCTCTATCGCGAGCGGTCAGTATCGCGTGAGGCAGCGCTCGCCGCGCTAAATGACAGCGAACTGACGTGGGAGATCATCTATACCAGCCCCAGCCTGACAGGTGTGCGCGCGGCGGCGCTCGCTGGTCTCGCCATCACGCCGCTTCCCGCGAGCGCGGTCATTGCAGGTTTGCGCATTCTGGGATCGCAAGAGGGGCTGCCGCGCCTTCCTGACCTTGAGTTCGCAATCTATGAGAAAGCCCGGCCCGAAAAGGCCGCGGCGGCGCTGGCCGCAGCGCTTCTGGCACTTGGGCAATCGCCAGCGCGCCCGACGATTTAGCGCCATATGTTCCGTTGCGGGTCCAAACCCCAGGGTACAGATTGGTTCATCTCGCAATGATGAGGATCCGTCAGGCGGTATTGAGCGCATCGGTCTCATGACGGCTCTGGGTCACAAGCAGTGATGCTCTGGCAGATCAGAATATCTCCGCTCGTCCCTCAGGAGCGAACATTGCCTTTATGAGCCCCTAGCCCGTATGAGTACACGCGCTAGCCCGTGAGTTGCCGAAGGCGCTGAAGTCACCCAATCTATGAGGTCGTGGGCACTGGCTCAGGATGTGAGTTCCAACTGTCCTTTTGAGGCGCCATAGCTAGCCCGGATCCGCGCTGGAGGTGTTCAGACACCGCGCGATGCAACGCGCAAGGCCGTTTTGGTCTTAACCGGGCCGGTCTCAAGTAAAAATCAAGCGCATCTCAAGGACAAATCGTCTCGCCAGCCCAGTCTCTGAGCATGCTCACGAGGACAAATGTCGGAGCCGGTGGCGCGACAGTCCGCTTGCGGAGCGCAGCAGTCATCAGACGCACAGCTAGGATCTTGGTCTGCGGCCGGAACTGCAAGGCCCAGCTTCGATAGGTGCTCGCATGAAAAGACGAGAGTTCATCTTTTTGATTGGTGGGGGGTTGGCCTGGCCTGCGATCGCACGGGCGCAGGGCGGAGCCAAGCTGCATCGAATCTTCTGGGTCTCGACTGAGTCCGAACCGGATCCCTTCCTGGACGGCTTTCGCGATGGAATGCGCGCCCTGGGATATGTCGAAGGCAAGACCGTAACCTTCGAGACGCATTATGCCCCTGGAAATCCGCAGGCACTGCGCAAGATCGTCTCCGAGTTGCAGCGAGGGGATGTCGACCTTGTGGTCTCGAGCGGTCCGGCGACACGCGGCATGACTGCAATCACCGACATCCCAGTGCTGTTTGCATTGAGCGGCGACCCCGTCGCTTTGGGTGTGGTGAAGAGCCTTGCTCACCCCGGCACCAATTTCACCGGCAGCACATTCCTGTCGCTCGAGCTGGCAGGAAAGCGCGTTGAGCTGCTCAAGGACATTTATCCAAAGCTGCGAAAGCTGGCGGTCTTCTCGAATACGGATCATCCGGGAGAGCCGCTGGAATGGCGTGCGACGTTGGAGTCGTGCCGAAACCTTGGGATAGAGGCAGCCTACGTTCCGTTCTGCGGCGCGCGCGAAATCGAGAATGGGTTGATGGCTGCCGGCAAGGTGGACGCGGATGCTCTCCTCGTGTTTCCCGATGCTGTGACGCTGGTGCATCGTGCGAAGATTGCGGAGCTTGCAATCGCGCACCGGCTGCCTTCGATGTTTGGCTGGTCTGAATATTGTGACGCTGGAGGTCTCTTGAGTTACGGCGCAAACCAGCGCACGACCTATTTTCGGCTTGCCACTTATGCCGATCGCATCCTGCGCGGTGAATATCCGTCAGATCTTCCGGTGATGCGTCCCGAGAAGTTTGAACTGGCAATCAATATGAAGACAGCCAGGCTTCTGGGTATCAAGCTGGATGTGTCGTCGATCCTGTTTCGCGCCAGCAAGGTGATCTCCTGAGAGTAGCTATGAAGGACGGTGCTGCGCAGCCCTCTTCGTGTACGATGCCTCCGCGTCGCTCGCTGTTCTGCAAGTACTTCGCGACGTTGTTTGTCGCTGCGGTCGTGCCTCTGATACTCGGCGCGGCCGTCGAGGCTTCTTTCGGTTACCGAGACCAGCGTCGCCAGATCAGCGCGGTGCTGCAGGCCGATGCTCGCGCGGCGTCCGACAGGATCGAGGCGTTCACCGATGGCATGCGAGATCAGCTGGGTTGGATGGTGCAGCTTCCCTGGTCTGCCGGAGACGATGCGCAACATAAGATCGATGCCTTGCGTCTCCTCCAGCAGGTGCCTGCAATCGCTTCGGTTTCGCTTCTGGATGAGACCGGCACCGAACGGGTCTTTGTTTCCAGGCTGCTTCTGAACAGGACCGGGCGCGGCATCGATATGTCCGCGGATCCCGCTGTTCTGGGCGCACGCGGCAACAAAGTCTGGTACGGACCGGTTCAGTACCAGCAAGATTCAGAGCCCTATATGAGGATCGCGGTTGCCGGGAGCCTGCCGGCCGCAGGGGTTGCGATCGCCGAGGTCAATCTGAAGCTGATCTGGGATGTCATCGCAGCCATTAGAATCGGCGAGACCGGCTACGCCATTGTCGTCGATGATTCCGGTCATCTGATCGCACATCCCGATATCAGCCGGGTTCTGCGCGGCCGCGCCAGCTCCGGCAGTTTTGGCCGGATCAAGCATCTCGTTGGCGCGGCGAGCGGAGCGGCGGTGATAACCGGGGAGCGAGGCAACCCGGTGGTGGCGCTATCCGTTCAGGCCGCCGATGTGGGATGGACGGTGATCGCGATGCAGCCAACCGCGGAAGCCTTTGCATCAATTCGGGCGGCCTTGTGGCGCTCGTCAATTCTCATTGCCTTTGGTGTTCTTGTCGCACTGGCGCTCGCCTATTGGCGCGCGCACAGAATGTCCGGTCCGATCAAGCAACTGGAAGAGGGCGTGGAGCGGATTAGAACCGGACAATTCGAGCATCGCATCAAAATCTTCAGCGGTGACGAGTTGCAGCAGCTGGCGTTGCGTTTCAATGAAATGGCTTCTGAACTGGCGATCTCGCAGCAGAAATCTGCGCGGATCGAACGGCTGAAGCAGTTCCTGCCATCACAGGTCGCCGAATTGGTCGAACATTCTCACGAACTGCTCGAAGGGCAGCGCCGTGAAGTGGCTGTCATTTTTGGCGACTTGCGCGGCTTCACGGCGTTCTCCACTCGCAATGAACCCGATGTCATCATGGCCGTCATGCGAGAGTACTACGAGGCCGTCGGCGCCGTGACGACTCGTCACGAGGCAACGCTCATCGGCTTTGATGGCGACGGAGTCATGCTGCTGGTCAATGCCCCGATCGCATGCGAACAGCCGGCAACTCAAGCGGTCCGCCTCGCGATCGACCTGCAAATGACGGTTCAGTCCCTTGCCGGCAAATGGTGTGACGCCGGCCACGCGATCGGCTTTGGTGTGGGCGTTGCCATGGGACCGGCAACGGTAGGAACGGTCGGTTACAACGGCCGGCTGGATTACACGGCGATGGGAGCCGTGGTGAATTTGGCGTCGCGGCTCTGTAATCTCGCAAAGGACGCGCAGATCCTGGCTGATCCCACGATCGCTGAAAGGGTAAGGGATAGCGTCCCGATGGCATCGCTCGGACAGCGGACCATCAAAGGCTACGACCAGGCTCTCGAGGTCTTTGCCGTCGCACCTGCTGACCTGCCGTTGAAACCGCCGGGCCCGGCACAACGCCGGCGAGAGAAAGAACCTCAGGACCACTGATACCCCGACCTCCGGACGGCTACCCCCGTGTCGCCAGCACCACCGCGGCCAGCGTAAACACCAGCCCCGCGATCTGCCCTGCCCCGAGCGGCTCGCCAAGCGCGACCGCCGAGGCCACGACGCCGATCACCGGCACCGCCATGGTGCCGATCGCGGCGACCGAGGCCGGCAGGCGCGCCAGTGCTGCGAACCAGCTGACATAGGCGATGCAGAACTGCCCGACGACCGAATAGACCAGCAGCCACCAGCCGAGCGGCGTCACATGCGACAAATGCGTCGTCTCGATCAGGAGGCCGACGATCGAGATCGGCAGGCAGCCGATCCCGATCTGCCAGGCTGCCGCCGCGAGCGGCGGCAGGTGAATCGGGTACTTCTTCGAGAGCACGGTGCCGAGGGCAAAGCCGAACGCGCCGACCAGCACCATGATGATGCCCGGCAGCTTCGAAGCGCTGGCGGCGATTCCGTTGCCGCCCATGATCGAGGCAAGCCCCGCGAACGCCAGCACCAGGGCGAGCGTACGCAAGACCGTCGGCCGCTCCCCGAGGACCGGCCAGGCGATGATCGAGGCCCAGACCGGCATCGTATAGGCGATCAGCGCCGCCTCGCTCGCCGGCAGCCAGAGCAGCGCAAGGCCCATCAGCACCATCCAGCCGGTGACGTTGAGCGCGGCCGCGGTGAGCAGGCGCGGCCAGATCGCGCCCTCCACGTACAGGCTTTGCCGCCGGATCACCGCAAGCAGCGCCAGCAGCAGCGCGCCGAGCACGCCGGTGACCCCGCGCAGTGTCAGAGGCGGCAGCTCGGCAAGTAGGAATTTCGTCACCGGCCAGTTGAAGCCCCAGCCGATCGAGGTGATCGCAAGGAACATCAGGCCGGCCGGGGCGATGCGCGGCCGCACGCCCGGCGTCGTCGAATCAAGCATGTCGGCTAGTCCGGCAAATCTGGCGGCCAGCTTGGCCCGGATTCGCGCGTCCCACCACCGCTTTGGCGGGCATGCCTGCCCTCACCGTCCGTAGGGCTACGTGAGTCCTGCTGACGCAATCCCATTGCTCAAAAATATACCTGCCCTGTGAACAGCGGGATGAAGGCCCCGCGTCATCACGGCATGCAAATTTTTTCAGTTGGGAATCCCTGAGGACTCACTGATACTTGGGTCCACGACAGGCGCGGCGAAGACCCCTGTTATCCCCCGCAATCCACCATATTTAGTATTTGATTCAGGAACTCGCACTAGTTCTTGACGGGCGCAACGGAGAGTCCTAGCTTTCGGTCCGTTCGGCGCGAGTGAGTTTGCGTCCCGCCGGCACTCCCCCAAAGGGTCTCGCAAATTTTAGCTCCGCCAGCCGGCCAAAGGCTGCGGATGAGGGCTTGTCTGCCCTCGGAATGAGAGGCTCTTCGGGGCGCCAGAACGGGCCGGCAACAGGCTCGGATGGCATCGATGACGAAGTGACGTTGTGGGGCGTTGAACGCATGTCGCGCACATCCCCTTGGGGGCGGATGGGCGTGGACATGCCGGCGGGATGATCGATGCGACGCATCGAGCTCGCGCCGGGAAAAAACAGGGCCGGATCCACCGGCTGAACTGCGGTGCTCCAAGGCCGAACGGCCGAAGGCGCCGCGAATGCAATGACGACCCGGCACGCCCTCAACGAGGGGCGGGACCGGTCAAAGAAAAGGACGGGGCAAGACCATGCGGATTGAGCGGCGCCACACCACTTCGGGACAGTCACCTTATGCGGGTATCGAATTCCGCCTGACCACGTCGGAGATTCGCAATCCCGACGGCTCGGTCGTGTTCAAGCTCGACAATGTCGAGGTGCCGACCGAGTGGTCGCAGGTCGCCTCCGACGTGCTGGCCCAGAAATATTTCCGCAAAGCCGGCGTTGCCGCGCGCCTGAAGAAGGTCGAGGAGGAATCGGTCCCCTCCTTCCTGTGGCGCTCCGTGCCCGACACCGACGCCCTCAATGCGCTGCCCGAGAAGGAGCGCTATGTCAGCGAGCTCTCGGCCAAGCAGGTGTTCGACCGCCTCGCCGGCTGCTGGACCTATTGGGGCTGGAAGGGCGGCTATTTCACCAGCGACGACGACGCCCAGGCCTTCTATGACGAGCTCCGCTACATGCTCGCCATGCAGATGGTCGCGCCGAACTCGCCGCAATGGTTCAACACCGGCCTGCACTGGGCCTATGGCATCGACGGCCCCGGCCAGGGCCATTATTACGTCGACCCCTTCACGGGCAAGCTGACCAAGTCCAAGTCGGCGTACGAGCATCCGCAGCCGCATGCCTGCTTCATCCAGGGCGTGGGCGACGACCTCGTCAACGAGGGCGGCATCATGGACCTCTGGGTCCGCGAAGCCCGCCTGTTCAAGTACGGCTCCGGCACCGGCTCCAACTTCTCGCGCCTGCGCGGCGAAGGCGAAAAGCTCTCCGGCGGCGGCCGCTCCTCCGGCCTGATGAGCTTCCTCAAGATCGGCGACCGCGCCGCCGGCGCGATCAAGTCGGGCGGCACCACGCGCCGCGCCGCCAAGATGGTCGTCGTCGACGTCGATCACCCCGACATCGAGACCTATATCGACTGGAAGGTGAAGGAGGAGCAAAAGGTCGCCGCCCTCGTCACGGGCTCGAAGATCAACCAGAAGCACTTGAAGGCCGTGCTGAAGGCCTGCGTCAACTGCGAAGGCTCGGGCGACGATTGCTTCGACCCCGAGAAGAACCCGGCGCTCCGCCGCGAGATCAAGCTCGCGCGCCGCAGCCTCGTGCCCGACAATTACATCAAGCGCGTCATCCAGTTCGCCAAGCAAGGCTACAAGGACATCCAGTTCGACACCTACGACACCGACTGGGATAGCGAAGCCTATCTCACCGTTTCGGGCCAGAACTCCAACAACTCGGTCTCGCTGAAGGACGACTTCCTGCGCGCGGTCGAGACCGACGGCGACTGGAATCTGAACGCCCGCACCTCGAAGAAGGTGACGAAGACGCTGAAGGCGCGCGACCTCTGGGAGAAGATCGGCTACGCCGCCTGGGCCTCGGCCGATCCGGGCCTGCACTTCAACACCACGATGAACGACTGGCACACCTGCAAGGCGTCCGGCGACATCCGCGCGTCCAATCCGTGCTCGGAATACATGTTCCTGGACGACACGGCGTGCAACCTCGCCTCGGCGAACCTGCTGACGTTCTACAACACCGACACCAAGCGCTTCGACGTCGAGGGCTACGAGCATCTCTGCCGGCTCTGGACCATCGTGCTGGAAATCTCCGTCATGATGGCGCAGTTCCCGTCGAAGGCGATCGCCGAGCTCTCCTATGAGTTCCGCACGCTCGGCCTCGGCTACGCCAATATCGGCGGCCTGCTGATGACCATGGGCCTGCCCTATGACAGCAAGGAAGGCCGCGCGCTCTGCGGCGCCCTCACCGCGGTCATGACCGGCATCACCTACAAGACCTCCGCGGAAATCGCTGCTGAACTGGGCACCTTCCCCGGCTACAAGAAGAACGCCGCGCACATGCTGCGCGTGATCCGCAACCACCGCCGCGCGGCGCATGGCCAGTCCAACGGCTATGAGGCGCTCAGCGTCAACCCGGTGCCGCTCGACCTCGTCTCCTGCCCGCAAGCCGACCTCGTCGGCCATGCCCAGGCAGCCTGGGATGCGGCGCTCGAGCTCGGCGAGAAGCACGGCTATCGCAATGCCCAGACCACGGTGATCGCGCCGACCGGCACGATCGGCCTTGTCATGGATTGCGACACTACCGGCATCGAGCCCGACTTCGCGCTGGTCAAGTTCAAGAAGCTCGCCGGCGGCGGCTACTTCAAGATCATCAACCGCGCCGTGCCGGCCGCGCTGCGCGCGCTCGGCTATCGCGAGAGCGAGATCGCCGAGATCGAGGCCTACGCCGTCGGCCACGGCTCGCTGGCGAACGCCCCCGGCATCAACGTCAGCACGCTGAAGGCCAAGGGTTTTACGGATGAAGCCATCGCCAAGGTCGAGAAGGCCCTGCCGACCGCCTTCGACATCAAGTTCGCCTTCAACAAGTGGACCTTTGGCGAGGACTTCATCCGCGACCAGCTCGGCATCGGCGCCGAGGCGATCGCAGCTCCCGGCTTCGACCTGCTCCAGGCCGTCGGCTTCACCAAGCGCGAGATCGAGGCCGCCAACGTCCACATCTGCGGCGCGATGACCGTGGAAGGTGCCCCGCACCTCAAGGCCGAGCACTATCCGGTGTTCGACTGCGCCAACCCCTGCGGCAAGATCGGCAAGCGTTATCTGTCGGTCGAGAGCCACATCCGCATGATGGCGGCGGCGCAGCCCTTCATCTCGGGCGCGATCTCCAAGACCATCAACATGCCGAACGACGCCACGGTGGAGGACTGCAAGTCCGCCTACATGCTGTCGTGGAAGCTCGCCTTGAAGGCCAACGCGCTCTATCGCGACGGCTCCAAGCTCTCCCAGCCGCTCAACTCGCAGCTCATCAGCGACGACGAGGATGAGGACGATGCGGTCGAGTTGCTGCACGAGAAGCCGATGGCGGCGCGTGCCACCCATGTGGCCGAAAAGGTCGTCGAGAAGCTGGTCGAGCGCATCGTCGTGATGCGCGAGCGCGAGAAGATGCCCGATCGCCGCAAGGGGTACACCCAGAAGGCGGTCGTCGGCGGACATAAGGTCTATCTCCGTACCGGCGAGTACGATGACGGCCGTCTCGGCGAGATCTTCATCGACATGCACAAGGAAGGCGCGGCGCTGCGCTCCTTCATCAACAACTTCGCCATCGCGGTGTCGCTCGGCCTGCAATACGGCGTGCCGCTCGACGAATATGTCGACGCCTTCACCTTCACCCGCTTCGAGCCGGCGGGCCCCGTGCAGGGCAACGACAGCATCAAGTACGCGACCTCGATCCTCGACTACGTGTTCCGCGAGCTCGCGGTGAGCTACCTGTCCCGCTTCGACCTCGCCCACGTCGATCCCAACGAGACGGGCTTTGACGCCCTCGGCAAGGGCGTCGAGGAAGGCAAGGAGCCGGACGAGGACGGCGGCCAGCACGCGACCAAGCTGGTCTCGCGCGGCCTCACCCGCTCGCGCACGGACAACCTCGTGGTGATGCGCGGCGGCTCGGCCGCGGTCAGCCAAGGCAACGACAGCGCGCCGTCAGGCGGCAGCCGGGTCACGGCGCTGGCCGCCCACGGCGTTAGCGCCCGCGTCGGCGACGCCATCGAAGGCGCCGTCGCCCTGAAGCAGGAAGCCCAGCACGATCTGTCGCCGACGGAGAAGCTCGAGCAACTGCAATGGAGCAAGGCCGGCACCGCCGCGACCGCAGCGCCTACCAAGGCCGAGCGTCGCGCGGAGGCGAAGGCGAAGGGCTACGAAGGCGAGATGTGCTCGGAGTGCGGCAACTTCACGCTGGTACGGAATGGGACGTGCATGAAGTGCGATACGTGCGGAAGCACGACGGGGTGTTCGTGAGGGGGTAAGAGCTAAATTGCTAGGCGCGGGCTTGCCCGAGCATATGCGAAGGGCGGCCGAAAGGCCGCCCTTTTGCTTTTTTGCCTAATGGCTTTTACACGTTGAAACTGCAGAGATACTATTTCATAAATTACGGTTGTAAGGGAGCTCGGGAGACGCCATGGACTGGGATGCACCAAAGGAAATTGCCACAAGCCTCTCTGCATCGGTCACAACACCATGAAGCTGTTCATAAGCTGGTCTCAGGACATAAGTCGCCAGATTGCTCAGGAGTTTCGAGAGTGGCTGCCACTCGTCAATCAGACGATTGATCCTTTTATGTCTGAGGAAGACACTGACAAGGGAGCACATTGGTCAGCCACAATTCGAAGAGAACTCGAACAGAGCGCATTCGGGATCGTCATTCTCACCCCCGAGAACATCGAATCTACATGGCTTCATTTCGAGGCAGGCGCGATTGCCAAATCAGTTGAAGAAGGCCGATTAGTGCCAATACTTTTCGGCTTGAAGCACTCTGACGTACAACAACCACTTTCAATGTTTCAGGCAGCGCTATACGAAAAAGACGACATCTTTCGAGTTGTAAAATCGATGAACGGGGCCACCGGTTCGAACGCCAGGGAAGAAAAGCACCTTTCCACAGTCTTTGATTCAGTCTGGTTCAAACTAGACAGTGCCATTCAGCCGAAGCTCCAGAAGCTGCGCAGCACTCCACCTCGACACGAGCAAAAACAGCTTGAGCATGATCGCATCCTTGAGGAACTACTTCTCCTTGGGCGCCAACAGAGCCGTCTACTGTCGAACCCCGCGGGATTGGTTGGAGAAGAAATATTGGCTCTACTTCTTCGATTAACACACGAACCCGACGGCACCGCACTGAGGCTTGTGCATAGAGAACGGGACTTGGTGCTAGCGCTATGCGGACGATGGGGGAAACTAGAGTACGAACTACATGGCTATCTGCATGTTCTCGATCCAAAGGAACGGCGCCAGGCGCGTGAAATGATCGAGCGCTTTTCCACCTATGTCAAAGAACTACAAGCCGTTTTGACAGGAACCGCCACGCCACAATCTATCGTACAAGCCTTCGGCTCTGGCGCTTCCAACATCGACAGGCAACCTTAGTGCGCCAGCGATCTCAAAATGTTCATTGCATCGCTAGAAGGCTGGAGTCGGCAAACATAATGGCATCAAATCTTGGATTGGATCAGCTCTATTGGATGACTTCCCACATTTATAGTGATCGTAGCTCGATGCGATCCAGAGAGGCTACGTTTGCGCATTTCGTGGAAGTCTGCGGAATGTTGACGACTTACGATCGGAAAAAGAAGCAGGAAAATTTCGACTTCGTTGATGCACTCTGCAAATCATTGGGTTGGTATTTCCCTCTCCTCGCCAAACTGAGGATACGAAGCGTTGAGGCGCTTGTGTTTCGTAAATTTCCTGGTGTTTGTCCTTATTGTCGCAAAGCGCCTCATGAGGACTTGATCTGCAAGCAAGTCAAAGGGACGGCCGCCACTGTAAATCACGACGATGTAGTCGGGCACTTCGATCGAGCATGGCCCGATAGGCCTAAAGAACTCGACGGGTGGCAATTGATGTTCAACAAGATATATCCACGTCAGGTCGGAGATGGTGGTCGGAGCAGCCTCGGGCTTTTGGAGGAACTCGGAGAGTTAGCCGAAGCGATTCGAGTCTTCGATGTACATCCTCGTTATTTTTTGGGAGAAGCCGCCGATATTTTTTCTTACATCATGGGCCTTGCCAATGAGCACAGTATACGGGAGGCGCAAGAAGGACGATCTTTTTCCTTTGGGAATGAATTTGTAGCACGCTATCCAGGCTTATGTACCCAGTGCGGGTCTCGCGTTTGCACCTGCCCGGCAATTCCTCAGGCTACGGTGGGGCGACTGGCCAAAGAATTGACGATCCGCCAAGAGGAGACGCTCTTTATTACAAACACCGAGCAGTTCACCTCTGACGGAGAAGCTGCCGCACACCTGGCCCTTGAAAGTGTCGGGGGCTACTTAGGACTTAGCAACAAGCTGCCATTTGATCGTGGCGGTGCCAACCATGCTCTGGTCATGATCTGTTTGAAAATTGCGGCGGCGGTCGAACAGGCAAAGCCAGAGGTGGCTGGCAACTTGCGGGCCGAAGCGCTCAGAATTCAAAGTTCCGAAAAGCCTGCTGGAGTACGCGCTTCTCCGCTCGACGTTAAAGGGCTCCTCAACGAGATCCAGTTAATCTGGAAGGAGCTCGATGAGCAATTCCGCAATGACATTAAGTCTTCTTCGGGTATCGCAGGCGATCTGGTTGGCGCACTTAATGCCGATGCTCCCGTACGCGTTCTTTTTGTGAGTTGCGACCCGGAAGGTACTGGCGCTCGCCTTAATCTTGATGCGGAGCAGCGAGCTATCAAGGAAGCACTGAAGCTATCGCCACACGGAGGAAAGATCACACTAGAGTTGCTTCCAAGCGCTACGACTGACGATCTCCGCCGGAGTCTTCTCGAAAACAGCTACGACATTGTTCATTTCTCGGGGCATGCAAACAGGAAGGCGCTCGTTTTCGCAGATAGCGAGAACAAGGCGGTGGAGGTTCCTATTTCGGCCGTCGCAGACCTAATCAAACGACATCCTTCCGTACGATGTGTGATTCTAAACGGGTGTGAGACCGTGAAGGGTATGGTTGCTTCGATCGCTGATTGGACAATAGGGATGGATAAGAAGATTTCCGAACCGGCTGCACTTCAGTTTTCCAAGGGCTTTTACGATGCAGTCGGCGCTGGAAAGTCGATTCGAGATGCCTATGACGAAGGCGTATCAGCTATGACGTTGGCATCTCATCGGGCTGACTATGTACGTATCTTAACGTCGTAGCCTTGAGTCAGAACTTCGATGACAGAGCGCTGAGTTCATTCGCTATCGACGCCCCGCCATATCTCTCTGGCTGCGGCTCCCGTTTGGTAGACGGAGTCAATCTGGTGCACTGTCGGTCTAATCTTGCTGCCATAATCGCAGGTTGGTTCCCGGCTTCTATGCTCATCAACGCTCACCGGCGAATTGCCTTTGCGATCGTCCCCTTCCCTCCTAAACTCCCCCTCACCGGCATGGGTTCCGACGGGCCCGGTAGCAGCGGAGTTAAATTTATGCCCAAACCGGAAAGCTTCCCGATCGAGAAGATCTTCGTTTCCACCAAGCAGAGGAAAGCCGTCAAGCCCGAGACCGTCGCTGAGATCGCGGAGAGTATTCTGGAGATCGGACAACAGGCCCCGATTTCCGTTCAGCGCGACGGAGACCGCCTCGTTCTGGTCGAGGGACTGCATCGGTTAGAGGCCTGCAAGGCGCTCGGCGAGACGACCATTCTCGGAGTCCTTGTTACAGCCGAGCTTGCTCAACACAAGCCGCAGCTCGCCGAACGACCCGAAGTCGAGGCCGAGCGCATCAAGATGGCGCGATTGAAGCAGTTGCGCCTCGAGAAGGAAGCGGCGGAGGCATCGATGGCGGCGTTGAGAAGCGTCAGCGCCACGCACGCACCGCGCAGCAATTCGGCGAAAGGTGTCCGCGACAATCCGAAGGCATCACCGGGCCGGATTGTGAAATCGAAACCGAAATCATTGTCGGACTGGATCACGCAGCAAAAGGGCAGCGGCGGCCGCTATTGATTGCCGACACCGTCATTCCGGGGCGCGCCCGCTTGGGCGCGAGCCCGGAATCCATCGGGCGGCACGACGCGTGGCACAATGGATTCCGGGCTCGCGCTTCGCGCGCCCCGGAATGACGGTGAGTTCTGCTGCGTTCCACCTCTTCGTGGCTTCCACCGCATGACGGCCGCAATCCTTACGATCGCAGCCATCTCTCCTCACCGATCAACCTGTCCGTCTCACGCCGCTTTCGCCTGCTCCGGCGAGGCCGTCTCCATCGCGCGCATGTAGAGGTCGAGCAGGCTTTCGCGTTCGTCGCGTTCGTTCTTGTCTTCCTTGCGCAGCTTGATGATCTCCTTGAGGATCTTCACGTCAAAACCCTCGCCCTTGGCTTCCGCGAAGACTTCCTTCTTCTGTTCGCTCAACTCCTGCATCTCGCTGTCGAGGTTCTCGATCCGCTCGACGAAGGAACGGATCTTGCCGCCGGGAATGGTGATATCGGACATGGTGCCTCTTTGCTGACTGAGGTCGTGAAAATGCCCGCAAAGAAATGACCAATGTGTTAACCGAGTTGCCGCACCCGATGCCGTATGGCGGCCTTCTAAGGCGGCGACACAGGCGGCCACCCCGCGGCTATCTGGATCGGCGACGTCTTGCCGTATGCCTCGACGATGCAGCGGCAAAATCTCACCACATGGCCGCCACGCAAGCGACAGCCCACAATCGCGATTTCAGCGCAAACGCGACGGAGGCTCGCGGCTTCATCGATATTCAGGAGCCATTTGCAATGTTGAGTGCGGTGGACAACAAGCCAAGGGGAAAATCCGGCCGGCGCGGCGGCAAGAAGAAATCAGGACATCGGACCGGGGCCGGCGAGCAACGCGCAAGTGCAGCGCATCAATTGCCGGATGCCTCGGCGCAGAACAGGCAAGAGACCGAGCAAAAGATCGAGCAAGGGACCGAGCAAGAGCCGAGCCGACCGATCAGTGCGGAGATACCTTCGGCTGCGGCCTTGCCGGACGAGGCTTCCGGGATGGAGCTAGCTGCAAGCCCGCCCGTCGCACCGGTCGAACCCTTCCAGGCCAGCACGCAAGCGATTGCCGACGCCTATAGCGACTACATCAGGATCTCGCTTGAGCAAGCCTGGAACTTCCTTGGAAAGCTCGCGACGGCGCGCTCACCCGTCGAGGCCTTTGAGCTTCAGATGGCGTACGCGAAAGAGGCGTGCGACTCGTTTGTCGCCGAATCCCAGAAGATCGCCGAGCTGCAAGAACAATTGACCAGAGAAAGGGTCATGCATCTTGAGGGGTTCGTGGCCAGGCTCACCCAGACCACGCTCGAAATCCGCGCGATACGTCACTAACGACGGTGCACATTGCGGCGCCGCGGGACGCAAGGTGGGTTAGCTGGCGGTTGCGCGAAGCGCGGTCCGCCGGCGTAACCCACCACCTCTCCGCCGCCGAGATCAAAGAGGTGGGTTGTGCTACTCGACCTGCGCTTTGCGCCGTCGCGGAGCTAACTCACCCTACGCGCCTGAGGACCGCCTGGAGTTCAGTACCCTGACTTCGTGCCGGTGGTCGACCCGGTGCCCGCGCCTGTGGTTTGACCTGTGGTTTGCCCTGTAGTTCGTCCTGGAGCGTAGCTCGACGCGCCGGGGCTGGTTCTCTTCGAGGACTTCGCGTGCTGCTTCTTCTTGTGTCCCGGAGCGTAGCTGGAAGCGCCCGGCTCGCCCTTCTTGCCCATTTGCTGCATCTCATGACCTGGCGTCTTGCTCGATACACCCTGAGCAAATACGGCTGGTGCGGTAGCCATGACAACGGCAGCCGAAAGCGCGATGATCATTGCTTTCATGTTGTCCTCCTCGAACAAGCCCCCTCGAAGGAAACGGAATGGACTAGCGCCCGTTCCCCTCAGCGAACGTTCATGGCGCCGCGGGGCTGGACGCCCCTGGGATCGTCATTCGTTGATGAGCTTCGATCCGCTCGGTTACCCTACGAAATGCACTTTGCGCAGTCGCGGCGACAACCCATCCTACGCGCTCACGCCGCCCGCTCCCTCGCCCGTCATAATTTCTCCTTTGCACACGCGTTGTGTCTGATAGCAGCGAGACCTATCCTTGATCGGACTGCCTCCCATTGACGCCCGACCGGATGGAGAGCGCATCGATGCCTGACACGAACGACCCCAAACCCGATACCGACAAGCTTGATGCAGCCAAGCCTGAAACCGCCAAGCCGGACGAGGCGCGCGCCGACGGTGGGCTGGCGCGGGCCTACGACAGGATCAAGAGCGCAGAGGAAGACCTGGCGCGGCTAGACCGCCTTGTTTCCGGAATGGAACGGAGCAGCGAAGCCCCGCGGACCTCGCACGCAAGCGCCGCCGCGACGGCAGCCGCCACCTCCGCAAACAAGGCGCCGACGCCGGATGCCAGGGTTCTAAACACCAAGCCTCGCGATCAGGGCCTGAGGGGAGACAGGGCCATGATGCGCGCTCTGGCCATTCTCGTGATGGCGATCGGCCTTCTCGGTGCCGCCGTCGCATCGCAATACAGCGACGAGGCGACATCGATCGGCAAGTCCATCATGGCGCGATGGGCTCCACCCGCGAGCGCACCCCCGCAAGCGACCGCCGCGGAAAATCCGGAGCAGCCGGCGACGGTGCTGCTGGCGGCCGCGGATGAGCCGACCCCAGTGCCGGCGCCGCCGGGGCCCAAGGACACCGAAAGCGCTCCGAAGCCTGCCGCCACGGCGGCCGAGCCGTCATCGTCCGAGCTCGCGCAATCGCTCAAGGCCATCACGAGCGAGCTTGCGAACATCAACGGCAAGCTCGAGCAGTTGAAGAGCCGCAGCGAGCAGACCCTGCGCGACCAGGCCGCCACCATCGAACAGCTCAAGGCCGCGCAGGAGAAGGACGCGGCGGACAATGCGCGCCTCGCCGCGCAGGTCCAGGCGTTGCAAACGCAACTGAGCGCGTCATCGGCGCCATCCGCCTCTGCACCTGCGAAGCCCGTCGCGCGCAGCGTGGTCAACAACGACACGGCTGCGCGTGCCCGGGCGCACCTACCAGACGCCGCGCCACGGCGGCCGAGGCCGCCGCCGCGAGGCCCCTGGATGCCGCCGCGCTATATGGCCGACCCTTATTATTACGGCGATCCGGATTGGTGAGCCCGTTTCGCGAAGGCGCGCGATTTGAAGAGCCTTAGGGTGGGTTAGCCTGCAACGGCGCGAAGCGCTGTCCGCTGGCGTAACCCGCCACTTTGATTTCAGCGGAGGCAGACGTGGTGGGTTACGCTGCGCGAGCTGCGCCTTGCGCAGTCGCGCAGCTAACCCACCCTACGCTCCCCTCAGCGTATCTCGCTCATCGTCACCTTGGCCGCGATCCCCGTCAGCTCGGGCTCTTGCGGCGCAAGCTCCTCATCGGAAGGGCCGACCGAGACTTCAGCCATTCTGCGTTTGACCTGTTCGCAGGTCTTGCGAACGTCTTCGGTGAACAGCGCGCATTCTTCGATACGTTTGAAGATCTTCCGTCCCTCTTCTCGGTAGCCTGCCGCCGTTTCTCGCATGAAGGCGATCGCATCATGAACCTGGGCCGTCAGCGCCTCGCATTTTTGCGCAGCGTCGATCAACTCGGTGCCCATGGCCTCGATCTCTTTTGCAGCGGACTCATAGTCGCGAATGACCGCTTCTGCACTGAGCGCACCGACCCGGGACACCCCCGCGGTGTGCTCGACGTAATCAGGCAGATTAATTGAAGTAATGGAGTTTCCCGACCGGATCGAAGTGATGTCCGCTTCGAGTTGGACCAAGTTCACTCCGTCCCGTCTGTGCAATTGTTCGACACTTGCCATGACTGTCCTCCCAATACGCGCCCAGAACCCCAAGCAGCATTGGGTTTATTACGGGGATAAATGCCGTTCTACCTCTATGTATTCTTGACAGTCTCCACTTTGCCACTTTTACCCAATCGCCAACTCTGCACGCAGAGACGGCGAGCCATCAAACTTCAATTTTTCCGTGCACCTGTTCGAACGCGCGAACCTGACAACGAGTTCGACCGGCACTGTCGTCAACCTCAACGTCCGGCGAACCGCCTGCGCAGCGGAAATCCGCATCGCGCCCGCCATTGGCGGGCACGATTATGTTCCGGGGGCGCGAAGGTCGTCGCCCTCGAAGGCATTCCCGACGGCGGCTGGCGCAGGCTCGCCCGGCTCTGCATCCGCCGCACGTTGGCGGCCGGCACCGCCCGCCGCGAAAATATCATGCACCAGCCCGAGCTTCCCCAGCCCCAGGATGATCAACCCGTTGATGTCCACCTCGTACCAGGCGTGCGAGATGTAGGCGTCGCGCGGAAAGCGGTGATGGTTGTTGTGCAGCCCTTCGCCAAAGGTGAGCAGCGTGGTCACCAGCTCGTTAGTGGTGCCGTCATGGGTCTCGAAGCGACGGTAGCCCCAGCGGCCGTCGCTGTGGCAGACCGAGTTCACTAGCGAGGTCGCCATGGTCATGAGGTAGCTGCGGAACAGGCCGGCGAACAGGATGCAGCCGATCATCGTGCGCGCGCCGCCGAAGGCATAGCCGATGGCGCCCGGAATGATCAGCGCCGAGAGCGCATACCAGTACCAGCGCGTCCTGGTGAAGAACATCGCGATCGGGTCGGCCAGGATGTCCTTGGCGTAGTAGCTGGCATCGGTGGTCTCGCGGTCCCACACCCAGCCGCCTTGCGCATGCGTCATGCCCTTGGCGAAACTGGTATAGGGATGGCCGCCGCCGTCGTAATAGGGGCTGTGCACGTCGCCGGGCCGGTCGGAGTGCAGATGGTGCCGCCGATGGTTGCTCACCCATTTCAGGATCGAGCCCTGCACCGCCATGGTCGCGAGCGCGGCGAAGATCGTCCGCATCACCGGACCGCAGCGGAAGCTGCGGTGCACGAAGTAGCGATGCATGAAGCCGATGCCGATCGTGGACATGATGAACGTGCCGGCGAACACCGAAACCTCGACCCAGCCGATGCCTTGCCAGAAGGCCCAGACCAGCGCCGCGACCGAGCCGCCGACCATGATGGCGAACGAGATGTAGGAATCGCGAAACTTGGCCTCGACCACCGGACCTTCGGTCAGCACGCCCGGCGGCATCTTCGGCTCCGCAAGCTGCTCGGATGCCACGCTCTCAACCACGCTCATTTCAGCCGATCCATTTACACTACACTTTTCTGCAGTGCAGCGTACAACCACTGGTTATCAGAGGCAAGGACCGGAGCGGCCGTAGGAGCACGGGCGGCGCAGCCCCGCCCCTTTCGCTTCTCTGCCGATAGAGAGTGGTGATCATGACGAGCAGGTGCACGTCGTGCCTCTGCTCAGCTCACCCACCCTCATGCGCCGATCAGTTTGGCGTCCGTCGGCCTTCACCACCAATACGGCCAGCGCCATCCCTCATAGCGCACATAGGACGGCACCAAGGGCGGTCCGTAGGGATCGACCCGGTCGTGCTCGGGGCGGTAACGATAGCGTGGCACGATGTTGTAATCCCAAGGCGTCGGCCTCAGCACCGGCGCCGTGATGACGAGCCGCTCTTGCGGCGCGCGAACGACGACGGCTCTCCGCGTCCGGGCTTCGGCGTCCGAGATTGCAAGGCTACTCAGAACCAGGGCGGTTCCGAGCGCGCAGGCGGCAGTCATCTTGGTCATGCGTTAGTCTCCTTCGCTTAAAGAGTGCAAAAGGATGCCAGCCGAGGCAAGCAAATTTCGCGCGAGGTGCGGACATAAGCGCTGTGCGCTTTGGCGCTCCGACCTCTCCCCGTCATTGCGAGGAGCACTTGCGACGAAGCAATCCAGAGTCCTTCCGCGGAGGGAGCCTGGATTGCTTCGCTCCGCTCGCAATGACGGCGAGTATGACGCAAGAGTGGTCTGGATGAGCAGCAGAAGTCCCGGACGTCGGCACCTGCCGCTCACTCACGCGCGCGGCGCAGGGCCTGATCCAGCTTGTGCCTCTGCTTGTCCCAGCGCTCCTGCTCGGCCTCGGCACGCGCCTCGAGCGCGGCCCGCTCGGCTTCGATCGCCCCGGCCTTCGCTTCGTGCTCGCGTCTTGCCTTGTCGAGTGCGGCTTCCGCCGCGGCAACCGCCTTGTCGCGCCGCGCACGCTCCTTGGCGCGAGCGGCCTCCTCCTTGGCACGCGCTGCCTCGCGCCGCCGCTCCTCCTTCTCGAAAGCTGCAGCGGCCTTGCGCGCGGCCGCAGCATCGATCTCGCGGGATGCATTCCGGGCCGTCCTGGCGGGACGCGTCTTCGACGTCGGCTTGCTCTTGGCCTTGCTCTTGGACTTGCGCTTGGGCTTGGCCTCGTCCTCGCCGAGATCTGTCGGCAGCTCAGCGCTCTCGGTGTACGGGCCGTTCGAACCCACCGGACGCCTCAGCACCACGCCCGGCTTCGCCATGGTTGCAGCGACGACATCAGGGTCGTCGGTCTCCCTGGCGACTCCCTGATGGAACAGATTGGAGCTGGCGCCCCAGGCAGCAAGCGCCGCCTTCATCGAGGGCGCGGCGATCGCCTGATCGTAGAAGCCGAGCGAGGTCTGGTAGGTCTTCAGCTTCTTTGGCATGTCGCTCCGATGTCGGCGCAGCCTTCCGCAGGCGATCGTAGCCCGGATGGAGCAAAGCGCAATCCGGGTGGCTCAGCACGCTCGGCCCGGATTAGGCTACGCACCTTCCAGCAACGCGTCATACCCTTGCGCGCTGAACGCCAACAGACAAAAACCGTGCCCGAACGGATCGGCCAGCATCGCGATCCGCCCATAGGGCGCATCGCTCGCCGGCACTTCCAGGATCGCCCCGGCAGCGAGCGCACGCGCGACGGCGGCGTCGACATCGTCGACGACGACGTCGATATGCATCGGCGTCCAGTGCCGCTCATAGCGGCGGCGGTCGCCGCCGGCGCCGATGGTGCCGGCCTGCTTGGTCAACAGATACACCGGCGCGGGCCAGCCGTTGAGCTCGACGAAGTCGGCGCCGAAGCGGCGGCCGACCGAGAGGCCAAAGGCTTCGGTGTAGAACGTCGTGGCTTTCGCCACGTCGGGAACGTCGATGTTGAGGAGAAAGCTCATGAGGGAACTCGTCGCAAGTTGCGAAGCGAGCGTAGCCCGGATGGAGCGCAAGCGTAATCCGGGATGGTGCCGCACCTGACGCCCCCGACCGCGTCCCACGATGTCATCATGCCATTGTTTTGCCCGACGGGTCAACTCTTGTTCGATTTTGCCGAAGTCAGGAAAACCCCGAGCAATTCCATGGGGATGGCTACTGTGCATGGGGTTGTTTTCGCAACACTTGCTTGAGTCGGCCCTCAATTGCGCTTCAGGCTAAGGATATAGGCCGATAGCACCTCGGCCTGCTCCGGCGAGATCACGAGATTCGGCATGGTCTGGTGACTGGTCCGCCAGAACACCTTGAGCGAGAGCGCGGTGGTGCCGTTGCGGTCGGCGATGGATTGGAAGCTCGGTGCCTCCTCGAAGAAGCCGGCCATGTGCGGCTCGATCGCGTGACACGACTGGCACCACGCCTGCGCCAGGCGATGACCTGCGGCGACCGCGCGCGAGCCGGGCCTCGGCGCCCCGGCAGCAGTGTGGACGAGGCTGAACAGGAACAGCACCGACAGCGCGATCAGGACGGCGATGCCGATGGAGATTCGAACATTGTGCGACATCGCTCGACCTCACGGCATTGAATCGTGGAGCAGCTTAGATGTGCACCACGACGCCAGCTTGATCTGCGTCAAGCCAGCTCGCAGCTCGCGTCCTCAGCACGTGACGAGATCGGTGTGGCCGAATCCCTTGGAATAATCGAGCAGCGAGATCACCGTCGGTGTGAGACGGATCAGCCGCACCTCGGATGGCTTCGGCATGGGGAGGCCGATGGCCTTCTGCTCGGGATAGCGCGCCATCAAAAGCGCGATCGCCTTCTCGGCCTCGGCTGGATCGGTCACGGCCACCGCCCGCGCCGCCATGGACAGGCCGGTGATCTCCATCACTTGCGCCGGATCGTCGTCGATCGCCAGCGACACGCGCTCGTCCCGCGAGATGTTCTGCGCCTTCTGGCTGTCGGGGCCGCAGAGGAAGTAGATGGTGAAACCTTCGTTGGCATAGCCGACAGTCGTCACTTGCGGCCAGCCATCGGCGCGAAGCGTCGCGATCCGCATCGTGCGGTGCTGGTCCAGCAAGGTCTGGATTTTTCGTCTGAGTGTGTCGTCCATCGCTGCCTCCGGCGGTCATTCCTGAAGACACGATACGCCCCCCGCGCGCAGTGCCGTTGATGCAGCTCAAACGCGCGCCGGCGACGTTGAAGTCGCCGGCAGGCACCGGTCCGTTATATCGCACCCGTAGGTCACGCTCGGCCCGCGCCGTGCGCAGCTTTTGCTTGCTTTCCCGGTTCGCGCCTCTACGGTCGCGCCGCGAACGAACGCGCGAGACAAGACCCGTCATGACCGACACGATGAAATGCCCGACCTGCAATTCCGAACACGCCTATCAGGACCGCGATCTCTGGGTCTGCCCGGAATGCGGCCATGAATGGAGCGGCGCGGCGGACGCGGCCGCGGACACGGCGCAGGATACGGGCGTGCGCGATGCCAACGGCAATTTGCTCGCCGACGGCGACAGCGTCATCGTGATCAAGGATCTCAAGATCAAGGGCTCGTCCTCGGTCGTCAAGGGCGGCACCAAGGTGCGCAACATCCGCCTGCAGGACGCCAGCGACGGCCACAACATCGCCTGCAAGATCGACGGCATCGGCGCGATGAATCTGAAGTCGGAGTTCGTGAAGAAGGCGTGAGGTCCGCTAGCTTTGCCGCTGCGCCAGGTAGAACCCGCTCAGCACCGTCACGAGGCCTGCCATCTGCAGCATCGTGGGCGGCTCGCCAAGCAGCAACCAGCCCGTGAGCAGCGTCAGCGCGGGCACGCAGGCCGGAAACACCGCGGCGCGGGCGACGCCGAGACGCTGGACCGAGACGGCGTAGAGATAGAGCGCGGCGGGGCCGGCAAGCACGCCCTGCGCCAGCGCCTGGATCGCGTTCTCGGTCATGCCGATCGACGCAATGTGGGCGAGGCCCACCGTGGCGACGTAGACCGGCACCAGCAGCAGCGACAGCACGTTGATCACGAGCGCAGCCGACACGGCCGAGACGCGCCATCGACGCAGCATCGCGCCGAAGCCGGCGAACATGAATCCGGCGAGCACGAAGATGAGATCGCCCTGAATGCCGTCGGCACCGATGTGGCCGATTGATTCCGCACCGATCACGCCGAGGCCTCCGACGATGACGAGCGCGCCAGTCAGGCGCGAGGCGGAGATCCGCTCCTTCAGCACGACCGCCGCGAGCAGGAGGCCGCCGAGCGTGGCGCAAGAGGGCTGGATCACACTGCCATGGCCGAGCGGGACGAACAGGAAGCCGATGTACGAGATCAGCGACATCACGGGACCACCGAGCACCATCAGCACGAGCCCCCTGCCCCAGCCGATGCCGCAGAGATCGGAGAGTCCGGCGCGCAACACCAGGGGCAGGAATGCGATCCCCGACCAGACATAGCGATGCACCAGCAGATCGACCGGCGTGAAGCCGGCCTTGAGGCCGTGCCGCGTGGCGGCAAAGCCGAGCGCCCAGAACAGCGCTGCGGCAAGGCCGCAGACCACGCCGAGCAGTGCCGGCGCGGTATCCTTCTTCTGAGCGTCGGCGCCGCTCGTCCGCTGATCCATGAATCACTCGATATGTCGGCGCGCTGAGCCGCTCAACCCACGCGGCTGCAGGGCTGTCACGCGAGGGCGATGCCGACTACGCGTGTTACAGCCCCTCATCGAAGACCATCCGCCATCCCTTGCGCGTATCCATGTATTCCCGCACTTGCCTGATCCGGTCGCCCACCACCTCGAACACGAAGCAATACTCGTTCTCGTACGGCTTGCCGCCGGGCAGCGTGGCGCGCATCCGCTCCTCCACGATCACGACATCGCCTTCGACATAGACGCCGCGGAACGTGATATCGATGCTCGAAAACAGCCTGTGCATTTCCTTGGCGATGAAGCGGGCGATCTGGTGCGCTCCCACCATGTGATCGGTATGATCGAGCGCGACGGCGGTGGCATTTCCCTTCGGCGCGATCCATTCGGCGTCTTCGGTGAAGAGTGCCGCGATGCGCTCGGGATCGCGTGACGAAAAGGTCTTCCAGGCGTTCAGTACGACGTCTCTCGGGCTGGTCACGATGGGGTCTCCGGCCGTGTTGCGATGAGAACCGCCTTCTAGGCCGCGGTGCGAGCCGCGGCTCGCCGCAATCGGACTCGGTCATCCGGCAGCCCTTCCGCCGCCGACCTCATGCGCTACCATGCGATCATGCTGAGCTTTGATGTCTGCAACGCCGCGCGCCTGCGCCGCGATCCCCGCTATGACGGCCGCTTCTTCACGGCGGTGAAGACCACGGGCATCTATTGCCGGCCGGTCTGTCCGGCCAAGCAACCGCTGGCGCGCAATGTGGTCTATTATCCGACGGCTGCGGCTGCCGAGGCCGCCGGCTTCCGGCCCTGCCTGCGCTGCCGTCCCGAGACCGCTCCTTTCTGCCCGGCCTGGAACGGCACGCGCTCCACGGTGGCCCGGGCCATGAGGCTCATCGATGACGGCGCGCTGGATGAAGGCTCGGTGGTCGATCTCGCGACGCGGCTCGGCATCTCGTCGCGTCACCTGGCGCGCCTGTTCGAGCGCCATGTCGGCGCTACGCCGCAGCAGCTCGCCAAGACACTGCGCGTCCAGCGCGCCAAGCGCCTGCTCGATGCCGGCGATGACAGCATGACCGCTATCGCATTCCAAGCCGGGTTCGGCAGCCTGCGCAGGTTCAACGCCGCCTTCGCCGAACTCTACGGCCGCTCGCCGTCAAGCCTGCGCGCGCGGCGAGCTTAGCGGCCCGCGCCTGTGATCACGTCCGCGGTCTTCACCTTGCGCGGGCTGAGCACCTTCGCCTGGTGGACCGAGGCGATTGCGCTTGGCACTGCGACCTGCTGCTCGACATGTGCGGCACCGAGCACGCGCACCTGCAGCGGGGAAACCGGGAAACCGTTGGCCTCATAGGTCGGCAGCTCGGCGGCGAAAGCCGCGGTACCGCCCGCGATCGTCAGGAAGGCGGCGATCGACAAGGTCTTCTTGTTCATTGGTGATGCTCCGAGGTTTGAGAGTCGGAGCCTATTTAGGCACATTTTGCTGCAGCGCGACATACACCGCTGCATTGCAACATCGCATGCGGTGCATGACGATATGCCTAATGCGTCCAGGGATTTGGGCGAATCACGCCGGCTGCGACGCGGCGCCTCCAGAGGAGCCGCTCAGCCACCAAGCACGTTGCCCCAGCCGTCGAAGAGATAGGTCTTCCAGGCCACGGTTCCATCCGCGCCGGGCCGGCTGGCGCGGCGGTAGTCCTCGGCCTGGTCGGCGGTCCAGGTGATGATCGTGTCGGAGAGACGATCGTGCAGGATGGCGGGCTCGGTGGGGTCGAAGGCGTCCATGGGACGAAGCGAGGGATGCGTCATGGCGCCTCCAACGCACCAGCCGCAACAAAGTTGCGGCAACGTCAAATGGAACCGGGCGTTGCACCTCGGCCACAGTTGCCCCGAAAAGCCCGCACTCCCCGATTTGCGCCATTGCGCCGCCACACCGTGGCCCGAACAATCGACGTGCTGCGTGCCTTTCCGTGCGACTGTTTCGTCAGACTGTTTGCATCATCACTGTTCGGGCAAGATTGTTCGAGCAGACCGTTTGGAGGCAGGGATCATGAACGATCGGCGGTCTCTTCTGGTGGCGGTGTCGTGTCCCTCGGCCGTTCTCGCCGGCTGGCTGGCATTGTCTCTCTCCGCTTATGCGCCTGCGCTCATCGAAAACAGCGCCGCCAATGCGGCCGCCATCTCGCGCGCCAAGGATCGTGCCAAGGATCATGCCAAGGATCTCGGCCGCATCGACCTCGCCGACGTGCCGCGCGCTGCGACCCTTGAGGACCGCTTCGCCTTGACCGCCGACATCGCCGCCACCGTCACTGCGCTGCCCGACCCTCCCGCGCCGGCAGAGGCAACGCCGGAAGAGCCCGCCTCCACCATCAAGCTTGCCTCGGCCGACCCGGCGCTGATCCTGCCGGTGGAAGCCGTGCCCGCGCCGCCTATCTTGCCTGAACCGGAGCCCGTCGTCAGCGAGGTTGCCCCCGCCCCTGTGGCGGAGCCCGTCAAGCTCGCATCCACCGATCCCACCGAGATCGTGACGACGGACACATTGTCGGCCGCGGCGATCGCGAGCGACCCCGTTGCGCCTGCGCGCAAGGCGTCACCGCCTGCCGACAACATCGCCGTGCTCGACGAATGCTTCGTCATGGAGGCCTGCATCGACCGCTACCTCTGGGCGCTCTATCAGCGCACCGCCAAGGAAGACACGATGAAGGTGCAGGAGCGGCGCGCAGTCACCATCAAGCGCAAGGGCAAGACCGTCACGGTGATGCGCAGCTTCACCAAGCTGGTCGATCAGGACTTCACCTGGAAGGATCCGCATGCGGCCGAGCGCGCCGGCATGTCGATGATGGACTACGTCATCGGCGGCATGGACAAGAGCTTCAAGCAGAAGCTGTTCCGCATGATGCTCGCGGCCGAAGCCGCCGGCCTGTCGCCGGGCATCACCAGCGCGTTCCGCGACGACTATCGCCAGTCGATCGCGAGCGGCCTGAAGGCCGCCTCCAACCGCTCCTATCACGGCGGCAGCACGCGCGGCGGCTACGGTCACGGCATGGCGGCAGACATCGTCAGCACGCAAGGCAGCAACAGGGCGCAGCGCTGGGTCTCGACCGAAATCCTGTGGAAGTGGGTCGATGCCAACGGCAAGGCGTACGGCATCGGCCGACCCTATCTCGGCCGCGATCCGCCCCATGTCGGCCCGATCGACGGCCAGGAATATATCTCGAAGCGCGGCACCTCCGATCGCAAGGACGTTGCCGGAGCCAAGCCGAAGAAGACACAAGGCCTTGCGAGCGCCAAGCCGCCGAAGGCCGACGTCGCGCGCGAGCAGAAGGGCCCGGCGACCAAGCCGCAGAAGTCGGCGCAATCGGCCGGCAAGCGCGCGACCTGACGGTTTACGGCTTGCGCTCTGCCGTCGGCAGCGGCACCAGCCGCATCTCGGCCGAGCCGGCGTCCTGCGTGCGCACCAGCACGGCAAAGACCGTGTCGACCGCGCGCCGTACCGCCAACTCCATTGCTTCGCCCTTGGCCAGATGCGCCGCGATCAGCCCGGTGAGGAGATCGCCGGTGCCGTAGGGACGGATCGGCAGGCGCGGCGTCGCAAAGCGCGACAATCGCCCATCAGTGCACAGGATCGTCTCCACCTGGCCCGCCGCCGTGTCAGCGAGGGTGCAGCCGGTGGCGACGACGTCGGTGCCTGCCCCAGCCAGCACCGCGCAGGCCGCGCTGAGGCTCTCGGCGTCGGCAATTGCGACCCCAGAGAGCAGCTCGAGCTCGAACTGGTTCGGCGTCGTCAGGTTCGCCGTCGGCAGCAGCCGGTGGCGGAGCACGTCCAGGATGCCGTCCGCGACATAGACGCGGCCGTCGTCACCGATCACGGGATCGCAGAGATAGACGAGCTTCCCATTGCGCGTGCGCGCCCGCTCGACAAAATCGGCGATGACGGCGGCATTGCCGGGCGAGCCGAGATAGCCGGTGACGACCACCGCGGCCTCGTCGACCAGGCCGCGCTCCTCGACTCCCCTCAGGAGATCGGCGACGAGCTCGGTCTCCAGCACCCGTCCGCGCAGGCTCGGATAGCGCGGATGGTTGGACAGCAGCGTCGTCGGCACCGCAGCGACGTTCGCGCCCTCCGCCTGCATGGCATAGGCGGCCGCGCTGTTGCCGACATGGCCGTGGACCACCTGGCTCTGGATGGAGATGACGAGCATGAAAGAGGTCCGTAGAGTCAAACTTCGGGCGACGCAAGCGCTGCGTCCTGTCGCGGACTCGTCATTCCCGCGTGATATTTGCGGTCGCACGTCAGCCATCCGTCGGCCCGGACACAGCCTCCGCATGACCTCCGTCTTCAACGCCTATACGGCTCTCGCCCTCGCCATCGTGTTCGAGGTCACCGCGTCGGCGTTCCTGCAGCAGTCCGCGCAGTTCACCCGTCCCTGGCCGACGCTGGCGATGGTGCTGTTCTACGTCGCCTCGTTCTACGCGCTCTCGGTGGCGATCCGGGTGATCCCGTTGAGCATCGCCTATGCGATCTGGGGCGGGGTCGGCATCATCCTGACCGCCACCGTCTCCTTCGTGCTGTTCCGTCAGATCCTGGACGCCGCAGCCTTCGTCGGCATCGCGCTGATCGTATCAGGGGTGGTGATCATCAACCTGTTCTCGGAGACCACCGTGCGTTGATGCGCGCGGTGCCGACTCTGAGCAAGAGGTCGCGCCCCACCATCACGCTGCGGACAGCTGATCGAGCTCGGACGGCGCGTAGGCCTTGCCATCCTGGTCGGTGACGACCACCCGCCACCCCTCGCTTGCCCACACTTTCGCCTTCGCTACGATGAGCAACCGGCTCTCGCGGGCGAAACTGTACTTCTCGTTGTCGCGTTCTGCGACCATCTTGTAGGCCAATTCGCATCCCCTTGCGTCGCCCTGCACCCGGCCTTGTCGTGGCAGCGGGCTTTGGCGGCAATTCGCCGGGAGCGTGGCAATTTGGTGCCATCCACGAGGCCTGTGGCCGGCCCCGTGCCGTCGCAACAGAGCCGATCTCGTTGCCTCGGATCGGCGCTAGTGCACGCGGATAATATGCGGGCGGCCGAGATTGATCAGGCCCTGCACCGCCGAAAGGCGGTCATTGAGGGCTGCGATGGTGAGCAGCAGATTGTTGCGACGCTCATCGAGTAGTCCCATTTCTGCGCCCGACAGCTTGGTGCCCGCCCGCTCCTTGTGGATCTCCTCGAGGGATTCGCGCAGTCCGGCAATCAGGCCGGCCAGCTGCTTGGCCTCCTTGGTCATCGACCGCTTCGCGACATTTTGCTGACGGCGCGTCTCCGCTTGGTTCTGTCTCATCGTCATCCTCCGGTGCCCCGCTGCCCCGAGTGGATGCTTACAGCTTTGGATAGACATATTACGATCGATGAAATCTGCCCGCGAAGAACTTTCTTAAATTGTACGCGCACGGAACCGGAGGGCGCGCGCAAGCGGTAAGCCCGGCACGAGGGCCGGGCTTTCGTTGCAGCCAGTGCTAGCTCGGCTGCGCCGCATGCGGCATCGCCGGCAGCACGGCGCGCGCGGCGCTTTCGGCGTCACCTCGCCGGCAGCATGAATGCGTCGAAGAACGAGGCGAGCCCGGCAAAATCGTCGATCGGCAGCACGGTCGCGACATACTGGTCGGGCCGCACCACGACCATGCAGCCGGCCGCCCGATCGATGCCGCGCATCGTGAAAACGTCGTGGCCGCTCTTGAGATCCGGGCAGAACATCTTCTCGTAGTCGTACAAGCCGTAACGGCCTTTGCTCGGGAGCAACATCGGCGGCATTGCCTCGATGGCGAGCTCACGATGGTCCTGCTGAAACACCGCGCGCAGATCGATCACGCTGTCGATGTCAGCTCCAACAGGCGTATATCGACGGATAGGTGACTTCCGGGATTCCGCGAGGAAATTGCACAAGGCACGAATGGCCGAGCCCGACGCTGCCGGGTTCTCATCGGGCGAGAACGCGTAGATGCGGAAGCGGCCATCGGCCCGTGCGGCATGGCCGAGATGCACCGGCTTGGCGTCCGCCAGCCGGATCACCGGCGCGGAATGGAAGCGCGTGCCGATAATGAGGCCCTGCGCGAGGTGCTGATGCGTGGCCGCGCCGGTGAGCATCGACGGCTTGTAATGCGTTGCCGTGCCCGCGGTAAAACGTCCGTGCCGGACGAAATAGTCCTGCGTTTTGGCGGCATCGGCGCCGCCGGCCTTGGCGGCGGAGGCGAGGATATCAGCCCATTCGCGATCGAAATCGATCAGCTCCTTCGCGACTGCCCGGCGCTCGGCCGAATAGGAATGCAACAGGCTTGGCGCGCACTGCCTCCGCAGCACGGCGGCGAGCTTCCAGCCGAGATTGAAGGCATCCTGCATCGACACGTTCATGCCCTGCCCGGCCTTCGGACTGTGGGTGTGGCAGGCATCGCCGGCGATGAAGATGCGCGGCTGGCGCGTCTCGATCTCGCCCTCCAGCACGTCGTCGAACTTGTCGGTGAGGCGCTGGCCGATCTCGTAGACCGACCACCAGGCGATCTCCTTCACCTCGAGCCGATGCGGCTTCAGGACCCGCTGCGCTTTCGCAATCACATCATCGGCGGTGATGTTGCGATTGGCAACGCGTTCGCCGACATCGAGCTTGGCGAGCTCGACATAGATGCGGACCATGTAGCCGCCTTCGCGCGGAATGATCAGCAGGCTGCCGTCCTTGGCCGACTGGATCAGCGACTTGAAGCGGATGTCCGGAAAATCGGTCACGGCCAGCACGTCCATCACGCCCCAGGCGTGGTTGGCGGAATCACCGTGCAGCTCGCGCCCGATCGACTTGCGCACCGTGCTGCGGGCGCCGTCGCAGCCGACGGCGTAGCGGGCCTTGATCGCCTCGACCTTGCCCTCGTTCGCGGCATCGACGCGTTCGAGGCGCACGGTCACGGCATGATCGTCGGCACCGGCGGCCGGATCGACATTCACATCAAGCACGCGCCGGCTGTAATACGGCGCGAGCTTCGCCGGCGACTTGCGCATGACGTCGAGAAAGCAATCATGGACGCGCGCCTGGTTCAGGATGAGGTGCGGGAATTCCGACAGCCCGTCCTCGACGTCCTGCACCCGGCCGCTGCGGACGATCTTCTCCGGCGCCGCTTCATCCGGCTTCCAGAACGTGGTCTCGTTGACCCAACAGGCCTCCTTCAGCACACGCTCGCTGAAGCCATAGGCGTGGAACATCTCCATGGTGCGGCAGGCGATGCCGTCGGCCTGGCCGACGAGGAGGCGGTCCGGCTTCTGCTCGACGATGCACGTCCTGATGTCGGCGAATTGCGCGAGCTGGGCGGCGAGCGTCAGGCCGGCCGGCCCGCAGCCGACGATGAGGACATCGACCTCGCCAGGCACGGCGCCCGCCGCTCCCGATGCCTGAACGCGCGCGGCAGGATCGGCGATTTCAGGGTCGCCCGGCTGAAATCCATTGAGATGGAACTGCATGAGCACCTCTCCCGCCAAATTCTGTTTCTTATTGATCAGTATGCTGACTATCAGTATACTTGTCAATGATCCGCTCTGCTCCGGAGGAGATCTCGGTGAAAGACAACAACGACATGCCCGGACATCTGGCACGCCGCTTCCAGCAGATCTCGGTCGCGGTGTTCCTGGCCGAGGTCGAGGACGCCGGCTTCGATCTCACTCCGGTGCAATACGCCGCGCTTGCAACCATCAAGGCCAATCCGGGGCTCGATCAGGTGACGCTCGCCGGATTGATCGCCTACGATCGCACCACCATCACCGGCGTGATCGATCGCCTCGTCCAGAAGGGCCTCGCGGAGCGGCGCCCCTCCAGCCGCGACCGCCGCGCGCGTGAGCTCGAGATCACCGACGAGGGCCGCCGCACGCTGCGCAAGATCACCCCGGCCGTCGAATCCGCGCAGCGCATCATGCTGCGCGGCCTCAGCGCGAAAGAGGGTGAGGAGCTGATGCGGCTGCTGCGCAAGGCGATCGCCGCCGGCAACGAGCTCAGCCGCGCGCCGCTGCGCGATGCGCAGCTCTGATCTCGGACCATGTCCGTAATTGTCGCAGCGCACGAAACCAGGAACTAACCTTCGGCTGCTAACCTCGGCCGCATTTGGGGCGCTTAACGCGCGATTAACTTTGCGGGGCGGAGTTTCAAATGTTCAGGTTCCTCGTTGTGGCCGCGGCCGTCGCGCTCTCGACCGTTCAGGCGGTCGCAGGGGGCCATGGCGGCGGCGATCCTCCTCCGCCGAAGGTCGAGGCGCCAACGGCTCCCGCGAAGGTGATCCTGACCAAGCAGGGGCCCAAGCTCGTCGATCTCAACGGCATGACGCTCTACTATTATGAGCGCGACACCACGGGAAAGACGTCGAACTGCAACGGCAAGTGCATCGAGAGCTGGGTGCCGCTCGCCGCAACGGCCGACGCCAGGGCCGTCGGCGACTTCACCGTGATCAACCGCAACGACGGCAGCAAGATGTGGGCCTACCGTTATCGCCCGCTCTACACGTCGCCCGCCGACAAGGCGCCGGGCGACGCCAACGGCAACGCCACGACGCTGCAATGGCGGGTCGCCCGGCCTGAGAACTAGAGCGTGACAACGCACCTAAACTCGAACTGACCGGCTCAGACCTCAGCCGCGCCAGCGCCCGCCCGCCGCGGCCTGCGCGCTCTGCCCCGGCGGCAGCACCACGACCATCGAATTGAGCTTCACCCGGTCGTAGAGATCGATGACGTCCTCGTTGCGCATCCGGATGCAGCCGGACGAGATCGCCTGCCCGATATATTCGGGCTGGTTGGTGCCGTGGATGCGATAGAGCGTGTCCTTGTTGCCGACATAGAGATAGATGCCCCGCGCGCCCAGCGGATTGGCGGGACCGCCGGGAACGCGGGCGGGATAGGGACCGAGTCGCGCCTGGATATCCGCGGTCGGGACCCAGTCCGGCCATTCCGCCAAGCGACCGACCCGCGCGACGCCGGAGAACGCCATGGCTTCCTCGCCGACGGCAACGCCGTAGCGGATCGCCTTGCCCTCGGGCAGCACGTAATAGAGGTAGCGCGCGTCGGTATCGACCAGGATCGTGCCCGGCTGCTCCTTGCGGTGGTAATCGACGATGTGACGCAGATATTGCTGGGGCACATTCGCCTTGGCGTAAGGCGCGTGCGCGAGCAACTGACGGTCGCGCGGCGTCATGCTCGCATCCGTCGATGGCGAAAGTGTCGTCTGCATGCAGCCGCCCAGCGGCAGCAGGGCTGCGACGAACAAAACGAGTAGAGATCTTGGCACCGCCGGCCCCCCGATAGCGGAATAACGACGCCCCCGCCGTCACCAGATATTGCCAAAATCGTGCTGAAAACAAGGCGGTGCAGGAACACATGCGCGTGTTCGGCAAATTGGGTTCCATCACCACAAAGGGCGGAAGAGTGTCGCATCATCTCCATCCCCTCGCCTTGCTTTGGTCAAACCCGGCTGGACTCGTGCGACTTGGGGACTGGGTATGGCCTCACCTCGGATCAGCCCCGCGCCAATGCGGATGCCTTAACCTCGAACACTGGGCTTCAAAGGAGCTGCGATGCTCGCGACGCTGAACGCCAAGCAAATCGTCGATGAGATCGTGAAAGACACGGTCAAGGACAACGATCCTCACGACGCGGTCCAGATCTCGCCCGAGATCGTGCGGGCCTCGCGCCCCGCCAGCGTGTCGCCTGCGCTGGCGCCAGAGATCGCGCCGCGTCCGGAGCCCAGGTTTGCCCCGGAACCCAAGTTTGCCCCGCAGCCCAAGGTCACGCCGAAGTTCACTCTGGAGCCGGCGCGCGCGCCCGAGCCAAGCATCAACGTCGTCTACGGAAAATCCACTGCGGCACCGTCGATCGACACCGCTGTCCGCGTCACGTCCAGCGATGGTCCCGTGATGAAGAAGCGGTCCTCGGTCGGCAAGTGGCTGCGCGGGGCGTTCGTCACGTTCCTGCTTGCCGGCGCCAGCGTGGCCGCCAGCATCGCCTGGGAGAAGCACGGCGACACAGCAAAGCAGTTACTGGCCGAATGGACGCCGGTGCTGACCTCGCTGCTCCCGACGACCTCGTTGTTGTCTGCGACACCGCAGCAAAGCGCGCCGGTCGCCGCCGCCCAGGCTGCGCCGCCCGCAGCGGAAGCCACGCCCAACCAAACCGCAGATCAAGCTGCGACGCCGCCCGCGGCTCAGCTAGCTGCGACTGCGCCCGCGGCACCACAGTCGGTCGACGCGGCGCAATCGGTGCAATCGATGACACGCGATCTCGCCGCCATGGCGCAGCAGATCGAGCAGCTCAAGGCCAACATCGCCGAGTTGAAAGCCGGACAGGAGCAGATGGCGCGTGAGATGGCGAGGCCTCCCGCACCGAAGCCGGTCACCGAGGCGAGGCCGCCGGTCGATCCGCGCGCGCGCGCAGCCGCGCTCCCGCCGCAGCCTGCGGCGGCGCCGGTTCGCAAGCCCAAGCCGCCTGTAACGCGGACCTACATGCCGGCCTCTTCGCCCGCACCGCTCGCGCCTCCGCCGCCGCTATCGCAGGCCGCCGCCGCCACGCCGCCGGCTGCGCCGACCACGACGACGCAAGCCGTTGCTGATGACGACGGACCTATCGTGCGTCCGCCGATGCCGCTGCGCTAGAGCATGATCCGAACCCGAAGGGCCGCGTAAGCGCAAAGTGCGCAGCGGTTTTCCGAAACGATCATGCTCAAACAACAACAACCTGAAGCGCGATGACGATTCATCCTGATCGCATCGCGCTTTAGAGCAGCGACGCAGCCTTGCTGTCACGCGCTCACGCACGCTGTCCGAGTCGATGTGAAGCGTTAACTCCGGGCGATTACGGTGAGCGACGTCTCGCTCAAGAGAAAAGGCCGTCGGGATCTATGCCGGCGGCCTTCTCTTGCAGCTGCCGGTTCCCGGAGCCCGGTTCTGCTGCAATTCGATGCCTAATGATCGCGCGGGTATATTTAATAAACTCTTAACGAGCCCGCACGTTGCACATCATTTCTGCGCCATAAGCCCAGAGATTGCGCGCTCTGTTCATTCGATAGATGTCGACTCAGTGGTACCATCCGACATGTGTTGAGACTTGCACTGAAGCTCAGATCGTCACACCGGGGAATTCGGATGCCCTACTATTCTTTCGATCTCGTGGTTGGTGGTGAGTTCAAGAACCAGGGTGGAATCATCCTCGAAGACATCGAGGTTGCCTCCGATCGCGCCGACCAATTGGCTTGCGAGCTGTCGCAGGTAAAGCCCGAACTACAGCAGAAAGGTTGCGCGGTGCGCGTCACCGATCGCGATCACAACGAGGTCTATCGCACGCCGCTCGATCCGGTGCCGGCCTGGCAGCGCTAGGCTAATCCAGCACCGGCGCCTCGAACCAGTTCGTCAGCGACAATCCGCCGTCGACGACGAAGGCTGCGCCGGTGACGTAAGCGGACAGCTTGTTCGACAGCACCGTGAGCGCCATCGGTGCGAGATCCCCGGCCTCACCGAGGCGTCCGAGCGGAATGTGCCGCGCCAGCGCGGGATCGGCGACGAACCCGCCGGCTGCGATCGCGCCGGGGACCAGCGCGTTGACGCGGATGTCGTAGCGTCCGAGCGTCTTGGCCAGCTCCTTCACCAGCATCGCCATGGCGGCCTTTGCCGTCGAGTAATGCGCCAGGTTGCGCGGCGTGCCCGCATGTAGCGAGGTCAGAAACAGGAACGAGCCCGGCCGCTTCGCCGCGATCAGCCGCTTGGCGAGCCCGCGCGCCAGGTGAAAGCCGGCATCGAGATTGACGGCATGCATCTCCTGCCAGGTGTTGCGATCGACTGCGAGCAAGTGATCCGCCTCGCGCCGCGGCGGCGAGGCGCTGTGGACCAAATGCGTGACCTCGCCCAGCGCGGAATGCGCTGATGTCAGCAGCTCATCGCAGGCCTCGAAGCTGGCAAGATTGCCGACCCAGGGCACGGCGAGACCTGGCCTCTCGCTCGCGCCGATCGCGGCACGCACCCGCTCCGCGCTGACATCCGCGAACACGGTGCGGACGCCCTCGCCGACCAGGCCGAGCGCGATCGCGCGGCCGATGCCGTTGCCTGCGCCGGTGACAAGCGCGGTGTCGCGTGTGGGATCGAACGGCGTGCTGAACAGGCTCATATCGCGCTCCGATGCTGGGGAGCGCAGGTTAGCCTACTGGGCCGATCGGCGACAATTGTGTCCCGGTCCCATTGCCGAGCGGCGCGCCGGACGCTAGCCTCTCGATGAAATGGAGGAGGTCCCAGGGATGCGCACCGGTTTTCTGATGACGGGCCTGTTGCTGTTGGCCGCGCCGGCCCTCGCGGGCGATGCGCCGCCGCGATCGACCTATGTGACGATGGTCTTGCAGGCGTTCGCCGCCAAGGTCGAGTGCCCCAACACCGATCTCGCCTATCAGGACCTCGTGCAGAGGGCGCAGCAGATGCACCTGCCCGACGGCACCACCGAGAAGGTGCGCAAGGCGATCGCCTGGCTGCATACCGGCGGCAAGATGGGCGAGAAGCAGGACGATGACCTGATGGCGGAGGTCGCGATCGCGACCCAGGCGACCGACATGGACCAGCGCCGCCTCGGCATGTCCGGCTGGTGCGAAGCCCAGAAGACCAATCTCGCCGGCCTGATCCGCAGCAAGGGTGGCTAGCGCGCCGCCCCGTTAAGCACGCCGCGACGGAACCTCTGCCGCGGCCCAAAATCGTCATAATTTTTCACAGCATGCGGCCTCTTTCCGAATTCGAACAGGAGGTCCTCATGCGGAGTATCCATTTCGTTTTCGCCGGCGCGATTGCAGCCGCCGCGGTGCTGACTGCGCCCGCACTGGCGAGAAATTCCGACGCCCAGAAGGGCGGGGAAAAGTCCACCTCGCCGTCCTGCAGTGCCTATCAGCAGGCGCCGGACGGCTCGTGGGAACCGCTGCCCTGCAAGGAATCGGGCGAGCGCGCGCAGCCGCAGACACAGAACCGCAATTCGTCCCAAGGCGGCGATCGCGGCGAGCGTTGAAGGGGCTCGCGCCTTCGGATGTCAGCTCTGATGCGGGCCGCGCATGATCTTCATGGCGTCCACGATGTGACGCCATTCCCTGGCCTCATCGGCCTCGCCGCGGCCCTCGCAGGCCTGAGCCTGCTCAGCGGCCTTCGCGATCGCAGCAAAGCCGTGCTGTTCGAGCATCTGCCGGGCAAGTGTATGGACCTGGACCTCGGACATCATGGGCGCTCTCCCGTCTGACCAGCCGCGGTGCAACGCTGCCGCGGGTGGTTCACAACGGTCGAGGCGCGGGGCGCGTTCCGTCCAATCGATGTGAGCGGCAAGACAAGGGCGGCCCGCCATGCCCGGCGGACCGCCTTCTCACCCACCCCAAAACGGGAGTCTGCGGGCCGCGTCCCCTACGCGACCGCCACCTTCTTGCCCTCGAAATCGTTGGGCACCTCGATGTCGACCTCGAGGGTCGAGACCTCGTCGCCGCGTTCGAGCCGGACGATGACCTTGGTCGGGTCCAGCGTCACATGTTTGGACACGACAGCGAGAATTTCCTCACGCAGCACACCGAGCAGATCGGGCTGGCCGCGCATTCCACGCTCATGGGCAAGCAGGATCTGCAGCCGTTCGCGCGCGACGGGTGCTGTGGCCTTCTTGCCGCGGAGGAGTCGAAGCAGACCCATGCTCATGCAGCCCTCCGTCGCAGCAGCCGGTCCATAAATCCTCTGCGCTCGGCAGGAACGTGCATTGTCACGTTCTCGCCGCAGAGGCGCTTAGCGGCGTCCATATAGGCTCGTGCCGGCGCTCCATCGGCATTCGACAGAGTCACAGGCGTGCCGACGTTGGAGGCCTTCAACACGTCCTGGCTCTCGGGGATGATGCCGAGCAAGGGCGTGGCAAGGATCTCCAGGATGTCGTCGATGGTCAACATCTCGCCGCGCGCGGCGCGTGAGGGATCGTAGCGAGTGATGAGAATATGCTTCTCGACGCGCTCGCCCTTCTCGGCCCGCACCGTCTTGGAATCGAGCATGCCGATGATGCGGTCGGAATCGCGCACCGAGGAGACTTCCGGATTGGTGACGATCACGGCCTCGTCGGCAAAGCGCATCGCCATGGAAGCGCCGCGCTCGATGCCGGCCGGGCTGTCGCAGATCACCCAGTCGAACCGGCTGCGCAACTCGGCAATGACCTTGCCGACGCCCTCCTCCGTCAGCGCGTCCTTGTCGCGGGTTTGGGACGCCGGCAGCAGCCACAAATTCTCCAGCCGCTTGTCCTTGATCAGCGCCTGCGGGAGTTTGGCGACGCCCTGCACCACGTTGATGAGATCGAACACGACGCGGCGTTCGGCGCCCATCACGAGGTCGAGGTTGCGCAGGCCGACGTCGAAATCGACGACGACCACCTTGTCGCCGCGCTGCGCCAAGGCAGCTCCCAGCGCGGCGGTGGTCGTGGTCTTACCGACCCCGCCCTTGCCTGATGTCACGACCAGTACCTTACTCATCTGAAATGTCTCCTTTGCTGGTCAGTTCAGTGCTGTAATTCGCATGGTATTCCCCTGCAGCCAGGCCTGCGCCGGCTTGCCGCGCAGGGCCTCGTCGATGTCCTCGGCGGTCTGGTAAAATCCGTCGATTGCAAGCAGTTCGGCTTCGATCTTCTGGCAATAGATGCGCGCGCTGGTGTGTCCATTGACGCCCGCCATGGCGCGGCCGCGCAGCGCGCCGTAGACGTGGATGGAGCCGCCGGCGACGACCTCGGCGCCCGAGCCGACCGAGCCGAGAATGGTGACGTCGCCTTCCGGGAAGATCACGGTCTGGCCCGAGCGCACCGGGGTTTCGAGCAGCAGCGACGTCGGCTTGGTCTCGACCTTCACCTCGGCCTTCTTCGACGCGCTCGGCTCGACCACGCAGCTGCGTCCGCCCGACAGCAGCGGCGGCATCGTCGGCGTCAGCCTTCCCTCCTCCACACCCTCGATGCCGAGCACGCGGATGTTGCGGTCCTGCAGGCTGGTGAGCAGATGGCAGATGCCGGCCTGGCTGAGATCGACCGAAGACAGGTCGATCACCACCGGCCGGCCGGCGAAAAAGCCGGGCGAGCGCGCAATCGTGGCGTCGATCTCGTGCAGCCAGTCCTGGACCGGAACCGTCGGCGTGAACACGAAAGCCACATAGGAGCGCCCGCGCAGGCGCACCATCTGACGTTGGACCTTTGCTGCAGCCTCCATGGCGGCCGACTCGTTCCCTGTTATTGAATGGTTAACGATGCGGCCGATATGGTTAATGGCTGGTTAATGTCTCCGCGCAGTTACGTGAGTGGATGCGCGGTCCCGTAGCCTGGATAGAGCCAACGGTCGGCGCGAAAGCGCCGCCCGTTTGTGCAATCCGGGTCTCGCGCATCACCCGGCACTCTCCCGGATTGCGCTGCGCTCCATCCGGGCTACGAAGCTGGGCGCGGCGTAAACACCGCGCCCTCGCCTCTTCCGCTCAGGTCTTGCTGCGCGTCTTGCTGAGCAGATAGTTGTCGTAGAAATTCTCCGCGATCTGCGTATAGAACAGCACCTCCTTCATATACGCGTCGTGGCCCTCCTTGGTCCGCTTGAACAGGTCGCTCTTGGCGGCGAGCTCGTTCAGATGGTCCTGAGTCGCATTGTAGCAGGCCTCCAGCACCGGTTGCGGGAACGCCTTCAGCTCGGTGCCGTTCGCAATCAGCCGCTTTAGCGCACCGGGGTTCACGCTGTCGTATTTCTCGAGCATCCACGCACCGGCCGCCGCGCCCGCCTGGTTGACGATCGCCTGATATTGCTTAGGCAGCGAATTCCATTTCTCGTCGTTGACGATCATGTGCAACATGGCACCGCCTTCCCACCAGCCGGGGAAGTAGTAGTATTTGGCGACCTTGTAGAAGCCGAGCTTCTCGTCGTCATAAGGACCGACGAATTCGACCGCGTCGATCGTGCCCTTCTCCAGCGCCGGATAGATATCGCCTCCCGCGATCTGCTGCGGGACGACCCCGAGCTTTGCCAGCACATGGCCACCCATGCCGGCGATGCGGAATTTCAGGCCCTTGAGGTCGTCGACGGACTTGATCTCCTTGCGGAACCAGCCGCCCATCTGGGTGCCGGAATTGCCGCAGAGGATGGCGTGCGCCTTGAAGGGTTTGAGCGCTTCGTTGGTGAGGTCGGCGCCGCCCCCGAAGTGCCACCATGATTCCTGATGCCGATGGTTCATGCCGAAGGGCGCGCCGGTGGCATAGGCCAGCGCCGGCTCCTTGCCGATGTAAAAATAGAGCGGCGTCTGCGCCATCTCCACTGATGCGGTGCTGACCGCATCGAGCGCCTGCAGGCCGGGCACGAGCTCGCCCGCCGAGAAGGTCTGGATCTGGAATTTGTTGTCGGTGGCCTCGGCGACATATTTCGCGAAGGTCTGCGCCGTGCCGTAGATGGTGTCGAGCGATCTCGGGAAGCTCGACGTCAGGCGCCATTTGATCTCGGGCATGCTCTGCGCGATCGCAGGGGCCGCAACCAGCGTGGTCGCGCCGGCGACCGCACCACCTTGGAGGAATGTACGGCGTTTCATGATGGGTCTCCCTTGAACTCAGCGTCGAATGGATGGCCTGGGCCACGGTTTCTTGGCGAACCGTTTGCCCGTTCCGGGAGCGGAGTTCAAGCGACGGAAAAGAAAGGTCGGGCTTGCACCGGATACCGTGGACCAGCTGGACCCAGCATGTCGCGGCGGACCCGCCCGCTCGGCCCGGCCTCGCCTCAGGCGGCCGCTGCTTCCTCGTACAGGCCGGCGATGAAATCGCTGAACGTCGGTGCTAGCGGCAGGACATAGCCCCATTGATCGGACATCGCCTGCGCCAGTGTCCAGGGCTTTTCGTATTCGGCCATCTCGTGGTCCATGAACCAGATCTCGCCGAAATGGGCCTTGTCGATCGTCATGCAGATCGGATTGCCGCCGTGGTCGCTCATGATCCACAACAGCTCATCGACGGTCGGCCATTGCGGCGTCTGGCGCGTCTGCACCAGCGAGCACTCGTCGGACCGCAATCCCAGGACCTCCTGCACCGAACCCGCCCAGTCCCCATGCGGCCAATTGAAGCCGGCGCCCCCCTGATGATAGCCGCCGGCGCAGGCCAGCAGGAAGCGGCGATAGTCGTCCGGCAAGCGACAGCCGATGGACGTCTCGAAGGCGGTGAGCGCGGCTTCGGTTGGTTGCTCCGCGCCAACTTCGATGCCTGCAATGAATTCTGCCAATTTCATATTCCCTCTCCCTGGCGCGGACGCGCAAGCCTTCGTCGCACCCGCCTTGCAGTGGGTTCGAGGGCGACGGATCAGGCCAGAGGGAGAGATTCTCTCAGAGCAGCTTGGCGCTGACGAACAGCGCGCGCACGGCGTTGGTTGCCTGCACCGCCAGCATGGCGTTACCGGCGGCGCCTTCCAGGGCCGCGACGGCGTCCTCGTGCAGCGAGCGAAATTCCATCCACTCGACCGATTTGAAGTTGGTCAGGAATTGATAGGCCTGACCGACGGTCGCGATCGCCAGCGTGTCGCCGTTCAGCTTGATCTTGAACGTCGTGCGCAGCGGGGTCTCGGAATTGGATGGATCGCTCATGGGCTGCTTCTGGACGAGGACGGCTTAACGAAGGGGAAACGGCAGCCCCGCCGTCGCAGGCGAATATCAGGAATCGGTGCTCGCGCGCTGCGAGGCGGTCGCCGCGCCGCGCAGACTCGGCACCACGACCAGGCGGTTGAACTCGCCATTGTCGTAGGCCTTGATGAACCGATCATAGTCCTTGATCGAGACGCAGCCGTTGGAATCGCCGCGCGGCCCGAGCAGGTAATTGTGCGTGAGCAGCCCGACGCGGCCGAGCGCGCTGGTGCCTTCGACCGGGGTCATGCGCAGCGCACGGACGCCGTGGAACGGCTTTTCGCGCGGCTTCAGATCGTAGATCGCCGGCGGCGTCGCGCCGACCATCCGCCGGTCGACATGGTCAGGATTGTCCATCAGGGCGCCCAGGCCGGAATGAGCTTCCAGCGCCACGCCGCTCGGCAGATAGACCGCCTTGGCCGAGATGTCATAGACCGCGGTGCGCGAATCGTAGCCGAGCGCGGCGAGGTCCGGCCCCCTGCCGAGCAGGCCGTCGCCGGGCGTCAGCGAGGCCAGCTTGATCTTGTCGGTGAATTTTTCGAAGAAATTGCGGTTGTCGACCCTGAGATTGGTGTCCGCATAGGCCTGGCTGGAGGCGATCTGAGCGGAGAAGTCCGCCTGGACTGGACGCGCGCGCGGCATGGGGATGGCGTCGGCGCGCTGCGAGCGCCTCGCCTCCTCGGTCATGTACCGGTCGTCCTCGGTCAGGATCGAGCGCCAGTCGTCGCCCTGGAGCTTCTGGGCCAGCATCGCCTTGGCATCCCGCAGCTTGAGCTGGGCCGCATTCACCGCGGAGCGCTCCAGCACCCGCAGACCAAGCTCGCGCGGCGACGGGCCGGCTGAGGCCGAGGCGAAACGGTCCTCGAATGAGGGGGCATTGGCCGGCGGCAACGCCGCGGAGACCAGCGGGGTCGAATCGCTGATATCGGCGACCCACGCGGCGGCGCCGAGCGCCAGCGCCATCGCGGCCACAGACAGCAGAATCGTTTCAGCCCGCCCGACACGGCGGCGCGACAACAGCCTCTCGGCGTGTGCTGCGTCGGAAACCATCAGATCCCCAAATCGACCCCCGGGGGCTTACCCACCCCCACCCGGAGAGACTCTATACCAGCTACCACATTGGGAGCCAAAAGTTAGGCATAATCGGGGCCGCCAAGGCCCTCCAAAGGTATCCCCTAAGGTATCCAATGACCGATCCGTTCGATCTCGATCGCTTTGTCCAGGCCCAAGACCCGGTCTATGGCGACATCTTGGGCGAGCTGACTAGGGGCCGGAAGCAGACTCACTGGATGTGGTTCATCTTCCCCCAGGTCGCAGGTCTCGGCGCCAGCGCCATGTCGCAGCGATATGCCATCGGCTCCCGCGCGGAGGCCGAGGCCTATCTCGTCCACCCTATCCTGGGCGGGCGGCTGATCGAATGCACCAAGCTGGTGCTCGCAGTCGAGGGCCGGACCATCAACGCGATCCTCGGCGCGCCGGATGACGCCAAATTCCGCTCGTCGATGACGCTGTTCGGCGCGATCTCCGCCGAGCCCGTCTTCGATCAGGCGCTCGCCCGCTATTTCGCGGGCGAACGCGACGGCGCCACGCTGGAGATCCTCGAAAGGCTCGATCAGGCTCGGCATTAGCAGGCGCCGATCAGCGTCCTTGGAAGACGGCCGCGCGACGCTCAATGAAGGATTGGATGCCCTCCTTGGCGTCGGCACTGCCGAGCACGCGATCGCGAATTTTCGGGATGTAGGCAATCGCAGCCGCTTCGCCAGCTTCGACATAGTTCGCCGCCGCTTCCTTGGTCACCTGGATGCCGAGCGGCGCATTGCGCGCGATCATGGCGGCGAGCGTCATCGCCCGCCCGATCTGCTCGCCTGCAGGCACGACCTCCTGGACGAGACCGATCGCATGCGCGCGCTGCGCCGAAAACTCGTCGCAGAGGAACAGATGATACATCGCATCGCCCCAACCGGCCCGCGACAGGAAGCGGAAATGCGCGCCGCCCAGCGGTGCGATGCCGCGCCTCGCCTCCATCTGGCAGAAGCGTGAATCATCGGCCGCAACCACGATGTCACCGGCGAGCATCAGCTCGATGCCGATGGTGTAGACGATACCCTGCACGGCCGTCACGATGGGCTTGCGGCAGCGCTTATTGAGCCCGAACGGGTCGACATTACCGTCCTTGATGTTGCGCTTCTCCGCGGTGGGACCGAAGAATTTGGGCATATCGAGACCTGCAGTGAAATCCCCGCCCTCGGCGCAGACCACGCCGACGCGATAGGCCTCGTTGTGGTGCAATTCGGTGAGTGCATCGGACAATTGCTCCATCATCGCAGGCGTGAACGCGTTTTTCTTCGCGGCGTTGGCGATGATGATCTTGAGGACGTGGCCGTGCACCTCGGTGCCGATCTGACCTTCGCTCATGTGCTCGTCTCCCGATTGTTGGTGTTGGCAGCAAGTCAGGCCGGCTGCTGAAGCGCCGCGCGGATCGCCTCGATCCGGGCCGGCGTGAACACGCCGGAATCCAGCAGCTGAAGGATCGAGAGCACCCCGCCGCGCGATCCCCAGCTTCCCTCATCGATGATCTCGAAATTGACCCACCAGGTCGGCGACGGCGCCGGCATGCCGCAGGCCTCCGCAAGCCGCGCCAGCACGTTGCGGATCACCTCGGCGCGCACCTCCGCCGGCCAGGCCGCGCTCATGACGGCGATGTTGACGGTGATGATGTCGCGCGGCTTGTCCTGGTCGCACAGCAACCGGCCGCCGATCGCCATGCTGTCGGGCGGCAGGTCGTGGAAGTGCACCTGGAACCCCATTCGGGCCGCCGGCGCCTTCTGGCCGACCTCGGGCTCGAGCACAGCGTCGGTCAGGCTTTCCGCAAGCTGCCGGCGCTGCGGCAGGCCGAGCCGTCCGGCCGGCGCGGTGACGGTAATGATGGTCAAATCGGCACCTCTCCACGAATATGACACTCGTCATATCTCAGCACGGCTTGCCTATGTCAAGTGTCATAGTCTAGATGGAGATGGCCAATTGCAGGATTCCCGATGACTGCCACCACACGCGACAGGATGATCGCCGGCGCCGCCGACCTGATGAGCCGCCGCGGCGTCAACGCCACCAGCATGCGCGACGTGGTCCGCCACACAGCGACGCCGCGCGGCTCGATCAGCCACCACTTCCCCGACGGCAAGCCGCAATTGATCGCCGAAGCCGTGACCTTCGCCGGCCGGCAGGTATCCATTCCTCTGGAGAAAGCCATGAACGAACGCGGCGTGATCGGCGGCCTCAAGGCTTTTGTCGCATCATGGCGCCGCCAGTTGGAGGCAACCGGCTTCGAGGCCGGCTGCCCCGTGCTCGCCGTGGCGGTCGATCGCTATGTCGGTGAGCCCAGTGACAAGGACGACGCGGCCGCGCAGCAGCACCTGCTCGATCTCGCCGAAGGCGTGTTCGCCGATTGGCGGCGGATCATGCTGGCAGCCTTGTTGCGCGAAGGACTGGCTGCCGAGCGCGCCGAGCGGCTTGCAACGCTCGTCGTCGCCTCGATCGAAGGCACGGTCGCGATGTGTCGCGCCAGCCGCAGCGCCGACGCGCTCGATCAGGTTCAGGAGGAACTGGAGATCGTCCTCGCAACCGCCCTCGCCTGCACAAAAAAATAGATTGGAGACGCGCAATGGACTTATCCCGGCAACGCGAACTCGCCCGTCAGCTCGCCGATTTGCGTCGCGAGGGCCGGCAACAGAGCGGCCTCGACGAACGGCTGGTCCCACCGGATGCGGACACGGCGTACCAAGTCGCGCAGATGGTGGAAGAAGAACTCGGCTGGGATGTCGTCGGCTGGAAGATCGCGGGCATGAAGTCGGGGCTCCAGCGTCAGCTTCGCATCTCCGCGCCGATCTATGGGCGGGTGTTCGCGCCCCTGATCAAGAGTTCGCCCGCCAGCGTCGAGCATGCCAGACAATGCAGCCCGATCCCTGAAGTCGAGTTCCAGGCGCGTCTCGGCGCCGATCTGCCGCCGCGCGCGAAGCCCTATACGGTGGACGAGGTCGGCGACGCCGTGGTCTCGTTGCATCCCGGCATCGAGCTCGCCGAGTGCCGCTTCATTCACGATGCGGCGTTTCCGCCGATGCCGGCGATCATGGCCGACGGCTCCGGATCAGGAACGATCGTGCTCGGAGAGCCCATCGCCGACTGGCGTAGCCGCGACGTCGCCACTCAAGATGTCGTCCTGAATTGCAACGGCATCGAGAGACGCCGCGGCTCCGCTGCAGAGGCGATTGACCATCCGCTGGTGCCGCTGGCCTGGCTTGCCAACGAGCTGTCGCGGACCGGCATCGGTCTCAAGGCCGGCCAGACGATCAGCACGGGCACGCTGACCGGTATGCTCCGGCCCAAGGCTGGCGAGACCTACGTTGCCGATTTTGGTCCGCTGGGATCGGTCAGCGCGACCTACAGCTGAGCCGGCCAGGGAGCGTAAACCGCAGATTAACATGGCCGCCCTATCGTCCGGGCAAAATACTTCTCCGTTATTTGCCGGACAGATCATGAAAATCGGTACGCTCCTGACCAGCGCCATCGTCTCGCTCTCGACCGTCGGCGGCGGTCTCGCCGTCTACGTCGCCGCGACGAAGTACCAGACCATGGAACGGATCACTGAAGCGCAGGGGCGGCTCGCAATCGTCCGTGCGGTCAGCGACATCCCGCGCTATCTCAATCCGGAGCGCGGCTTTTCCACCAACATCCTCTACGGACCTGCGGCCATCGACCCTGCGCTGCTGGCCGAGCAGGACAAGCTGCGCAAGCAGACCGACCGCGCCCGCGACAAGATGAACGCGCTGCGCAAGGAGCTGCCCGGCCCGTTCGACGACGGCACCACGATCGGCAGCAACATCGACGGCATCAACGCGAAGTTCACCGCGTTGCGCGAGGCCATCGACAAGGCGCTGGCGGGTCCCGCCGAGGCGCGCAAAGACGCGGCCAAGAAGATCGTCGCCGACAATGCCGTGCTCAACGGCGGCGTGACTGCGCTGCTCAACGAGCAGGTCCGCCGCATGGCGATCTTGAACGGTGACGCTTACCGGCAGGCCAGCTACGCTAATGTCGCGATGACGCTGCGCGACGTCGGCGGCTTCAATTCCAGCCTGCACAAGAACCTCCTCGGCGGAAAGAAGCCGGCGACCGACGCCGAGAAGGCCGACATTGCCCGCTCGCAGGGCCGCAACGATCAGATCGTGATGTCGCTGCAGGAATTGCGCGGCAATCCAACAACGCCGGCGAATGTCGCGGAGGCCCTGGAGAAGTTCAACGCGATCTATGTCGAGGAGTTCGGCCGCGAGCTCAAGCTGGTGAAGGACGGCGCGATCACCGGCAAGTACGAGCACGACATGGACACCTATTACGCCGCCACGCAGCGCGGCCTCGGCACCATCATCGGCGTCCGCGACGCCTTCTACGACAACGCCGAGCAGATTCTCGCCGGCGCTTCGTCGGCCGCGCACACCAGCTTCACGATCGCGCTCGTCGGCCTTGTCGCCGTGCTGATCGCCAGCGCCGGCCTCATCGTGACGGTTCGCCGCCGCGTCTGCGCGCCGATCGTCGGCCTGACGACGCGCATGTCGCGGCTCGCCGACGGCGAGGTTGAGGAGAGCATTCCGGGCGCCGAGCGCTCCGACGAGATCGGCGCGATGGCCGCGGCCGTTCAGGTGTTCAAGGACAACATGATCCGCGCCGATCGGCTCGCGGCCGAGAAGCAGGCCGAGAACGACGGCAAGATGCGCCGCGACCAGGCGCTCGACGATCTCACCCGCGCCTTCGAGGCCAAGGTGACCGAGCTGGTCGGCGGCCTGTCGCGGGCCTCTGCTGCAATGGAAAGCACCGCGCAGTCGATGACCTCGACGGCGGCGCAGACCAACAGCCAGGCCGCCGTGGTCGCCGCCGCCTCCGAACAGACCTCGACCAACGTGCAGACGGTCGCGAGCGCCACCGAAGAGCTGACCTCCTCGATCGCGGAGATCGGGCGTCAGGTCGCCCAAAGCACCGAGATCGCGGCCCGTGCCGTCGACAATGCCCGCCGCACCGGCGACACCGCGCGGACGCTCGCCGAAGGCGCCCAGAAGATCGGCGACGTCGTGACGCTGATCCAGAGCATCGCCGAGCAGACCAACCTGCTTGCGCTAAATGCAACCATCGAAGCCGCCCGTGCCGGCGAGGCCGGCCGCGGCTTTGCCGTGGTCGCCTCCGAAGTGAAGTCGCTGGCCGGGCAGACCGCCAAGGCCACGACCGAGATCTCCGAGCAGATCACCGCGATCCAGACCGCGAGCGACGAGACGGTGGCGGCAATCCGCAACGTCGCCGACGTCATCGCCGAGATCGACCAGATCGGCACCGCCATCGCCGCGGCGATCGAGGAACAGGGCTCGGCGACCAAGGAGATCGCCCGCAGCGTTCAGGAGGCTGCCCGCGGCACCCAGGAGGTCAACAGCAACATCTCCGGCGTGCAGGGCGCCGCCGACGACACCGGCGCCGCGGCAAGAGAGGTGCTGGGCGCGGCCGAGCAGCTCTCGACCCAGTCGCGCGATCTCGCCGGCCAGTTCGAGCGCTTCCTCGGTGAGGTCCGGGCGGCGTAGCACGCGAAGTCGTAGCCCGGATGGAGCGCAGCGCAATCCGGGACAGTGCCGTTGACGCGCGAGACCCTGGATTACGCTGTCGCTCCATCCAGGCTACGCGACCTCAATACGGCGGCGCCTTGCGCGCGCGCTGTGCTTTCGCCGCCTCGATCCACCAGGTCAGATCGTCGGCGAAGCGCGGAAACGAGCGCTCCAGAGCCTTGCCGCCGTCGCCGATCGGCTCGCCGGCGTCCGACAGCGTCTGCGCGATCGGGCCGACACCGATGGTGCTCGATATCACCACCATGCCCATCTCCGAGAGCGTGCCGTGCCAGGCGGTCGCTGCGCGCGCGCCGGACAGCCGGCCGGCCGAATAGCTCACGATCGCGGCCGGGCGCCAGAACCATTCCTCCAGGAAATGGTCGGTGAGGTTCTTCAGCCCGGGCTGCATGCCCCAATTGTACTCGCCGGTGACGAAGACGAATCCGTCGGCGCCGCGGATCTGCCCGGCCAGCTTCTCCAGCGCCTCCGGCGCCGAGCCCTTGGGATGTTCCTTGTACATCCGGTCCAGCATCGGCAGCCCGATCGCCTTGGCGTCGATGAATTCGACGTCCTCGCCGCGATCGCGCAGCCGGTTGATGACGAAATTCGCAAGGCGGATGCCCATGCGGTCGGAACGGTAAGAACCGTAGAGAACGAGAATGCGATTGCTCATGGCCGGACGGTAGCACGAAACCGGCGTCCAGCCCTACCCGATTTGTCGCACTACCTTCCGCGACCACGGCCCAGTGTTTGCGACGGCGTCTCGCCGAACTGGTCGCGGTAGCTTCTTGAGAAATCGCTGAGATGCCAGAAGCCATACGCCAGCGCGACCGCCTTGACGCTATCGGCCCCGGCGAGAAGGCGCCGACGCACCAGCCACAGCCGATGCAGACGCAAATAGCGGTGCAGGCTCATGCCGCGATAGCGGCGCACGACGTCGTGCATGGTGCGAACGGACAGTCCGAGCCTGCGCGCGATCTCGTCGCTATAAATCGGCTCCGACAGGTCGTCAGACAGCAGCGCGCGGATGTCCTGGAATAGCCTGAAATTCCGTCCGTCGTTGGGTGCAAAGGTCCAGCGGGCCGGAACGATCGTTGCAAACGCCTCGTCGACGGCCCCGAGCAAGGACTCCTTCATCGCCGCGCCCTTCAACAAGAGTTCCGGTGCCGAAATCGGCCCGGCCGCCTCGGCCAGCACCTCCCTAACCACGCCGCGCAACCGCTGCAAGCCGGCCGTGGAGATTTCAAAAATCTTGAAGCTCGAGAGCGTGGGCGGCCAGCCACGATCCCTCACCTCGGGCCGGAAAACCACCGAGGCGATTTGCCGCTGCACCTCCTCGATGGTGGTGTAGGCCGCCCCGCCGCTGCCAATGACCACGGCGGGTCGCGCCCGTTGCGAGCCGTTAAAGCGAATTGGCACGTTGAGATCATCCATCGTGAAGCCGATCGCCGTGCAATTCTCCACGAGTTGTGCGTCAACCACCCGCGGAAACGCGCGCGTCAAATTCACGTCGCAGCCCGGTAAGGCCAAGATCGTCTGCTCAGCCGAAATCTTCCGCACAAAAGGGGTGAATTCGAAATTCAGCCCGCGTATAGCGCTTCGAAATTCGTCGACGTCTGAAAAACGAAATGTTTTGAGTGCCGACCTCGGCACATCGTCAATGCTGTTCATGGAAATACGAAAAATGCCGCGCCGCTCTGAATGTGCGTCCGGCCGCGGGGTGCCGTTCGCTGCCTCCTTCGGTTATTTCGTTAGAATCGATCCTAACGTGCCCTGATCAATTGGAGACGGGCCGGTTGAAAGAACAATCCGGGACAACCCTGTCTCGCCGAATTTCGATAGCGTTTCCTGCGATTGAGGCGGTGCGCCAATACCGAAGCCGTTGCCATTTAAGATTCAAATTAACGCCTTTGCGGCGGAATAACCGTCGTTTGATTGTGCAATTTATTTCATTTCAGGCTCCTGCCATGACGGCAAATTCGCCTGCCGACAATCTGGCCGAATTGGAGAACGCGGTTGCAACGTGTCCGCTGGACCGGTGCGCCCGCATCCTCTTGGGCCTTTTGCAACTGCTCACAAGCAGCCGTGGTCGATCCCAGGAATTGCTCGCCGATGTGGTCGACGGCGTCCTGCTGCGACTGATCGAGCGGGTTGAGGCCAGCACGCTGATCGATGCCAGCACGGCGCTCGCAGAGCTCAAGGCGGCTCCGCCGGACACCGTGCGACGTCTCGCCTCGCACCGCGATCCGGAAGTCGCCTGCCCCGTTTTGCTCCGCTCGCAGTCATTGTCCACGGCCGATCTCACACTGATCGCAGCCGCAAGCGGCGTACGGCAGCAATGTGCCATCGCCGGCCGCGCGCCGATCGATCCACGGGTGATGGAGACGCTGATCAAGGGTGGCACTTCCAGCGTTTGTCTTGCGCTGATCGGCAACAGCGAGGCAAGATTCTCCGAAGCCGCTTACGTTGCGCTGGTTGAGAAGTGCCTTGTGGATGACGAACTCACCAAGGCACTGGCGCTCAGGCCCGACACGCCCGACACAGTCATGCGGAAGTTGCTGTCGGCCTCGCCGGCGCCGAAATCCGGCATCGGGCCGAACGCTACCGTCTCGCTTCAAGCCGCAACGGCCGCACCCATCGTCACCAAGCTACCCTCCGCGGCCGCCTATGCAAGCGCACGGCCAGAGATCGTTGCACTCAGCCGCATCGGCAAGCTGAACGATTCCACGGTGAACCGCTTCGCCATCCGCGGCGAGACCGCCAACCTCATCACCGCGCTGTCGGTGCTTTCGGGCGCTCCCATCGAGATCGTCGAACATGTCATGACCGACGAGGATTGCGAGGCTCTCGTCATGGCCTGCCGCGCCTCGCGGCTGAACTGGCAGACCACGCTCGCCATCCTGAGCAACCGCTGCGGCACACGGCTTTCTTTCGCCGAGCGCGAACGCGCGCAGCACATTTTCGAGACGCTGCTGCTGTCGACCAGCCAGTGGACGGTGCGGTGGGGCGAAATTGCCGCAAACGCCAAGGAGTGCGGTCGGGGACAGCGCGACGCAAAAAAGATGGGGGTTAGCCGATGAAGTTCGACGGTCGCAAAGCCTTTCGCGTGAAAATGGACCACAGGCAGCCGGTCAATCTCATGGGATCCGACGGCACCTGGCGGCGCAGCTGCGTCCTGCTCGACGTCTCGCAGACGGGCGCGAAGGTCGAGGTCGAGGGCACGCTGGATGTGCTTCAGGCCAAGGAATTCTTCATGCTGCTGTCGTCGACGGGCCTGGCCTACCGGCGCTGCGAGCTGGTCTGGATCGACGGCACCACCGCTGGCATCCACTTCGTCACCGCACAAAGCAAGAAGAAGCAGGCGATTACGCCGGCTGCCGCAGCGCAGAGCTCCGATCAGGCCAAATAGACCGAGAATTCGACCCATCGATTGGAGCCCGCGCTATTCCGGGGCATATCCGTGCAGAACGCGCAAACCACACTCAAACCCACCAGCCTTGGCGGCGTCGCGGTCGCTGCAGCGCCACGCCCATTCGTTCATGTGCTGGCCGACACGTCCGACAAGCTGGCCGGTGTGTGCTCGCTCCTCGAGCAACGCTTCGCCGTCGCGGGCGAGCGGCTGGACGCCGAGGCCAAGCTGTCAGAGGTGCCGTCCGCCATCGTCATTCGCGCCGAGCTTCGCGATGTCGACAATATCGCGGCGATCAAGAAACGGGCGGGCAAGCTCGCAAAGGCGAAGAAGCGGATTTTCCTGCTGGAGCACACCTCGCATGTCGCCGTTTCGCAGGCCTATGCGCTTGGAGCGACGCTGGTCCTGCCGGGCACCATCAACCGGGCGAGGCTGCTGGCGGCGCTGTCCGATCCGCCTGATCCGCTCTCGGCCGCGTCGCGCGAGAGCGCGCAGGCCGACACTGCCGTCGAGACCGCCGCGACCGCGATCGCATCCATGTTTACCTCCGTCACCCTGGGCCAGCCGCTTGACGTCAACGCCACCAAGGAAGCGGGGCGCCAGATCGCCGATCGCATCACCCGGCATGGCCTGACGGAGTGGCTCATGACGGTGCGGCGGCACCACGAAGGAACCTATCAGCATTGCCTGCTCGTCACCGGTGTCGCCATCGACTTCGGTCTGAGCCTTGGCGTCGGCAGAGCCGACCTGGAACGTCTCTACTCGGCGGCCATGTTCCATGACATCGGCAAGGCGCAGATTCCGCTCGCCATCCTCGACAAGCCGGGCCGCCTCGATGCCGCCGAGCGCGCGCTGATCGAAACGCATCCCGCCGCCGGCCATACGTTTCTCAAGGACCATGACGGGATCTCGCCGGAGATTCTCGATGCCGTCCGCCATCATCACGAGTACCTCGACGGGAGCGGCTATCCCGATGCGCTCTGCGCCGAGAGCATTGGCGATATCGTCAGGATTCTAACGATCTCGGACATCTTCGCAGCCCTGATCGAGCACCGGCACTACAAGCCGACCATGCCGCGCGCGGAGGCCTACGACGTTCTGTGCGAGATGACAGGCAAGCTGGAGAAGGCGCTAGTCCGCGCGTTCAAGCAGGTCGCGCTCACGCGGTGAGCGCTGTGACCCGTCTCGAGCGCAGCCTAATGCGTCGCACGATGGCTGGCGCGGCGCGGGATGGAGCGGCAGGCCAGCCCGTCGGCCAGCAGCTTCATGTCCTCGTGCCGGCCGCTGCGAATCAGCCGGCCGAACTCTTCGGGTGTGAAAGGAAGACTCGGATCATCATCGATCTTGGGCCGCAGTCGCGGACCGAAGAACCGCCGAACCAGGCTAGCCAGCCGCCGCATATCAATTCCCTCGCGCCAGCAACAAACCTCTCAGTCCGCATATTGTTCCTCCCGCGACTTCGAGATTGCAAGAGGCCACTCGCGACACCGCACCAAAAATTTTCCGCCAGAGAATAATCTCCTCTTGCTCGTGCTAATCGGCAAAACCCACGTAACGCACGAACTGGTGGTTGTGCTCGCGGTCCGAGCGCACGGCGTTCGCGGCAAAGCCGTCGTCGGGATAGCCCATCGCGACACAGGTCATGATGACCTCGTCCTCCGGAATCTCGGCGACCTCGCGCACGATGTCGGAGCGCATGATGCCCTGCCCGTTGATGACCGAGCCGAGCCCGCGGTCCCACGCCGCGAGCACGATGCCGTAGCAGAGCGCGCCGAGATCGAAGTGGCAGACCGCGCCGGGATCGAGCACGCGGTCATAGGTCAGCACCAGCGAGACCGGCGCGTCGAACTGGCGGAAGCCGCGCAGCACCCAGTCCTGCCGCATCGGCTTGTCGTCGCGCGCGATTCCCATCGCGCCGAAAAGCTTTTTGGCGATGTCGACCTGCCGGGTACGATGCACGCCCTGGTATTCGCCATGGCTGACGATGTCGCGCTTGACCTTGGCGCCGCCGGCCATCTCCGACATGTTGCGGCGACGCACCTCCTCCAGCGGATGACCCGTGAGCACATGGACATGCCAGGGCTGGGTGTTCATCGACGAGGGCGCGCGCTTGGCGCTCTCGATGATCGCCTCGATCACCGCGCGCGGCACCGGCTCGTTCTTGAAGCCACGCACGCTGCGGCGCGACTGGACCAGCGTCTCGAATTCCACCTCGTGAACCTCCCTGCCCGTTCGTCCGGCCTTGCGACGCACGCCGGTTGCCGATGCGGCCCGCAAAACCTATGCTAATGACCAAGCAAGACCAAGAACCCTGTGAGGAAAGCCCATGGCCGCACCGCTCGATCCCGTCATCGCCCAGATCATTCCGCTCATGCCGATGCGCGATCCCACGGTCATGACGCCACAGAGCGCCCGCGATTCCTTGCGCGCACTGGCTGCCTCGCGTGCCGCCATTCCGCCGCCGCCCGTCGATAGCGTCGAGGATATCAACGTGAAAGGCGGCGCCGGTCTGCTTCCCGCACGGGTCTATCGGGTCGGCGCCACGCCGGCGCCGACGGTGGTGTTCTTCCACGGCGGCGGCTGGGTTGCGGGCGATCTCGAAACCCACGACCGGCAGGCGCGCAACCTTGCGATCGAGACCGGCGCGGTCGTCGTCTCCGTCGACTATCGCCGCCCGCCCGAGACGCGCTTTCCCGGCGCCTTCGAGGATGCTTTCGCCGCGGTCAGCGACGTGTTTGGCCGCGTGGCGGAATTTGGCGGTGACGCAACGCGCTTCGGCGTTGCCGGCGACAGCGCCGGCGGCAATCTCGCAGCGACGAGCGCGATCGCCTGCCGGGAGGCCGGCATCAAGCTCGCCGCGCAACTGCTGGTCTATCCGGTCACCGACGTCGTCGGCGCTTATGCCGATGCGCGCGCGAACGCGCGCTATCCCTCGCGCAGCGAGAACGCCGAGGGCTACTTCCTCACGCGGGCGACGATGGAATGGTTCTGCGGCCATTATCTCGCCGATCCCGCACACGCCGGCGACTGGCGCGTCTCGCCGCTGCGGGCCGCCTCCTTGGCCGGCGTCGCGCCCGCGGTCGTGACCACCGCCTGGTTCGATCCCCTACGCGACGAAGGCGCCGCCTATGCGCGGGCGCTGGAGGCGGCCGGCGTGAAGGTCAAGCACCATGAGGGCCCCGGCCTGATCCATGGCTATTTCGGCATGGGCGACGCCTCCGACGTCGCGCGCACTGAGGCGCAGCGCGCGCGGGCCGACTTCAAGGCGCTGCTGATGCGCGGCGCGTGAAGGCGATCAGGCGCTCTGCGCCCGCTGCGCCGCGGTGTGCCCCCAGGTCTCATCCCAGTCCTGGCCAGCGGCATCGACCACGCGGCCGTCGGCCTCGAAAAACTTGTTCGGCACCTGGAAGATCGCCAGGATCAACGCGCCGTCGGGGCACCAGGCGGCATGCCGGCTCCCCGCCTCGCGCCAGATGAATTCGCCGGCCTTGCAGGCAATGCCCTTGGCCGGACCCTCCTTGTCGACGAGCGCGCCTTCGATCACCCAGCTCTGCTCGATGCCGACATGTTCGTGATCGGGCAGCACCGATCCTGGCGCAAAACGCATCAAGGCGGTCATCAGCCCCGTACGGCGATCGAACAGTAGCGTCTTGGCCTCGCAGCCCGGAAAGCGCGTCTTCTGCCAATCCATGTCTTGGGGTCGAACCAGGTGGGAATGCCGATCGGCTGCCTGGTCGTGCGGGATCGCGGCGTCCATCACGATGCTTCCTCTCCATCTCAAGGGACCGACGCTAGCAGGATCGCCCGATGCGGTCAGCGAGCACTGCAACAGAGGCGACATCTTCCGAGCTGGCGCGCAAAAATCAGCGGGCGACCGGGCGGCCCAGTGCTCATCCTGCTTGATTGCGCCACGATTCCCGGCTCCACTCTCCCGGCCATTTCTGGTTCAGGAGACCCCCATGATGAAACGGATTTTCCTCGCTGCGATCGTTGCCACCTTCGCAGCGGGCTCGGCCCTTGCGCAAGAAACCTGCGAGAGCAAGGCCGTCGGCAAGGACGGCAAGCCGCTGGCCGGCGCCGCCAAGACTTCGTTCCTGAAGAAGTGCAAGGAAGACGCCTGCGCGCCCAAGGCCGTCAGCGCAGACGGCAAGCCGCTCGCCGGCGCCGCCAAGAACAGCTTCATGAAGAAGTGCGAGACCAGCGCGTAACGCGCAGTCCGTTCCCGGCTTTTTCAGCAAAGCCACAAGCGAAATGCCGTCATGGCCGGGCAGAAGCGCGTCTTCGCGCGAGAATGTCCCGGCCATTTGCTTTTTGGTGCCTCCCCACCGCCAGTTTCCGACACGCGCCGAGCGCGTAAAGCAAACGCGCCGCGACCCTAGACAGAACGCAGCGGCTGACAGATGATGCGACGCTGAGCGAACCGGGGCGCATCAACGAGGCTTCCAGCAAAGGATGGACGAGATGTTGCAGTTCCGCGTGCGTGATCACATGATGGCGATAATGAGCGTGCTCTTTGCGCTGCTCATGATCGTTGACGTTGCCAACGCGAGAGGCCCCGGCCTGCCCAACGTCATGGTTCTCGCAACCGGCGGCACGATCGCCGGCAGCGGGGCGAGCAGCACCACCGTCATCGGGTATACCGCGGCCACGGTGGGCATCGAGACCCTCTTGAACGCCGTCCCCGAGTTGAAAACCGTGGCCAACGTCAAGGGCGAGCAGGTCTTCCAGATCGCCAGCGAGAATATGAACAATGATTATTGGCTGAAGCTCGCCAAGCGCGTCAATACGCTCCTCGCGCAGGACGACGTGGACGGGATCGTGATCACGCACGGGACCGACACGATCGAGGAAACCAGCTATTTCCTCAATCTGGTCGTCAAGAGCAAGAAGCCTGTGGTCGTCGTCGGTGCGATGCGGCCATCGACCGCGATCAGCGCGGACGGCCCGATCAACCTCTTCAATGCGGTGATCCTCGCAGGCAGTGAAGAAGCCGTCGGCAAAGGCGTGCTCGTCGCCCTCAACGATCAGATCAACGCCGCGCGCGACGTCACCAAGAACAACACGTCCACGGCAGACACCTTTCGCACGCCTGAACTCGGCTTTCTCGGCTACATGCAAGGCAACAAGCCGTATTTCTATCGCCAAACGACCCGCCGGCACACGGCGGATTCCGAATTCGACGTATCCAAGCTCGATGTCCTGCCGCAGGTCGACATCGTCTACGGCTACGCCAACATGAACCGGGTCGCGATCGACGCCTTTGTCGCCGCCGGCGCCAAGGGGATCGTGCATGCCGGCGTAGGCGACGGCAGCCTCGCCCGCCCGGCGGTCGAGCCGGCGCTCGACGATGCCCGCAAGAAGGGCGTGGTGATCCTTCGCAGCAGCCGCGTCGGCAACGGCATCGTCGCGCGCAATGGCGAGGCCAAGGACGATGAGCACGACTTCGTCGTCTCCGATACGCTCAATCCCCAGAAGGCGCGCATTCTGCTGATGCTGGCGTTGACCAAGACGAGCGACACCAAGGACATTCAGCGGATGTTCTACACCTATTAGAGCCTAGTCGCGCTTGAAACGATAATCGAACGCCGCGCCGAACGGCTTGATCAGGCCAACCGTGGGCGTCGGAAAATGGATCGGCAGGATCAGCGTGTCGGTGTCGGCAACAGAGGCGAAGAACTTTCGTCGCGACACCGTCGACAGCTTCGCATCCCAATCCGGCTTCGCCGACCAATCCGGCTCACGACACTGAATCTGGTGGTGCATGAGGTCGCCCGCGACCACGGCGCGCTGGCCCTTCGAAAGAATGTTCACGCAACAATGGCACGGCGAATGCCCCGGCGTCGGCGTGAGCGTAACGGTGTCGTCGAGCGCGTAGTCGTCGTCGACGAGCAGCGCCTGCCCGGCCTCGGCGACCGGCCGGCAATTGTCGCGAAAGACGGTGCCAGGCGGATTGTTGCCCTTGGCATGCTCGGCTTCCCAGGCCGCATACTCGCCCTTGTGGAAAATATATTTCGCATTCGGGAACGTCGGCACCCAACGGCCGTCGCGCAGGGTCGTGTTCCATCCGGTATGGTCGATGTGCAGATGCGTGCAGAACACGTAGTCGATCTGCTCAAAGCCGATGCCGAGCGCAAACAGCTCATTGCGCCAGCGCGCCTTGCCGGGGAAATCGAACGGCGGCGGATGGCCTTTGTCCTCACCGGTGCAGGTGTCGACAAGGATGGTGTAACGCGGCGTGCGGACCACGAAGGTCTGGTAGGTGATCACCATCATGCCGCGCGCGGCATCGAACACCTCCGGCTCCATCGTCGGCAGATGGCGCTTGAAGACGTCTTCGTCATAGGTCGGGAAAAAGTCCTGGGGCCGCCGCCACGGCCCCTCCCGCTCGATCACCGCATCGATGGTGATGTCGCCGATCCGCAGCTGCTTCATGGTTGTTCGTTCCCATTTTGCGAAGCGTAACGAACGAACGGGAGGCATTCAAGACGCCGACCGTGCCGGGACGTCTTGCGCGGGGTGCCGCAAATCGACCTCAAACACTGAGGATGATGATCATGGAATGAGGAATGTCTGGTGGGCAGGAAACTGAAAGTGACCGCGGCGATCATGATCGCCGTCGCAGCTGCAATTTACGTCAACAATACAAGCCTTCTGGCGCCACATCGGGACGGCAAGCCGGTGCTGCTCGCCCATCGCGGCATGGCGCAGCGGTTCGATGAACGCGACCTGAAGAACGATACCTGCACCGCCGCGCGGATGCTGCCGCCGGTGCACGACTATCTCGAAAACACGCTGCGCTCGATGCGCGCGAGCTTCGCGGCCGGTGCCGACATCGTCGAGCTCGACGTGCACCCGACCAATGACGGCGAGTTCGCCGTCTTCCATGACTGGACGCTCGACTGCCGGACCGACGGCCTCGGCGTCACCCGCGCGCAGAGCATGGCAAAGCTGAAGACGCTCGATATCGGCTACGGCTACACCGCCGACGGCGGCAAGACCTTCCCGTTCCGCGGCAAGGGCGTCGGCATGATGCCGACATTGTCGGAGGTGTTCGCTGCCTTCTCCGACAAGCAGTTGCTCATCAACGTGAAGAGCCGGGACCCGGACGAAGGCGAGAAACTTGCCGGCGTGCTGACCGCGTTGCCGGCCGGGAGGCGCAGCACCATCATGGTCTATGGCGGCGACGAGCCCATCGACGTGATCCGTCGCCTCGTCCCGGATGTCCGCACGATCTCGCGCGCAGCCATCCGAAGCTGCCTGGTCCGCTATATCGGCTACGGCTGGACAGGCCTCGTCCCGCAGGCTTGCCGCAACGCGATGGTGCTGGTGCCAATCAACGTCGCCCCCTGGCTATGGGGCTGGCCCGATCGCTTCCTCGCACGCATGAATGGCGTCAACAGCGCCGCGTTCGTGCTCGGCCCCTACAGCGGCGGCGGGTTTTCTACGGGCGTCGACACGGCGGAATTGCTCGCCCGCCTTCCGCAAAGCTATTCCGGCGGCATTTGGACCAACGAAATCGAGACCGTCGCCAGACTGACGGGCAAAAGCCATGACTAGCTCCGCAACCCCGGCGCCTCCTGCCCGGTGCGCGCGACATATTCGGTGTAGCCGCCGCCATATTGGTGGATGCCCTCCGGCGTCAGCTCCAGCACGCGGTTCGACAGCGTCGCCAAGAAATGCCGGTCGTGCGAGACGAACAGCATGGTGCCCTCGAAATCCGACAGCGCGTTGATCAGCATTTCCTTGGTGGCGAGGTCGAGATGGTTGGTGGGCTCGTCCAGCACCAGGAAGTTCGGCGGGTCGAACAGCATCTTGGCCATGACGAGGCGCGCCTTCTCGCCGCCCGAGAGCACGCGGCAGCGCTTCTCGACGTCGTCGCCGGAGAAGCCGAAGCAGCCGGCGAGCGCGCGCAAGGAGCCCTGCCCCGCCGTCGGAAACGCGTCCTCCAGCGACTGGAACACGGTGCGCTCGCCGTCGAGCAGATCCATCGCGTGCTGGGCGAAATAGCCCATCTTGACGCTGCCGCCCAGCGCCACGGTGCCCTCGTCCGGCTCGCTCGCACCGGCAACCAGCTTGAGCAGCGTCGACTTGCCGGCGCCGTTGACGCCCATCACGCACCAGCGCTCCTTACGGCGGATCATGAAGTCCAGCCCGTCATAGATGCGCTTTGAGCCATAGCCCTTGTGCACGTTCTTGAGTGCGACGACGTCCTCGCCCGAGCGCGGCGCCGGCAGGAAGTCGAACGCGACGCTCTGGCGGCGGCGCGGCGGCTCGACCCGCTCGATCTTGTCGAGCTTCTTGACCCGGCTCTGCACCTGGGCCGCATGCGAGGCGCGCGCCTTGAAGCGCTCGATGAACTTGATCTCCTTGGCGAGCATGGCCTGCTGGCGCTCGAACTGCGCCTGCTGCTGCTTCTCGTTCTGCGCCCGCTGCTGCTCGTAGAATTCGTAATCGCCGGTGTAGGTGGTGAGCGAGCCGGAATCGATCTCGATCACCTTGGAGATCACGCGGTTGATGAACTCGCGGTCGTGCGAGGTCATCAGAAGCGTGCCTTCGTAATCGTGCAGGAATTTTTCCAGCCAGATCAGGCTTTCCAAATCGAGATGGTTGCTCGGCTCGTCGAGCAGCATGACGTCGGGGCGCATCAGGAGAATGCGCGCCAGCGCCACACGCATCTTCCAGCCGCCGGACAGCTTGCCGACATCCCCGTCCATCATCTCCTGGCTGAAGCCGAGGCCGGAGAGCGCCTCGCGCGCGCGGCCGTCGAGCGCATAGCCGTCGAGCTCCTCGAACCGGTGCTGCACCTCGCCATAGCGGGCGATGATCTCGTCCATTTGGTCGGCCTTGTCGGGGTCGGCCATGGCGGCCTCGAGCTCGCGCAATTCAGCCGCGACCTCGCTGACGGGGCCGGCGCCGTCCATCACCTCGGCCACCGCGCTGCGGCCACTCATCTCGCCGACGTCCTGGTTGAAATAGCCGATGGTGATGCCACGATCGATGGAGACCTGACCCTCGTCGGGCAGTTCCTCGCCGGCGATCATCCGGAACAGCGTGCTCTTGCCGGCGCCGTTCGGGCCGACGAGACCGATCTTCTCCCCCTTGTTGAGGGCCGCGGAGGCTTCGATGAACAGGATCTGGTGGCCGGCTTGCTTGCTGACGTTGTCGAGGCGGATCATGAGTGACTTTTGGGGGATTTTTGCGTTGCAGCGTCATAGGCCATACGGGGCGTGAGGGGAAGCCCGGGACAGGCCGGGATTCAGCCCATTCGCTCGTGACCGCTCGGTTCGGGGCCTACGGGCAAATGGGTCGGGCAAACTGCGTCCGGCACGGGCATCTATGCTTCGCTTGCCGGATATGTCGGCTTTTCCATCGGCTGGGTCGAAGGCCCGGAGATCAACGCTCGGCCTGTAAGAACTTTCGCCGAATCTCGAAGAGACCTGAGACCGGCGCCGCCTCTCTATCTTACTGAGAACGGCGCCTGATACGGCCGCCCGAACGGCACGCCGTTGATGACGGTCTGGATCGGCTTGAGGTGGGCTTTCCCTTCCCTCCTGTTGTTGCGCGTGTCGACGAAGCTGACCGGTCCCTCCACCAGCTCCATGATCGCGACGTCGGCGGGCGCACCGACCTGCAGCGTGCCGATCTTCGGCGCGCGGCTGATGATCTTCGCCGGCGCGGTCGTTGCCATTGCGACCACCTGCTCCAGCGTGAAACCGAGCGTCATGAACTTGCTCATGACGTTGGGCAGGAAGGGAATCCCCGGCGAATTGCCGGAGAAGACGTGGATGTCCGAAGAGATGGTATCAGGAGCGCATCCGCCGGGGATCGCCACTTCCGCCACGGTGAAATCGAAGCTGCCGCCGCCATGCCCGACGTCGAACATGACGCCGCGCTGCTTGGCCGCGAGAGCCGCAGGCAGCAGCTTGCCGTCCTGAACGATATTCGTGAACACGCTCGACATGTTCGGGGCGCCCGAATAGGCATGCGTCAGCACGTCGCCCGGGCGCATCAGGTCGAGGATTTGCGACATCAGCTCCTTGGATTCGACGCCGCCGATATGTACCATCATCTTCGCCGGCCAGCCGCACATCTCGCACGCCTGGATGCCGCGCTTGAGCGGCTCGAGCCCATGCTTGAAGATGACGTTTTCCGACATGCGCACCTTGACCCCGAGCAGGAAGTCCGAATTCTCGGCCAGTGCCATGGCGCAGGCTTCGGTCTGCGCTGTATCAATGTTGTGGAGCTCGGCGACCGGGAACGCCGACAGGCCGTTATTGGCGATGTGGACGAAGGCGTACATCCGCGCCCGCGTCTGGGCCACGATGAAGCGGCGCAACGCCGCCAGATTGTTGACGCCGGCATCGCCCGCCGACACGACGGTCGTCGTGCCCTGGAACTGGACCAGCTCGTCGGCGGGAATGCCGATGGCCGAGCCGTAGGGATAGACGTGACAATGCAGATCGATCAGGCCGGGCATCACCAGCTTGCCCGAGGCGTCGATGCTCTTCAGCGCGCGCTCGGCCGGGATCGTCTCCTGGACCGCCTCGATCGTGCCCCAGCGGATACCGATATCGCGCCTGGCGCGCAGCGACTGGCTGGGGTCGAGCACCTCGCCGCCGCGGATCACCAGATCGTACTTGTCGTTCGGCCCCATCGCCCCGCGCGCGGGCGCGGCGAGGCCGACGGCGGCGGCCGCCGTCGAGAGTGCCAGGAAATCGCGGCGTGACAACGCAAGCATGATGATCCCCCCTCTGTGCTTTTGTTCGCGGCAACGGCCGGGCTGGATGTCCAGATCTGCTTCCGCCGCCAAGGTCGAGTTCACAACGAACGGGCTTGGAAATGAAGCCCGGATGATCCGATCCTATGACGGCACGCGAGCCCTGAGGAGCCGCGAAATTTTCCAGAATCGCATCGGGCGGGCACCACTGGCAGAAGTCCGGCTGCATCTTTGCTGCGCCGCGACATGCGCGTGAATATCCGGCTGCTTGGAGTCGAACGTCTAAGACCAATAATGCGACACCGGGGCTTGTCGGATGCCGGCAATGCGTCCAAACTGTGATCAAAGTCGCTGGAATGCGGCATACCTCCAGCGGTTCACAACGACAAGCGCGTCGAAACGCGTTCGAACAATCAGGCCGCCAGGGAGGACGTCCATGACTGCAAAGTCCGAAAAGACCAGAACAACTCGTCGCAAATTCCTGCTGACCGCCGGCGCGGCCGGCGCTGCCACCATCGCCATGCCGCAAGTCAGCCGGGCGCAGACAGCGACCCTGAAGATGCAGGGCTCGTGGGGCAAGGCCGATGTCTTCAACGAGATGGCCGAAGATTATGTGAAGCGCGTCAACGATATGGCCGGAGGCCGGCTGCGCATTGACTATCTGGTCGGCGGCTCGGTCGTGCATCCGTTCCAGGTCTTCGACGGCGTTCATGGCGGCCAGATCGACGCGGCACACACGGTGACGGTGTACTGGTACGGCAAGCACAAGGCCGCCTCGCTGTTCGGCACCGGCCCGGTGTTCGGCTTCAACGCCAACGAAGGCCTTGGCTGGATCCACAACGGCGGCGGCAAGGAGCTGTTCGAGGAACTCCAGACCAAGATCATGAACGTCAACATCAAGAGCTTCTTCGCCATGCCGATGCCGACCCAGCCGCTCGGCTGGTTCAAGAAGCCGATCACCAGCGACGCCGATCTCAAGGGCTTGAAATATCGCACGGTCGGTCTGGCCGCCGATCTCTTCCAGGCGATGGGTGCATCGGTCGCGCAGCTGCCCGGCGGCGAGATCGTGCCCGCGATGGAGCGCGGCGTGATCGACGGATTTGAGTTCAACAATCCGACCTCGGACCGGCGCTTCGGCGCGCAGGATGTCGCCAAGAACTACATGATGGGCAGCCATCATCAGGCGACGGAATATTTCGAGATCATGTTCAACCGGACGAAATTCAACGCGCTGCCGAAGGAACAGCAGGCGATCCTGCAATACGCCGCCGAGGCCGTGTCCTCCGCCAACGAATGGAAGGCCATGGATTATTATTCGAAGGACCTGCAGGAGCTGATCAACAAGGACAAGGTCAACGTCCAGCGCACACCGAAGTCGGTGTTCGACGCGCAGATCAAGGCGTGGGACGGTCTGATCGCCCAGCTCGGCTCGGATCCGTTCATGAAGAAGGTCATGGACTCGCAGAAGGAATGGGTGCGCCGCGTGGTTTACTACAACATGAACAACGCGACGGACTACCGCGGCGCCTTCGAGCATCACTTCCCGGGCGTGCTCAAGGTCTGACGGCTGTCGCGGGGGATCGCGTCAGGTCTTATCGCGAGGGCGGCGCAATTGAAGCGCCGCCCACGAGTTGGAGGGGGACATCCGGATGGACTGCTCGCAGCGAGTTCAGCTCGCATGACGAAATTCCTGTTCTTCATCGATGAGCTCAGCACGTGGGTGGGCAAGGCGTTCGCCTGGCTGATCCTCGTCCTCACCCTGGGAGTCAGCTACGAGGTGTTCGTGCGCTACGTGCTGCGTGCGCCGACCACCTGGGCTTTCGACATCAGCTACATCACCTACGGCGCGATGTTCCTGATGGCCGGCGCGTACACGCTCTCGCGAAACGGCCATGTCCGCGCCGACGTGGTCTACCGCCTCTGGTCGCCGCGCACCCAGGCGACGATGGACCTCGTCCTGTATATCCTGTTCTTCCTGCCGGCGATCGCGGCGCTGATGTATTCGGGCTGGAACTACGCCCAGATGTCGGTGCGCTTCCGCGAAGTCAGCATCTTCAGTCCGGCCGGCGTTCCCGTGTTTCCACTGAAGGCGCTGATTCCGCTCACCGGCTTCCTTCTGTTCCTGCAAGGGGTCGCCGAGATCATCCGCTGCGTGCTGTGCATCCGCACCGGTCGATGGCCGCAGCGCCTGCACGACGTGGAGGAGACCGAGAGCCTCGTCATCCGCGAACATCAGCAGCACGCGGCTGAGCCGCAGAGTGAGAAGGGACCAGGCGCATGACCGATCCTCAACTCGGCATGCTGATGCTGGGCCTCTTCATCTTCATCATCATGCTCGGCTTCCCGATCGCCTTCACGCTGATGGCGATGGGCGTCTCGTTCGGCTACTATGCCTACTACACCCCCGGTCAGGACTTCTTTCAGAACCGTATCTTCACGCTTCTGGTGCAGAAGACGTTCGAGGTCACATCCAGCGACGTGCTGGTGGCGGTTCCGCTATTCCTGTTCATGGGTTATTTGATCGAGCGCGCAAACATCCTCGACCGCCTGTTCTACTCGCTGCAGCTGTCGATGAAGAACGTGCCGGGCGCACTTGCCGTGGCCACGCTGATCACCTGCGCCATGTTCGCGACCGCCACCGGCATCGTCGGTGCCGTCGTCACGCTGATGGGGCTGCTGGCATTGCCGGCGATGCTGCGAGCGGGCTACGACGCCAAGCTGTCGGCGGGCGTCGTCTGCGCCGGTGGCTGCCTCGGCATCCTGATTCCGCCGAGCATTCTCCTGATCGTCTATGCGGCGACTGCCGGCGTCTCGGCGGTCAAGCTTTACGCGGCGGCGTTCTTTCCGGGGTTCATGCTGGCCGGCTTGTATGTCCTCTATGCGATGACGCGCGCGATCATCAATCCCGCGCTCGCGCCGAAGCTGCCGCGCGAGCAGACCGACGTGCCGACCTCGAAGGTCATCTGGGCGCTTGCCACGTCGTTCCTGCCGCTCGCGTTGCTGATCGTTTCGGTGCTCGGCGCGATCCTGTTTGGGCTCGCGACGCCCTCGGAAGCGGCCGCGGTGGGAGCCCTCATGAGCATCGTGCTGGCGGCTGCCTATCGTTCGCTCAACTACGAGATGATACGCGAATCCGTGTACCTGACCGTGCGCGCCACGGCGATGGTCTGCTACCTCTTCATTGGATCCTGGACGTTTTCGGCGGTGTTTGCCGTCCTTGGCGGACAATCGGTGGTCGAGCAGTTCTTCACTTCGATGAACCTTTCGCCGATCCAGTTCCTGCTGCTGACCCAGATCATCATCTTTCTGCTCGGCTGGCCGCTGGAATGGACCGAGATCATCATCATCTTCGTGCCGATCTTCCTGCCGCTGCTTCCGCAGTACGGCATCGATCCGATCTTCTTCGGCATCCTGGTCGCACTGAACACGCAGACGGCCTTCAACACGCCGCCGGTCGCGATGGCCGCCTTCTATCTGAAGGGCGTGGCGCCGCCCGAGGTCAAGCTGACCGACATCTTCTCCGGCGCGCTTCCGTTCGTCGGCCTGGTCTTCCTCACCATGGCACTAGTCTACATCTTCCCGGGGATCGCATTGTGGCTGCCGAGCTATCTCTATGGGGCGCGATGAGCGGACCCGGCAAACCGACGAGAGGCTGCGCATGAGTCTCAACGCGCTCGGCCTCGCGGACGCCGCGGCCGGCATCCGCGACGGCCGGCTCAGCTCGGTGGAGCTCGTCGGCGACTGCCTCAGGCGCATCGATGAGGTCGATCGCGATATCCAGGCGTGGGCGTTTCTCGATCGCGACCACGCGATGCGGCAGGCCGAGGCGGCCGACGATCATCGCAAGCACGGCAAGGCCACAGGCCCGCTGCATGGCGTGCCCGTGGGCATCAAGGATATCTTCGACACCGGCGACATGCCGACCGAATTCGGATCGGAGCTGTGGGCCGGACGCACGCCGCGGCGCGATGCGGCGGCCGTGGCGCGTCTGCGGGCGGCTGGAGCGGTGATCCTCGGCAAGACGGTGACCACCGAGTACGCGTACTACAATCCGGGCAAGACCCGAAATCCGCACAACCCAAATCACACCCCCGGCGGATCGTCCTCGGGCTCCGCCGCGGCCGTCGCGGCGCTGATGGTGCCGGGTGCCATCGGCTCGCAGACCAACGGCTCGGTGATCCGCCCTGCCGCCTTCTGCGGCGTGGTCGGCTTCAAGCCCACGCATGGTCTCATTCCACGCAGCGGCGCGCTCCAATTGTCGCGCACGCTCGATCATGTCGGCGTGTTCGGGCGCAACGTCGAGGACGCGGCCCTGCTGGCGGAGGTCATGGTCGACTTCGACCCGGAGGATCCGGACACCCGGCCTGTTGCACGCCCGCCGTTTTCTGCGGTCGCGGCGAGCGAGCCGCCGTTGCCGCCGCGATTTGCCTTCGTGCGCTCTCCGGTCTGGGATCAGGCCGAGCCGGAGACGCGTGAAGCCTTTGCCGAGCTCGTCGACGCTTTGGGCGAAGCGTGCAGCGAGGTCGAGCTTGGGCCGAGCTTCGACGGGGCCGTCGACATGCACCGCATCATCATGGAAGTCGATATGGCGCACAATCTGCGGCGCGATGACGAACGCGGCGGCGACAGACTGAGCACGCGGCTACGCCAGGCGATCGCGCGCGGCCGCGCGCATCTTGCGGCGGATTATTGCAACGCTCTGGCCGGGATTGCGCCGCTCAACCAGGCCCTGGACCACGTTTTCGATGAATACGACGCCATCCTGACGCCCGCGGCACCGGGCGCGGCGCCCGCAATCGAAACGACGGGTAATCCGGTCTTCTGCTCGCTCTGGACCTATCTCGGCGTGCCCGCCATCAGCCTGCCCTTGATGCGTTCAGAAACGGGCCTTCCGCTGGGCGCCCAGCTCGTCGGCCGCCGCGGCAACGACGCCCGCCTCTTGCGCACGGCGCACTGGCTGATCAAGACCATTGGGCGCATGCGTGGCAGCGGTCGGCGCAACGCCCCGAGCGCCGGATCGAACTCGGCTCCCGGCGCGGAGAAAAGGAAAGTGCGATGACCAATCTGATCACCGGACTCATCGGCCTCGCGCTCATGATCGCATTTCTTGGAATCCTGCTGGTCTGGATCAAGGCCATTCCGCTCATCATCATCGTTGTCTGCGTCGTGGTGCTGGCCGTGATCGATTTCGTGCGATCCCTGCGGACGAACGGCGCGCCTCGCTGAATGCCCCATGGCAAGAAGACGCTTCACTTCTCGGCATTGGCCGGAGCAGCCGGAATTACGACAAGAAGAGAGCTTTAGCGGCCAACCCGTTCGAGCTGCCACCTGGGATCGCCTGCGCAGCGCGCGTCGAGACCTTTGCTCAAGTCTGCGAGGCTCACCGCGCCCAACCGTTCGACCAGCAATGCTTCGGCATCGCGAAGGACATCGTCCACCGCTGCGTTGACGAGTTGCTCGATCGCACAGTCTGGATTGGAATGCTCGTTCCCGATCGCAAATAGCCGGGGACCACCAACCGCACGATAGACATCGAGAAGTGACACGCGCTCGAGGTCGCACGCGATGACCCAGCCGCCGCCATGCCCTTTGTCCGACCGGACATAGCCCGCATCGCGCAGCCCCGCCAATGTGCGGCGAACGACGACCGGATTGGTCCCCAGCATCGTGCCGATCGCCTCCGAGGTCATGGGGCCGTCATGTCGCGCCATGTGGAGCAGCACATGCAGCATTCGAGAAAGGCGGCTGTCGTTTCGCATCGGCTGATCTTTCGCACGCATCCCATCATTGGCAAGGGCACGCAGTCATGATACATATAAAGTTACATGACTCGTGAGGTATCCGACGTGCAACAGTTTGAGGATCCAGACCACTGGGACAGCGCAGCCAGGCATTATCGAGAGACCGCGCACCCCTTCACCGCCCTGTTTGCGGAGGAGGCGCTGGCGCGCGTAACCCTGACGCCTCAGAGTCATGTTCTCGACGTGGCAGCCGGCACCGGCGCGCTCGCCCTCGCAGCCGCTCGCACCGGCGCACGAGTCCTGGCGACCGACTTCTCGCCCGGCATGGTCGGATGCATCGCAGCTGCTGGTCTGCCCAATGTGAAGGCGCGGGTCATGGACGGACAGGCGCTGGACCTGCCCGACGCACATTTCGATGCCGTCTTTTCGATCTTCGGTGTCATCATGTTCCCCGATTGGCGCAAGGGTTTGGCCGAGATGCGACGGGTGACGCGCCCCGGCGGGCATGGCGTGGTTGCGACCTGGCAGGATCGGGGCGCGGCGACCTTCCTCCTGTTGGGCGAAGTGCGGCAAAAGCTGTTCCCTGATCGGCCGGGCATGGCAATGCCTCAAGCCGTTCAGGCCCTGAGCGATCCGGACGATTTCGCCCGCGCCCTCGTCGCTGCCGGCTATCGCAATCCCCGGATCGACACGGTGACTCATGATTATCTGCTCGACGTCGCGGCGCTCGACGCGCCTGACACGCTCTTTGGCATGTCGCCCGACTGGACCAGCCTGGACGACATCGAAAAGGCGGCGGTGATTGCCGAGGTGCGGGCCAGAGCCGATGGTCGTTCGGTGCTGCCGATAAGCTCGACCGCGCTCATTGGCGTCGCTGAACGATGAGGCTCAAACATAAAGCCTGGCGGGCCGTCACACTATCGGCCGATCTCTCGATCTCCCGAAACCGGAGCGTCTGACCAGTGAGCAGAAACTCGCGCCCGATTGCGACACATGGGTGGGGTGTGGTCAGTGAACTGGGGAGGGACAAACAACTATCGAGCCGCCAGCAAGTTTGATCCTTCCGGGAGATCAAAGCTTCATCAGAAGCGGCTTGTCTGAGCAGCGGTTGTCGTCCCAATCCATTTCTCAATGGTCAGAAGCATGCGAGTCGCAATCCATACACTAGGCACCCGCGGCGACGTGCAACCCTATCTCGCCTTGGCGCTCGGTCTGAAGCAGGCCGGGCACGAAGTGCTGATCGCCGCGCCCTCGCAGTTCGAATCGTTCGTCGTGAGCCGCGGCATCGCTTTCGCGCATCTTCCGAGTGAATATCTCGCCCTCCTGGAAACCCCGGAAGCCAAGGCGGCAATGGCGGGCGGTGCGGGGTTTATGGCTGGCTTCAGGATGCTGAAGCAGTTCAGGCCGATCGGCCGCCAACAGCTCAGCGCCGAATGGCAAGCCGCCCGACGATTTCGTCCAGAACTGATCATCTATCACCCGAAGGCCATCGCCGCGGCGCATATCGCAGAAAAGTTATCCTGCCCTGCCGTTCTGGCTTCTCCCCTGCCTGGCTTCACACCGACAGCAGCGTTCGCGAGCCCGCTCGTGCCGTTCCGCTCGCTTGGCCCCCTCAACAGACTCACGCACAGCGCGATGGCTCACAGCGCCTACGCCCTCTTTCGCGGGATGATCGGGGAATGGCGGGCCACCGAGCTCCACCTCGCAAACACGCCGGAGAAGAAGCTGCGGCCTCGCGCGACGCTCTACGCCTATAGTCCGCATGTCGTGCCCGTTCCGCCGGACTGGCCGAATACTGTCGCGGTGACTGGGTACTGGTTCCTGGGAGGCGACGACGTTTGGCAGCCTGACCCGCAACTCCAGCGCTTCGTAGAGGGCGATGAGCGGCCTGTTTATGTGGGCTTTGGCAGCATGCCAGGTGTCGACCCGACGTCCCTGACGAAACTCGTACTGGAGGCATTGGCCAAGGCTGGGAAACGCGGCGTTCTAGCGGTCGGCGGCGGTGCTCTTCGAGGCGATCTCGGAGCCAGTCACGTCCATTTCATCCAAGGCGCACCGCATGCGCAGTTGTTCCCGCTGATGTCGGCCTGCGTCCATCACGGCGGGGCCGGCACTACGGGGGCTGCGCTTCGAGCTGGCAAGCCGAATATCATTTGTCCCTTCTTTGGCGACCAGCCGTTCTGGGGAAGGCGCATCGATGATCTGGGCGTCGGACCAAGATCAAGAGGAGTGAGGAACCTTTCAGCCGATTGGCTGGCCGCCGCGATCGCAGAGGCCACCGGAAATCCGTTGATTCAGCAGCGAGCGAACCGCCTTGGCGAAGCGATCCGCGTCGAAGACGGCGTCGCAAGCGCGATTGGCTTCCTGCGAAGCCAACACCTTCTCAATTAGGCCCGAAATTGCACAGGCCGATTCAAAAGGCTCGAGTTGCAATGCAGGTGAGCAGCCCTTGCGGTCGCTCAACGATCTGGACCTGCAGGTGCCTGCTCCTGGTCCACTGCAGGGCGAACGTCAAAGCGCCGCCGCCACAGCGAGTGGGCACGCCGCCTTGATCACCGCTACTTCTTAAGGATGCCCGTGTTGGTGTTTCCAAGCTGCTGGACGGCGGCGTTTGCGGCTGGCGTGTTGTAAGACGGTCGAGATCCGCCGCCCTCCTGACCGGACGGGGTCACGCCGAGTCTCTGGCCCGTCGTTCCCTGCCCTTTTGCATTGAGCGTGTTGGGCCCGGGCGAACCGCCGGTTCCGCTCAGCGTCGTCCCGTTCGAGAGCGTCGAGCCACCAGCGCCGCCCGAACCGGTTGCGCCCGCCCCTCCAGCGGAGGAAGCACCTCCCGAACCGCCTCCTGAGCTTTGCGCCATGGAAAACGAGATGGTGCCCAGAAGGACAGTCGCGGCCAAAACCAGAAGTCTCATCGTCCACCCTTTCCTATGCCAGCGCCTGAAACCGCTTGCTTCTTGTCACAGTTCCTAGCGGCGGCGAGCGATCCATGCTCCGGCCAGGAAAGCGACGAGCAAGGACCGTAACGGCGCCCTCACCGTCACCTCGCGCAACTGGTCGGCCCATCGCTTCGCCGGCTCTGGCGACGGCGTGCGGGCCTGCGGAGCAAAAGCTCCTCCTTGCTCTCCGGAACCCGGCCGCGGGCCTGAAGTCCGCTCCATGCCGCCCTGATCGTCCGTCAGCCCGGAGGCTTCCGTCATTGCCGCGGCTTCCTTCATGTCCATGCGTGTGCTCCATCCGTTGCGGAACAACTCGATCGATCTCGTGCCCGCCCGACCGAGGTGACAGGCTCGTTCGGCGACCGGGGGCAGCGGCTATGGCGTCGACATCGATGCGAACTATATGCTTGTCGAAGATCCCCGCCGTTACCGCTCCCTTGAAAAAGCCGTTGCTCATCTTTCTGTTCCTCCTCTTCGCACCGCTTGCCGCATCGGCGGCGAGATATTTTTGGCTGGATGATGGCCGCCAGAACTGGCAAACGGCCGACCGCTCCAGCGCGGGTCTATTGACCTCCGCGACCGACCACCGTGAGGCCGTCATCCGGGTGTTCGGAGCAAGAACGGTGAGATGGCGCGGCATCTTCGCGATTCACACCTGGATCGTCGTCAAAGAGAAAGATGCGCCGACCTACACAAGGTACGACTACACGGCCTGGGGCGAGCCGATCCGCACCAACGGCTTCGCTCCGGACGGGCGATGGTTCGGCGCTGTGCCTGAAATCGTCGTGGCCGTCGATGGCGAGCGTGCGGAGGCGCTGATCCCGAAGATCAGGCATGTGGTCGAAAACTACAGGTTTCGATCCTATGGAGATTACAGCGTCTGGCCTGGGCCCAATTCGAACACCTTCGTGCAGGCCGCACTCGATTCCGTCCCTGAGCTCCGGGCCGTCCTGCCACCGACCGCGATCGGCAAGGACTTCCCGTACACCGGCAAATGGTTCGGCGTAACGGCGTCCGGCACGGGCATCTACGCCTCGCTTGCCGGATACATCGGCTTCTCGCTCGGCTGGGTCGAAGGTCTGGAGATCAATTTCTTCGGCGCCGTTCTCGGCATCGACATCCGACGCCCGGCGCTCAAGCTACCTGGCCTCGGTCGGCTTGGGGTAACCCCCGGCCTGTCGTGATGGAGAGCGAACTGCTGGGTTGGCCGCACCGTTTGTGGACTGCTCAGTGCTTTCGTAAGAGCTTGGATCGATAGAAGAGCTGGCTGCTTACTGACGTGATGTTTGTTCCTGCCGAGCATCTGTTGCGCTCAAGCGGGACCAATCAGGACGACGGAGCCTGTCGCGCTCATCGCCCTTCCTCACGGTTGCGGAATGTTCTTCTGACTGAGCCATGCGCGCATCTCGCCGATCTCTCGCCTTTGGGTGTCGACGATCTCGCGAGCAAAGTGCTGGTTTCGAGAATCCTTGCCGAACTTGAGGACGATCTCGGCCATGTCGACTGCGCCTTGATGGTGTGGGATCATGCCGAGCACGAAGGCCGCATCGGGATCAGCATTGGTGATGCCTCGCATCATCGGACCGTGCATGCGGTCCATGGCGGCGCGGTAGGCATCCGGAGCCGTCAACCCTATCGCCGCAGCGCCGTGCATGCCATGCGGATGTTCGGGGTTCGGCGTATGGGTCAGCCGCTCTCCAGCCAGCGTTCCGATGTCTCCTTCGATGCCATAAATCGCAATGTGCAGTCCCAGTAACCCGATGTGAAAATGACTAGCGCCGCCGCAAGTCCGGCCGGGACGCCGGCAAGCCTTCGCTTGAGTGCGGGCAGGAAATGAACCTCACGACTATGATCGGCAGCAATGGCAACGACGACCGCCATGATGAGCGCGTGTCCGATCAGGTCGGTTCGCCCGAACGGATAGACGGCTGCGTTGAAGATGATGAAAAGAGCGATGGCCGACAGCCGGCCGACAAGCGGCGTCCAGATCAATCCGAATCCCATCGTGAATTCGGCGACGCCCGCCATCGGGATAAATACGTCGCGCGGCATGCCGAAGGTCAAGAAGGGCTTTTCCTGCACGAGCGGGTAGAACCAGTCCGGATAGGCAAACTTTTCGAGGCTCGACCACATCAGCGCGATGGCGACGCCCCAGCGCAGCGCCTCGAAGCGATGGTTGCGCCATTCCGGATTGGATGAAGCCTCCAACACCAGATAGGCGGCGACACCGACTCCAAGCGCCAGGTAGTCCAGCAAATGGAAGACATCATAGTCGCGCAGCGCGAGTAGCCACAAGGCGATGATCCCGAGAGCCGCAAGTGGCTGCGTCTTGCGAGAGAAGATCAACCCGGCGATCAGGAGCTGGGTCCAGGACACCCATTCGGCCGGCGTTTTGAGATCTGGCGTCAGGTAGACGCCGCCGACGGCGAAGATCGCCACGAAGAAGGCGGCGATGACGACGCGCACGAAGTCGTCGAGGCGCATCCAGAGAGGGTCGGTGATGCGATCCATGGCCAGCAGGACCGACTCGCCGGCGCTCGACTTCTCGATGGCTCGTGACGCGAGGAAGAATGCCAGCACGAGCGCAATGCCGGTCCAGAACCATACATTGGTCAACGTGGCCCCGATCGACTGTGGTGGCGCTCCGACAATATAGGGCGCAAACCATTTGACATGTGCGTGAGCCGGCACCGGGGCCGCCACCGATGCGAGGATGATCAGGGCCAGCAGGCAACCAGAGGAGCGAGGCGGCGCGAGATGGTTCAATTTCTGCTCCTCAGGTGGTGAGGTGACTAAAGCGTGATTGAGGCGGGCGGTAGGAGACGAGAACGCCAGAGCATGATGTCAGGGCGATGGCTCTTGTGATAGTTTAGACGTTGCCAAGCGTGCTCCCTACTCTTTTTTCAATCGAGCTGCATCACGGCGGACGCGCGCTGTATGCCGTGCAATGCTTAGCGCGCGTACCGCCGTGGCAGCGGGCTATTGCGGCAGGTAGCCGCCGTTGATCACAAGTTCGGCGCCGGTGATGTAAGCGCGTAAGCACGCGTCGAAGGAGGCTGTGAGCTGGTTCACATGCTGTCTTAGTTAAACGGAGTACGGTTGGAAGAAGCCGGATAAGAGAAGGGCATCGCGTCGGCGCAGCGTCCGCTGCCGGAATTGGGCTTTTTCGGTCCAAACGTTTTCAGAAAAGTCATTTGCCATGTGTATTTTCACAAGCCGAGCCCGGCGCGCGGCAGGTCATAACCAAGCAAGCCGACCTTTCCTCTACCTTTTGGCTTCCATACTCTCGGCGGCCTGCGTCATTTCCTTTGCGAGCGCCGCGTCCGCTCAATGCGCGGCGCGCGACGTGTTGCAAAACAAGCTGAAGCTCAAGACGCGCTCGGCTCCGGCGTCGCAACAGCCTATTAAGTCCGCGCGCGACGTTGCGACATGGAAAACGATCACAACAGGTACCTTCGCCGACTCTCTTGCCTTGCGCAACGAACTCGATAGCAAGGGCTGCAATGTCGGTGGTCAAGCCGCTGAAATCCTTGCTAGGCCGACGTTCACCGTTAGCTCTCGGAAGACATATGTGGAGCTTCTCGATCTATCGCCTGCGCAGCTTGGATTCACGTCCGATACCGTGACTTTGGCTAACGTTTACGCACGCGCCCAGCAGTTCGGCCTCGAACTCGCTGCGGCCGAAGTCGGCCCGCAATTGCGTCTTCAATATTTCGACCAGCCTATCGGCGAATTTCTCATCATCGGAATGGACCCGATCAAGACATGGAGCGGCGAGCCGATCATTCTGAATGTGGCAAATGGCGGCGCCGGATTGATACTCATCGGCCAGGATGGTCGCTCCGAAGCGGATATACCCGTAGCATCTCGTTTCATTTTCGTTCGATCCCATCGACCGGCAGCTGGCCGCGACGTCGTCGGGCCAATAGCAGGAGCCTTTCCGCCGCCGTGAGCGACCGAAGCGCTTTTGCATCGAATGTCAGGTCATTGGCCCTCAGCCGAACTGCCCATGAACTGCCGCGAAGCCTGCTCTCGGAGAGAAACCGGACCGGACGAGCAGAGCGGTCGGACCGCAGCTTGTGACCCGTTGCGGTCATGCGACAACCCGCTCATTCAATCCGTTCCCTGCTGACGAACAGTCGTCGCGGATCGATGACTGCAGTATGACGGAACTGCTTATCGATGTGATAGGCGAATTCACCCGAAGCGGAGTTGCTGTGGTCGCAGAGACGACCATTGCTCCTCTCGCTTCCGATTGCGGCCCCCGCACTGCCGCGCGGATCATCTCGCGAGTCGTGATACTCGAGGCCGAGCGGACCGAGCGCCGAGACCTGCGTGACGTACTCACCTGATTTCGCCCAGTGGAAATGCCAGGTCTCGCCCGGGAGGACAATGACGCTCCCAGGTGGATAGGCCTTGAGCTTGTCGTCATCGAAGGCTTCTCCAAGGCCGATATAGAAGACCCCGGATATGACCGTGTAGATCCGGTCCTCCGGATGCTTGTGCGGCATAAGCTTCGTTCCGCGCGGTACTTTAACCCAAATTAGGTACGGCCCCGGTTCGGCGGGGTGACCAACCATAACAGCTAGACGTGCGCCCGCTGGAAACGCCGGGAACGGCTCCCACGTAATTTCTTCCGGCAGAATCGCTCGGAATGTATCCTCATCCAATTGATGCTCGAGGATCATAACCTCTCCTCTGCTAGCGAAGACCTGAGAGGGGGCCGCCTCGGGGCAGCCCCTTGTCGCGGATTCTCCGGATGGTTAGTTGTTCAGCCGGCCGACGTGATATCCGAGCCGGTTCTCAACATCGCCCGGCCGATGGAAGCCACGATCGAGCAGGATCTTGATTCGGCTCTGGCTGGCCGGACGCTGGACCGACGCGAGGAAAGCGTCCCATTCGGGCGCGATGTCCGCATCCGACGGCAGGCTCGCGACGTTGACCAGCCGCTTTGTCTCGGCGATCGCTTGCTTGTCGAAGGAGGCGATTCGTCTGGCCAGGGCGTCAACGAAGCCGTCGAGTTCTGCGTCCGTCAGCGATCGATTGACGTAACCGTAGCGTTCCGCAAGATCCCCGCTGATGTCATCGGCGCCTAGCAGCACCTCAAGGGCACGACCCCGGCCGATCAAGCGCGGGAGCCGCGCCATTGGGCCGCCGCCCGGCACGAGGCCAGCGCCGACTTCCCATTGCGACAGGATCGCATTTTCGCGGCTCGCAAAGCGCATGTCGCTTGCCAGCGCCAGTTCGCTGCCAACGCCGGTGGCGCGGCCACGGACCATGGCGATTGACGCGACCGGCGCGCGACTCAGACGGACCAGCAGGTCAGGTAGCGCCTGCAGTCCGGTGGCCCCCGGCGGAATCTTCGTCGACTCCTCCAGCGGGGCGAAGAAATTGTAGTGCGTCAGGAAGAAGCCCTCGACTGCGCTGTCGAACACGACCACCTTGACCTGCGGGTCGGTCTCGATCGCCGTGATGATTTCGTTGAGCTGCGGAATGTTCTCGGGCCCAAAGATATTCAGCGGCGGAAGGTCGAAGGTGACGCGCCAGTAAGATGGCGTGCGGCGTTGCAGCCTGATGCCGCGGGTGGCTGCAGGCTTCAGGAGCTTGAGCAGCGCCTCGGCGCCGGCCTTTGACGAGGCTGGATTCTGGCCGGTGACGAGCCTTCCGTCGGTGATGACAAAGCTCTGCCAGTCCGGCGCCTTTTCAAATAGCCCGCCCAGCCGCCTCAATTCGTCTTCGACAAGGAACGGCACGACCTTCGTCAACCCAACCGCTTCTTCCTCACTGTTGGTGAATCCGGCCACGCGCTTGCCCTTCACGATCGGCTCGCCGTTGTATGTGACGTGCCGGAGCACGCCCGGCGCATGGCAGACGGCCGCCACCGGCTTGCCGGCGTTGTAGAAGGCTTCGATCAGCGCGACGGAATCCGGATCCTCGGCGAGGTCCCACATAGGGCCGTGACCACCCGGATAGAATACCGCATCAAAGTCTGCGGGCTTCATCTGCGACAGCTTGCGCGTATTGGCAAGAACCGCCTGCGCTGCGGGATCCTGCTTGAATCGCCTGGTCAGGTCGGTCTGACCTTCCGGCGTATCGCTGACGGGATCGAGCGGCGGCTGACCGCCCCGGGGCGAAGCTACGGTGATGTCCGCGCCGGCATCAAGGAAGGTGAAGTAGGGCGCCGCAAATTCCTCGAGCCAGAAACCGGTCTTGCGGCCGGTGTTACCGAGTTGATCGTGCGAAGTCATGACCATCAGGATTCTCATTGGAAACTCCCATTGTCGGCGCCATCAGGTGAACACGCCGTGTTTGGTTTGAGTGGCAAGGGGCGTCAGGTGCTGATGGGGGCGCGCAATATCCTCGCGCGCCTCCATTTTTCAGGACGATTGACGCAAAGAGCGGAACGAGGCGCGCATCTCCGCGCTGAACAGCTCGGGCTGCTCCCAGGCGGCGAAGTGTCCGCCGCGATCAAGCCGGTTGAAATGGATCAGCTTGGGATAGGCACGTTCCGTCCAACTCCGTGGGGCGGCGTAGATCTCGTCCGGGAACACGCTCACTGCGACCGGAATAGTGACATTCTTCGGCTGGAAGAACTGAAGCTTGTTCTCCCAATAAAGTCGCGCCGATGACATTGCCGTGTTCGTCACCCAGTACAGCGTTATGTTGTCGAGGATGTCGTCCTGCGTGAGCCCGGCGGTCTCGCCGCCGAAGACTCGGGCAATAAGCTGATGGCTGCGTGTATCGTGGTCGAGGATCCATGCTGCGAGGCCGACCGGCGAATCCGTGATGCCGTACAGCGTCTGCGGCCGGTTGGCCATTTCGATAGCGTAGCCGAGGCCGTGTTTGTAGAAGAAGTCGAGCTGGTTCCACGCGTTCTGCTCTTCGCCGGAGAGACCTGACGGCTGCTTCCCACCGGCCTGGAGCGAAGCCGCAACGTCGTCAGGAACAGTTGCAGGCATGTTGGTGTGGATGCCAACAAGTTCGGGTGCGCCGAGAAGCGCCATCTGTTCGGTGATGGCGTTGCCCCAGTCGCCGCCTTGCGCGACGAACCGCATGTAGCCGAGCCGCTTCATCAACACGATCCAGGCGCGCGCGATGCGCTGCGGATCCCAGCCGGTGGTCTCGGGCTTGCCGGAAAACCCGTAGCCGGGGATCGACGGGATCACCACGTCAAAAGCATCCGACGCTGCCGCCCCGTGGGCAAGGGGATTAACCAGGCGATCAACGATCTTCAGCTGTTCGATGATCGAGCCGGGCCAGCCATGCGTTACGATCAGCGGCAGCGCATTGTCGTGCCGGGACCGAACGTGAATGAAGTGGATGTCAATCCCGTCAATCTCGGTGATGAATTGCGGCAGTGCATTGAGCCGTGCTTCCACCTTGCGCCAGTCGTAGTCCGTCTGCCAGTACTGGACCAGCTTCTTGACGGTCGCGAGCTGCACGCCCTGACTGTCGTCAGTCACGGTCTCCTTCTCCGGCCACCGCGTCGCGCCGAGGCGGTGACGAAGGTCGATCAAAGTGGCCTCGGGAACATGGACGTGGAAGGGGCGGATTTCGCCAGCGGTCTTGCCCGAGGCGGGCTGCAACGGCAGAAGGCTGACGGCTCCCGCGGCGACGATGCCCATGGCGGCGGTACCCAGCAGTTGGCGGCGATCCTGGTCGATCGTTTCGGAAGTGGACTGCGCGATCATTTTAATCTCCTTGGTTTGCGGGCCGTCGATATGGCCGGCCAGGCGGTTCGTGACGCCGCCACACTTGCGCAGAACCTGGGAGATTGCTCGTTAGGTGATGTAAAAGCGCGTTATGCTCCGCTGGGCCGCTTGCTTGCCTCGCGATAACGCGAAGCGTCGCCCACCGAGAATGATCAGGACTGGAGCAGGCCGCGAGCCGACTGCAAATCGGCTGTCTCAAGCCCCTCACTGAAGCGAGCCAACGTCTGGGCTAAAGCCGTCAGCGCGGATTTCTTGCCCTGTTTGCCGGAAAGCACGACCAGCGTAATCTCGGAGCGCAGCCGCCAGGACAACGCGCCTTGCGTCTCGGCGAGTTCAATGGATGATTTGAGGCTCTGCCTCGCGCCGTCTTCGTCGCCGCCCTGGGCCTTCAGCTTGCCGCGAAGCCGGAGCAACTCCGGCATATCAAAAATCTCACCGCCGGCGGATGTACGGGACATCGAGTTGTCGAGCGCTTCAAGCGCTTCCTCAACCCGCCCTAGCCGGCCTAGCCCTTGCGCTAGGTCGGCGCTGAACCCGGATGCGTAGAGTTCGTAGCGGTCGGCGTGCAGGCGGGGCAGCACGTCGTGGAGAAGATCGACGCCGTCCTTCACGTCGCCGCGGGCTACCATCACCTGACCACGGAATCCGTCGGCCACGGCCTGATACGGAACGAAGCCGTGCATCAAGGCGTGTTCGCTCAGGCGCGCGGTCAATTTTTCCACGCTCGCCCAATCGCCGACCCAGCCAAATACTGATGCAGCCCAGCACAGCGCGATGCTGTACATCACAACGTCTTTTGGCGCGGCATCATTGGTGACCGCACGGGCGAGTTCCACCGCTTGATCAGGAAATCCCCGCAACCACAATGTTCGCGCCAGCGGAATGCGTGGCGTGCGCGCAAAGGCGAAGTGGCTGGGACCGGCAACGCGCAGCGCGATGTCGTTTTGCATGGCCTTTTCGAGGTGATGCTGCGCAAGGATCTGATTGCCGGCCAAATGATGGGAAACGCCGAGCAGGACGCTTGCTCCGGCAAGTCCTGCGGGATCGCCGATCTCGCGTGCCACTTCCTCGGCCGCCTCCGCGGACGGTACCAGGCGGTCGCATTCGCCGGTTCGCCGGTAGAACATGTTGAGGCGCGACAGCAGCCGGAATTGGTTGGGTCGATCCGACAATTTCCTTGCGACGGAGAGCCCTCGTAGCAGCGCGGCCTCGGCCTGCTCGCTGTTGCGCTCTGTGAACATGGCTGCGTGACCGAGCGCCGATTGCAGTTCGATTTCCCAGATTCCGCCGCGGTTGGTGTCGTCGAGCGCTCCGAGGGCGCGTTGCGCCACCCGGCTGCACTCGTTGAGCAGGTTCAGTTCGACGAGCAGCGGAGCACTAGCGCCGCTCAAGGGAACGCGCAATTCTGCCGCACCTTCATCCGAATAGGCCCATGACAGCGCGGCACGCACGTCGCCGAGCAGTTCGGAGCGCGCCGGCAGGCCTAGGGCATTTCCGTTCGACCCGCTACGGACCAGCGCGCTCATCACGTATTCCGCGTGCCGTCGCGCGATGGTATTGGCCTCGCCGCTTTCGCTGAGCCTTTTCAGCGCGTAGGTCCGGGTGGTGTCAAGCAACCGATACCGCATCGACGATTTGATTGGCCTGGCTGACAGCAGGGACTTGGCGACGAGTTGCCCGATCATGTCGATGACCTGCTCGTCTTCGGGCTCAGCTCCGGCAACCGCTATTGCAGCTTCCAGGGTGAACGCCCCGGCGAACACGGCAAGCCGCCGAAGCGCCAGCCGTTCGGCGTCGGTGATGAGATTGTAGCTCCAGTCCAGCATTGCGCTCAGCGTCTGGTGGCGCGGCGGTGCCGTACGACGCCCCCGCCATTCCAGTTTCAGCCGACCGTCCAGCAGCGCATCGATCTCGCGCAGGCCGTGCGCGCCGAGGCGAACGGCCGCGAGCTCGATGGCGAGCGCGATGCCGTCGAGTTTCTCGCAGATGCCGGCGAGGAGCCGCATATTGTCGGGACTCATCTCCACGCTGTATCCGGCCGCCGTCGCTCGTTCCGTAAAGAGCCGGACCGCCGGATAGGCCAGCATCTCCTCCGATGTGAGCGCCTGGTCCGCGGGGGGGGTTGCGAGCGGCGGCAACTCGACGATCTGCTCTCCCTGAACCAGCAAGGATTCTCGGCTGGTGGCAAGAATGCTGGTGCCAGGCGCCTGCAGATAGATGGCTTCGGCGAGCCGTGCGGCATGTTCGATGACGTGCTCGCAGCTGTCGAGAATGAGCACGACGCGCCGGCCGCCCAGGAATTGCACGATACTTGAGGTCGGGTCCGCGGTTTGCACGACCAGATTGAGCGCCGAAGCGACGGTGCTTGGAACAAGCTCGCCTTCCTTCAGGGGCCCAAGATCGACGAAGCGCACTTCCTGCGCGCGGCCCGACAATGCGTGGGCAACCGCAAGCGCAACCGTCGTCTTCCCGATGCCGCCAGGTCCCCGCAGCGTAATGAACTGCTCGGCGAGTAATCGCTCCGAGAGGCGCTGAACCACATCTTCCCGTCCGATCGTGCGGGTCAGCAGCAGCGGAAACGACGGTTCGCCCGAGACCATTGCCGCCGGCTTCGGGGCATCCTGCGCCGGCTGGCGCTGTTCGATGGTCGCAACGAAGCAGTATCCCCGATTGGGTACGTTGGTGATGAAGCGCGCACCGTCCTTGCCGTCGCCGAGCACCCTTCGGATCTCTGCGATGTGGACGCGGAGACTGGCCTCGTCCACCGTCAGGTTCGGCCAGGCGTGCGCCAACAACTCGTCCTTGTGAATAATGTCTCCCGCACGACCAACCAGCAGGCACAGAATGTCGAGCGCGCGGCTACCGATCTTGACGGGACCCTGATCTTTTTCGAGCAATCGGGATTTTTCGTAAAGACAAAACCGGCCGAATCTTACGCCCAGGGAATCAGGCTCGCTCGCGCGAGATGGCTGTGCGCCTCTGTGCTTTGCTGGGAGGCTGGAAGGCATCGCCCGCTACTTCGACAATCGTCGCGATGCAATCCGCGGCGCGCGCGTTGCTTCGTTGCCGTTTATTTCGCGCATTTCACAACTATTCCGGGAAAATTAGCAGTACTGCGGTCGAGGCCAATGAGGAAGCATGTCGCGGGCGGAGCTTCAAATCAATACACAGTTAGGTCATGGGAGATGCGCCCAATATAGGGTCACGATCCGGCATTCGACTCGGCCGGGCTGAAACGAACCACAGATAGATCTATGCCGACCATCAGATCTTCCGGGATCGGCTTCAAATCACGGTCGCGCAGATAGGCGCGCTGCCTGGTCGGAATCGTGATGCCGTCGATCACGACCGGCTCGGAGAAGTATTGGGCGGCAGGAAAATTGCCGGCGATCTGCACGTGATAGTCGTGGCGCCTGATCAGCATGTCGGGTCCGAAATAGAAGTCCTGCTCGAGGCTGTGGCTGGCTAGCCTCTCCGGAAACACGGCCCGCAATCCGCGCCAGATTTCCGCGCCTTCGCGCCATGGTTCGATCTCGCGCAGCGTGAAGCCGCGCATCGTGAGCAGGAATGGCACGGTCAGGCAAGTCCAGAGCGCGTAGCCGCCGAAATAGGCCCGGTGCAGTAGATCCCAGGCGGTACGCATGTCGTGGCCATCGAACGATGCGCGCGGGTTCCTGCGCTCGGCGATTGTCCTGCTGCCGCCGGACAGGATCGCGACGCGGTCGGGGGTGAAGTCACTCCGTTGTCCAGGTTTGCCGATATCGTCGACAGACGCCCATTGCCGGTGCAGATCGACATGCACCGTCCTTGGAAGGCCACTCTGGTGCACGCATTTCAGGTCCCAGAGTTCGCCCGTGATGACGAACGATGCGCTGAGACGGCCGTGCGCCCGCCAGCGGCTTTCGCCACCATGAGCTTCGATCGCTTCGGCCAGGAGCGGAATCATGTCTAATTCTCCCCGTTTCAACTAGGCCATGGTGCCGCCGCCTACGCGCGCGGCGCGAGTTCATAGATGTAAAGCGATGTTAATGGCCGCCCGCGGAAGGCTGGACCGGCATGCGAACCGCCGGAATGGCGCCGTTTCGCGCCAAATAACATCAGTTAACGGGCGGAAATCGCCGTGTCGTTGCACAGTGAGCTCGCAACCAAGCTCGACCGAAAGCTGGACGGGCCAACGACAGGAAAATTACCATGTCAGACAAGATCGACGTTCAGCGCCGCAACTTCTTCGGCACCGCCGCGATGACGCTCGCCACGGCTCAATTTGCTCTGGCCGGCACCTCGCAGGCTGGCCTTACCAAGCTGACCGCCGCAGCCGATGCGGATCTCAACCGGACGAAATCGGGCAGCCTACCAGCGATCAAGCCGGGCACGAATACGGCTTTCTCTGCCCTCAAGCAGATCGATGCTGGCCTGCTCAATGTCGGCTATGTGGAGACCGGCCCGACAAATGGACCCGCGGTCCTGCTGCTGCACGGCTGGCCCTATGACATCTACAGCTTCATCGATGTCGCGCCGCTGCTCGCCGGCTCCGGCTATCGCGTGATCATCCCGTATCTTCGCGGCTACGGATCGACGCGGTTTCTCTCCCCGACATCCTTTCGCAACGGTCAGCCTTCGGCGATTGCGCTAGACATGATCGCTTTACTCGATGCGCTTAGGATTGAGAAGGCTGTTGTCGCCGGCTTCGACTGGGGCGCGCGGACCGCCAACATCATGGCGGCGCTGTGGCCGGAACGCTGCAAGGCGATGGTATCTGTGAGCGGGTATCTGATCGGCAGCCAGCAGGCCGGCAAGATGCCGCTGCCGCCGAAAGCGGAATTGCAATGGTGGTACCAGTTCTATTTCGCCACCGAGCGCGGCCAGCTCGGCTATGACAAGTATCGCCGGGAATTCTCCAGGCTGATCTGGCAGCTGGCGTCGCCGAAGTGGAATTTCGACGATGCCACTTTCGAGCGCAGCGCGAGCGCCTTCGACAATCCGGATCATGTCGCGATTGTCATTCACAATTACCGCTGGCGGCAGGCGCTTGCCGATGGCGAGGCTAGATACGAGGACATCGAAGCGAAACTCGCGCAGGGTCCTGCCATCGCCGTGCCTACAATCACCATGGAAGGCGACGCCAACGGCGCGCCGCACCCGGAGCCGGCCGCCTACGCCAAAAAATTCTCTGGCAAGTACGAGCATCGGACCATCTCGGGCGGCATTGGGCACAATCTGCCCCAGGAGGCGCCGCGCGCATTCGCAGAGGCGATCATCGATGTCGATGGCGAAGCCTGATCCCGTCGAGCGAACGAGGAGAATGTGACCATGCGCAAGACAAGTGTTCTGGCGGCACTCGCCCTCATCGCGTTGCTCATGCTGATCCAATTCAGCCCGCCGTTTCTCTATGGTTAGGAGATCGGTATGAGCGTGCGGGCAACAAATCGCGATCTGCGTTCGACACGACAGTCGATCGCCTATCGCAGCATCGAGATCGACGGCCTCGAGATCTTCTACAGGGAGGCAGGGTCGGTCGATGCGCCGACCGTGCTGCTGCTGCACGGCTTTCCATCCTCATCGCGGATGTGGGAGCCGTTGCTGCCGCTCCTTGCCGATCGATATCACCTGATTGCGCCTGATTATCCCGGCTTCGGTCACAGCAGCGCGCCGCCGACATCCGATTTCACCTATACGTTCGACCGGCTCGCGCAGATCATGGACACGTTTGTGACGAAGCTCGGCCTCGCCAAGTATGTCCTGTTCGTTCAGGACTATGGCGGGCCCGTCGGCTTCCGCCTAGCGCTCGCTCATCCCGAACGGGTGCGCAGCATCGTTGTCCAGAACGCGGTGTCGCATGAGCAGGGTTTGAGTTCGCTGTGGGACGCCCGCCGCAGGTACTGGGCCGATCCGGCCGGCGAACTCGATAACCTCAAGGCCAATTTCACCTCGCTGGAGGCAACCCGGCTGCGGCATGTCGGGACCAGCCCGCATCCCGAGCGGTATGATCCGGATAGCTGGACCGACGAGCACGCGTTTCTCTCCCGTCCGGGTCAGGCGGATATTCAGGCGAAATTGTTCCTGGACTATCGCAGCAACGTCGCATCCTATCCGCGCTGGCAGAAATGGCTTCGCGAAGTTCAGCCACCGATGCTAGTGGTCTGGGGAAAGTACGATCCTTCGTTCACCGTGGCGGGGGCAACTGCGTACGTCGACGATGTGCCTGACGCGGAGGTCCACCTGCTTGAAGCAGGTCATTTCGCGTTGGACGAGGCGACCGATAAGGTCGCCGAACTGGTTCGGCGCTTTCTTGCTAATTGCTAGGTGTGGTTGGTTAATGGCGCCTATGGCCCAATGCGGACATCCAGATGCGCGACTTGATTGTCGCCTCCGGAGCAGACGCGACAGAACGATCGGCGCCCTACGCTCTTCGCATCAGCTTGAGCGACGCCGTCAGCCGCAGGCTCCGCTTTCCCGCGAGCGCGATGCCTTCGAGCTCGCCGCTGTCTTCCGTGCAGGTCCCGGAGAAGCCGATGCCGACCTCGAGGCCGCCGAACACCGGGTTCTCGCCTTTCGCCGGCGTGTGCTCCTGGTTCAGCATCTCGCCCTTCCAGCGGCCGTCCGCCGAGGAATAGGCGCCGAGATAGTAGAAGAACGCATCGCCGCCGAGGATGCGCCCGTCGATCAGCAGCATCACGCCGGACAGTCCAGCATCGACGCCGTCGAGAGCGCGCAAGCCCATCCCATAGAGCCCGTTGGCGATGCCGCCCGGTCCGACCGTTCCGCTCGGCGGCAAGCCTTCGTCGTCGAGGCGCGTGAGATTGGCCCAGAACCTGGCGCCGGGCATGGTGTCCGCGCCGCCCTCGAGACGGATCTGGTTGCCGTAGAGCCGGCCACGCGCTCCGATCGAGGCGACGTCGGCGCCCATCAGCGGCTTGTAGCTGGGGTCGAGGTTGTGCCGCTCGGTGATGACCTGGGCGATGATCTCGCCGTCGCGCTCGACATAGGTACCGAGATGCGCGAAGCCAGAATTGCCGCCCAGCATCCTTCCGTCGTGCAGGCACATGATGCTGCAGCCGAACCCATCGTTGACGCCGTATTCAACCTTGTAGAGCCCGTCCAGCAACGTCTTGAACCTGCAAATCGAAAATGAATTGCGGGCTACCTAGCACCGACGCCACAGCGAAGCCATCGGCTTTTGCGCGCATCGCCACCCCGGGGACCTCCGCCCGCCGTGATGCCATTATGCCCCTGTTTTGCCCGACGGGTCAAAACTTCACTTCGTAAAACCCGCAGTCAACGATTTCAGGGACTTGGCTACTGTGCATGGGGTCGTTTTGGAGGTTTGTTTGCCGGCCTCCGAAAAAAGCTCCTCGGCCGACCGGTGCCAGGCTCGAACCTGCCCCCACGGACGCACGACCAATCGCGCATGGACACGCAATCAGCCGAAGACGAGCTCAGCGCGATCATCGCCGGCGCCGCGAAGCAGCCGCTGCTCGATGCCGCCTACGCGCTCTGGCGCCAACGCTACCGTCTGGAGGCCATCGCGGGCCGCCCCACCGCCGAAGAGGTGCGGGTCAATCGCACCTTCTCGCCGGAGGAATTCATCATCCAGTACCGCCATGAACGCGCCCACGCCCATGAAGGGCCGATGTTCGGCTATGTGAAGCGCGCTCATCCGCGCGCCGACGATCAGGCGATCCGGCAAGCCATCATCACGGCGGTCAAATTCGAAGACGCCTACAACAAGCACTTCGACTGGAACGGCGATTTCGAGGATTGCGTGGCGCGCGCGGTGAAACAGGCCGCGCGGAAATATCCGCATTATCTCGAGACCACCTACCGCGATGCCCGCAACGATCTCGCCTACTACATGAAGTGAACTAGAGCATGATCCGGAAAAGTGTGAAGCGGTTTTCCGAAAAGATCATGCTCAAACAATAGGCTAAAGCGCGATGACGATTCATCCTGATCGCATCGCGCTTTAGAAGCACAGCGTGGTGACCAGCCTGCCCTGCTTGTCCTTGATCGCATAGGGACAGCGAATGCGCTCCAGCGCCTTCTTGGCATCCTCGTCGCCGAGCGCGGCGGCGCGCTCGTAGTAGGCCTTTGCGGCGTCCTTGTCCTTCGCACCGCCGCGCCCCTCCTGCGCGAAGGCGCCCATCCGCTCCAGCGCGCCGGGATGGTTTTGCGCCGCCGCCTTCTCGAACAGCGCGCGCGCCGCGACATCGTCCTTTGCGCCGCCATCGCCTTCAGACAACATCAGGCCGAGCTGGTACTGCGCTTCCGCATTGGTCTCGGCGGCTTTGCCGAGCAGCGCACGGGCTTGGGCGGGATCGGCCGGCGCGGCGCCACCTGCGCCACCGAGCGCTGCGAGATTGCTGACGCCGCGCGGGTTGCCGGCCTGCGCCGCCTTCTCGAAAAGCTTACGCGCCTGCGCCTCGTCCTTGGCGACGCCCGAGCCGGTGGCGTAGGTAACACCGAGCTCGACCATGGCCGCACTGGATCCCTTGTCGGCCGCCTTGCGCCAGGCCGCGATCGCCTCCGTGGTCTGCCGGTTCGCCGCGTAAGCGCGCCCGAGCTCGAACATCGCGCGGCGCGAGGCGTTTGCCGCCTGCTTGCAGAACTTGACCGCGGTCGCGATGTCGGCGGAAGCGATCTCCGCGACGCCCTTCACGTCGCCCGGCTTGTCGGGATCGCTGGGATCGGCGGCAAGACGGTCGCACAACACGAGATCGGCTGATTGCGCCTGTGCCGTCAGGGGCGCGGCGAGCGCAAAGAGCATGGCAAGGAGGAAAGTCCGCATGATCGTCACGTTGCGTCTGTGGCCCGGCAAATTCAAGGCTCAAGTCGGTTCGCGTCTGCGATGGGTGGCTCAGGCGCGATGCATCAGCTTGAGCGCTGCGGTCAGGCGCAAGCTCCGCTTGCCGGCCAGCGCGGTTGCCTCCAGCACCGCCTGCTCCGCGTCATAGCTGCCGGAGAAGCCGATGCCGACCTCGTGGCCGCCGAAGATCGGATCGTCCTTGGCCGGCGTGTGCTCCTGGTTGAGGATCTGGCCCTTCCAGCGTCCCTTCGCGGCGGTGTAGCTGCCAAGGTAGTAGAAAGCCGCATCGCCGCCGAGGATGCGGCCCTGGTTGAGCAGCATCACCCCGGTGAGTCCGCCGTCGAGGCCGTCGAGCATGCGCAAATGGATGGAGTAGAGACCGTCGCTGATGCCGTCTTCGCCGACGCCGCCGGCGATCGGCACCTCCTCGTCAGTGATCGGCGTCATCAGCGACTGAAACGGCACGCCCGGCAACTCCTTGAGCTCGCCCTTGAAGCGATAGAGATCGCCGTCGGCCCAGCCCTTCGCGATCAGGGTTGCATCGTCGGTGCCTGCCATGGCGCGGTAGCTCGGATCGGGATTATGGCGGACGGTCTTGATCACGATGTCGACGCCCCTGTCGGTCTTCTCATAGGTGCCGATATGGGCGAAGGCCGAATTGCCGCCGAGCATCTTGCCGTCGCCGGCATGCATCACGCTGCGGCCGACGGTATCGCCGAGCTGAAATCTGACTTTGTAGAAGCCTTCAATCACCAGCCGTGTCCCCGGCCCTGCGCGCATCCGGATGCACTCTATCCCGCTTTCGGCGGCGATGGACAAGTTTCGCGGCGCCCGGGTCGGCAGGCACAGGAACGGTTGTCATCAAAATGCAAAAATCCGCCGGAGCCTTCGCTCCGGCGGATTGAATGCCAACCCGGGCCAGCCCCCCAGCCCGGGCCGGGAGGATCTTAGGCCGCGGCCTTCTTGTCGGTCGGCACGGACGAGATCGTCTTCAGGATCTGCGAAGCGATCTGGTAGGGGTCGCCTTGCGAGTTCGGACGGCGGTCTTCCAGATAGCCCTTGTAGCCGTTGTTGACGAAGGAGTGCGGAACGCGGATCGAAGCGCCGCGGTCGGCAACGCCGTAGCTGAACTTGTTCCACGGCGCAGTCTCGTGCTTGCCGGTCAGACGCTTGTCGTTGTCCGGGCCGTAGACGGCGATGTGGTCCATCAGGTTCTTCTCGAAGGCGGCCATCAGCGCCTCGAAATACTCCTTGCCGCCGACTTCGCGCATATAGGCGGTCGAGAAGTTGGCGTGCATGCCCGAGCCGTTCCAGTCGGTGTCGCCGAGCGGCTTGCAGTGGAATTCGATGTCGATGCCGTACTTCTCGGTGAGGCGCAGCATCAGGTAGCGGGCCATCCACATCTGGTCGGCAGCGGTCTTGGAGCCCTTGCCGAAGATCTGGAATTCCCACTGGCCCTTGGCGACTTCCGCGTTGATGCCTTCATGGTTGATGCCGGCAGCCAAGCACAGGTCGAGATGCTCTTCGACGATCTTGCGGGCGACGTCGCCGACGTTCGAGTAGCCGACGCCGGTGTAGTACGGGCCTTGCGGCGCCGGATAGCCGGCGGTCGGGAAGCCGAGCGGACGGCCGTCCTTGTAGAAGAAGTATTCCTGCTCGAAGCCGAACCAGGCGCCGGAATCGTCCAGGATGGTGGCGCGCTTGTTGGACGGATGCGGGGTCTTGCCATCGGGCATCATGACTTCGCACATCACCAGCACGCCGTTGGTGCGCGCACCGTCCGGAAACACCGCGACCGGCTTCAGCACGCAATCGGAGCTGTGGCCTTCGGCCTGCTGGGTGGAGGAGCCGTCGAAGCCCCAGAGCGGAAGCTGCTCGAGCGTCGGGAACGACGCGAATTCCTTGATCTGAGTTTTGCCGCGCAAGTTCGGAGTCGGCGTATATCCGTCGAGCCAGATGTACTCGAGCTTGTACTTGGTCATTGAGCCTCTCTGTAGATGATGCGAAAGGTTGGGGGCCCGGGAGGGCCCCCGCACGTTTGTACCCGGCCATCATCGGCCAGCCTTTCCCAAGCATTTCGCGTGCCAAAAGGCCGCAGTACGGGCGGTTTTCCACCGCTTCCGGCTCCTCTTCGCCACAGACGGGCCCTCCACGGCACCGTGCGTCATAGCCGCGCACCTTGGCCCGAAGCTGCGCTGCAAAAATCCGGCGGAAAACGCCCGATTTAGAAGCAGCGGACGCCGACCGCGCATTGCCGATGAAACGCGCATCAACGTCCGGTAACTTTCGCAAACTCCCCCACCCCTCCTCAGCAACCTTCGGAATGGCCCACGCGTTGGTCAGCGGTAGCGTGCCTTGGAGGATGCAGAAGGCTTCCTGCCTACAAATTGAGCGGAAACTGATTTCCTTTTCAGCACTTTCCAATCGGGGATGAGCGGCCGATATGGGGATTCCAGTAACCACAATCGAACGAGTCGGGCGCACCATGGAGGCCAAGGCGCTTCGACCAAGGAGAATCGCAATGATGAACAATGGTCTGAGTCACGGATCTGCAAAGATCTACCAATTCCCCGTCGGCGGCCGTGCGGCCCTCGCCGGACGCCGCTATGGCGAGACCCGCCTTCCCGCCGATCAGGCTTCGCTGCCCGCGAACGTCTCGATCTGCAGCGACAGCTGGTATCACCAGGATGCGGTCGACGAAGCCAAGCCCAAATGGGAACGCTGATGCCAGCTGCTGGTCTGACAGTGCCGGGCTTTCGCAAGCGGCAGCGGCAGTTTGAAAAAGGGTCGAAACAACGGCGTTTCGGCCCTTTTTGATTCCAGGCGCGCCCGCGCCTAGATCCCGGGCTTGTCGACCACCGCGCAGGCCGTAACCGGCCGCTTCAGGTGTTTGACCGTAGCGGGCCCGGTCTTGGGAATCCTCAGCGTGACTCCCGCCCCCGAATAGCGCATCCCCGAAACCGCCAGCCGCTTGGCGAGCGTAACCGGCTGGCCATCGATCTGGACGAAGGCCCGCTTGTCGTGGTCATAAAAGCCCAGGATGAACTGCGTACCATCGGCGCAGCGGTAGGTGTGGAAGGTCTGCGCATCGGCCTGCCGCGCGCCGACCATTGCGCCCGCCAGCATGCTGACCGTCAAAACAATGGCCTTGTGCCGGCCCATGATCGCCCCCTGTAATAGACCGCAAGGACGCCAAACGTGCATCCGGTGGAACCATAACCCAAGCTGATCCCATGCAAGACTCCTCCCTGAAGGACTCCCCCGCCCGCCATCTCGCCCTTCAGGGTGCGAGCAATTTCCGCGACCTCGGCGGCTACCCGACCATTGATGGCCGCACCACACGCTGGCGGCACATCTTCCGCTCCAACCATCTCGGCCAGCTCACTGCTGCCGACATCGAGGTCGTCCGCGCGCTTGGCGTGCGCAGCGCGTTCGATTTCCGTGGCCTGGAGGAGCGCGCGGCCGGCATCTGCGTCGTGGACGAGATCACGGTGCATTCGCTGCCGATCGAACCGACCGTCGTGGCCGGGCTGCGCGCCGAGCTCGCGAAGGGCACGCTGACCGCGGCCGTGGCGCTCGAGCTCATGCGCGAGTCCTATCGCAATTATGTGCGCCACAACACGCACAGCTTCCGCGCGCTGTTCGGTCATTTGCTGGAAGATCGCGCGCCGCTCGTGATTCACTGCACCGCCGGCAAGGACCGCACCGGCTTCGCCAGCGCGCTGATCCTGCATGCGCTCGGCGTGGCGGACGAGGTCATCGCCGAGGATTATCTCTTGACCAACCGGCACTACAAGCGCGACCCGTCGAACGTCTTCGATCTGCCCGCCGACGTCCTCGACGCGATCGGCAGCGTCGAGGCCTCGTACCTTGCGGCCGCGTTCGAAGCGGTCGGCAGCGAATATGGCGATCTCGAAACCTATTTGCGCGACGGGCTCAAGCTCGGCACGGCAGAGCGAGACGCGCTGAAGACGCGCTATCTGCAAGCATAGGGCGGCTGTGCCGGGAGAACGATCATGCAAGGCAAGATCTTGATCGTGACGGGCGCACGCGGCGCGCTCGGCCAAGTAGTCGCGGAAACGGCGCTGGTACGCGGCGCGCGCGTGGCTGGCATCGATCACGCGTCTTCGCAAACCGCCGCAAGCGCTGACCACATCGACATCGCGGGCGTTGACCTGTCCGACCCAGCGCAGGCGAAAGCGGCCGTCGATGCGGCGGCAAAGCATTTCGGCCGGCTCGACGCATTGATCAACATCGCCGGCGGGTTCGCCTTCGAGACTGTGTGCGATGGCGACATCGCGACGTGGCAGCGCATGCATAAGCTGAACGTGCTGACCGCGCTCAACGCCTCGCGCGCGGCGCTGCCGCACCTTGCCAAGTCCACGGCCGGCCGCATCGTCAATATCGGCGCCATGGGCGCACTGCAGGCCGGCAACGGGATGGGCCCCTATGCCGCGTCGAAAGCCGGCGTGCATCGCCTGACCGAGGCCCTCGCAAACGAGTGGAAGGGCAAGGTTACCGTCAACGCGGTGCTGCCCTCGATCATCGACACCGCGGCCAACCGCGCCGACATGCCGAAAGCCGACTTTTCCAAATGGGTGACGCCCCAGGAGCTCGCCGAAGTCATCCTGTTCCTCGCCAGCGATGCCGCGAGCGGCGTCACGGGCGCCCTGATCCCGGTCGGTGGCCGGGTGTAGTCGCGTTCCGATCAAAACGTTAGAGGCACCGGCTCCGATTCAATCGGGGCCGAGAACGCTCTAGACTGGCTGCAACTGATTCTCTGATCGGACGTCCCTTGGAAACCGCGCTTTACCTGCCCGTCAAACGCTTCCTCGAAGAGCTCGGCTTCACGGTCAAGGGCGAGATCGGTGGTTGCGATCTCGTCGGCCTCAGCGCGGGCGATCCGCCAGTGGTGGTGATCGGCGAGCTCAAGCTTGCCTTTAATCTCGAGCTGATCCTGCAGGCGGTCGATCGCGCGCCGGCCGGTGACGAGGTCTGGATCGCAGCGAAGATGTCCGCGCGGGGCAAGGGACGCGAGAGCGACGCACGCTATCGCAATCTCTGCCGCCGCCTCGGCTTCGGCATGCTCGGCGTGACCGATCGCGGCCAGGTCGAAGTGCTGGTGAAGCCGCCGACCGCGGCGCCGCGCCGCGAGCCGAAGGTGCGCTCGCGTCTCGTCGCCGAGCATCAGCGCCGCCAGGGCGACCCCGTGCTCGGCGGCAGCACCCGCGCACCGATCATGACGGCCTATCGCCAGCAGGCGCTGGCCTGCGCGTCGGCTCTTGCCGAAGGGCCGAAGCCGGTGCGCGAGCTGCGCGAACGCTGCCCCGATGCCGGCAAGATCTTACTTAACAATGTGTATGGCTGGTTCGAACGCACGGAGCGGGGAATCTACCGGCTCACCGAAGCTGGACACGCCGCCCTGAAACGTTGGCCTCAGCAACGGGTGGAGGTCGGCGCAGGTGCTGCGTCACCGCTGTGACACCAAACCGGTGCATAGCTGAGATGCCGCACCGATTTCATATTGCAATGCAACATTGGCGGCACTAGGTATCCCGGCATCAAGATGAGGCCGTTATGAGCGCAGACTGGAATACCAAATATGGCACGCGGCGCGTCCGCCACGATCCCCCGACCCTGGACGAGGCGATCTTCGCCGCTGTCGGCATCACAGACGACCAGGCGCAGCAGGCCGAGATCGCCGCAGCCTTGATGGGGATGCCGCTCGACGTCGTCCAGGCCGAGGTGAAGAAGCAGGCCCGCTCCAACAGCCGCATCACCGCCACCCGCGTGATCGCCGGCGAACAGGGCGCGCAGCGCTCCGTCGTGGTCGAACGCCGCGTCGTCCGCCGCTTCGGCGCCGGCACGCGCAGCTGAGCATTCCTTTCATCGCACCGAACACGAAAGCGGACCGGCCTGGCCGGTCCGCTTTTTGATTCCTGTCCGCAATTTCCCGGTTATGCGGCGCGATTGCCGTACATGCTCGAGATCAGCTTCCAGCACGTGCTGTTGAAGCTGAGAAGCGCGCGCCCGGCCGTGAACGGCGAGGCCGCGAGATCGGCAAGCTCGGCCTCGGGCGTCTTGGCGAGGTCGATCGTGCCGGTCGATTCACCATGGCGGAAAGCCAGATGGGCCCCGAACTTCCTGGCGAGCGCCCGCATCGCATGATTGTCCGCGCCCGTCGTGATGCGCAGCTGCTTGTAGCCCTTCCAGCGGGCCTCTGCGATCAGGCGGCGGAACAGCACGGTCCCGACGCCCTGGCGGCGCGCGGAGGCTTCCACGCTGAAGGCGACCTCCGGCAAGGAACCGTCCTCCGGCGGGTGCAGCTCGGCCGCGCCGCGCACCACGCCTTCGACGATATAGGCAACGATGACGGTGCCGTCCTCGGCACAGCGGGCGGCGTAGCGCTCGATGAAGCTGTCGTCGAGAAAGCCGTTGAAACGGTCGTGCCGGCTGCCGGCATCAAGCCTCAGCAGGTGATCGCGCAGGAGCGGCAATTCTTCCTGCTGGATCAGGGTCCGCACATAGCCGGGAACGGTACGGACGGCGTCTTCAAGTACCACGTCAGAACTCCTCTTGGTGTTCCCTCGAGGAGGCGTTCGAATCCCTAGGCCTCCTATATTGTGCATCGCACCATGATTTTCAAGACGGAGACCTGCCCAAGTTTCGGGCACCGAAGCGACCAATTCGTTAATAAATCAAAGTCCCATGGTTTCACAGGACCAGCTGGGTCTGGGTCACCACCGCAACCAATTTGCCGTCCTCGGTTTCCAATCTGGTGGTCCAGACCTGGGTCCGCCGACCCCTGTGCACCGGGGTGGCGGTGGCGATGACCGTGGCCCCCTCCTTGGCCCCACCGATGAAATTGGTCTTGCTCTCCAGCGTGGTCGTACCCTTGGCGTCCTCGGGCAGATTGATCACGGTCGCTGCCGCGCCGACGGAATCGGCCAGCGCCATCACGGCCCCGCCGTGGATGGTGTGGTGAAGCGTGCAGAGTTCGGGCCGGACCGTCATCCGCGCCACCACGCGGTCCTTCTCCGCCTCGACAAATTCGACGCCCTTGAGTTCGGCGAACGGCATCTTCATCGCTTTAAGTTTCTCGAGCGGCGTCATCGGATCTCCTCCCAACTTCTTGTTGGCTCAACGTGAATTGCTTCAAGCCGCAAAGCAATGACGTCCGAGGTAATGGCGATGCTGACATCGGCGCGCAGAGCCGGGAAGCGCTGCACTGCGTCCGGGGCACGAGACCACCCTCACGTCACTGCATGCACGACCTGATACTCCGGCCGTCGCCACACCTCCCCTGAAATCACCTCTTCGACGATCTCCGCGGCCCGCACGATCTCGCTCTCGCCGATGTACAGCGGCGTGAGGCCGAAGCGCATGATGTCGGGCGCGCGAAAGTCGCCGACGACACCGCGGGCGATCAGGGCCTGCATCGCGGCGTAGCCGCCGGCGAAGGCGAAGGAGACTTGCGAGCCGCGCCGCTCATGGTCGCGCGGCGTCACGAGCTTGAGTTGCGGACAACGGCGCTCGACTTCACCGATCAGGAGATCGCCCAGCGCCAGCGAACGCGCACGAACCTCGGTAATATCGACCTTGTCCCAGATATCGAGCGAGGCCTCCAACGCCGCCATGGCGAGCACCGGCGGGGTGCCGACGCGCATGCGCTCGACGCCGCCCGCGGACGCATAGGCAAGCTCGAAAGCAAACGGTTTTGCGTGGCCCATCCACCCCGACAGCGCGGCGCGCGCGCCGTCGGCATGGCGCGGTGCGACATAGAGGAAGGCCGGCGCGCCGGGGCCGGCGTTGAGATATTTGTAGGTGCACCCCGCGGCGAAATCGGCGCCGCTCCCGGCGAGATCGACCGGCAGCGCGCCGGCGGAATGGGCGAGATCCCAGACCGTGACGATGCCGAGCGCATGCGCTTTCGCTGTCAACTTCGCCATGTCGTGGCGGCGGCCGGTGCGGTAGTCGACCTCGGTGATGTACAGAACGGCGATCTCCTCAGACAATGCGTCCTCGATCTCCTCCGGTGCTACCAGGCGCAATTGATGGCCCCGTCCGAGCGTCGCGATCAGGCCTTCGGCCATGTATAGGTCAGTCGGGAAGTTACCGGTATCCGACAGGATCACCTTGCGCGAGACGCTCATGTCGAGCGCGGCAGCTAGCGCCTGATAGACCTTGAGCGACAGCGTGTCGCCGACCATGACCGAGCCGGCCTCCGCGCCGATCAACCGCGCGATGCGGTCGCCGACATGGCGCGGCTGCACATACCAGCCTGCACTATTCCAGGCGCGGATCAGCTCGTTGCCCCATTCCTCGGTGATCACGCGGTTGACACGCTCGGCAACGCCCAGCGGCAGCGCACCCAGCGAGTTGCCGTCGAGATAGATCACGCCGTCAGGCAAATGGAACAAGGCTCTGGTATCGTCGTAGACGCGAAGCCGGGTCATGGACATCCCTACAGAATCGTACGCACGCGCCAGAGTTCGGGAAACAGTTCGACCTCGAGCATGCGCTTGAGATAGCTGACGCCGCCAGTGCCGCCGGTGCCACGCTTGAAGCCGATGACGCGCTCGACCGTGGTGACGTGGTTGAAGCGCCAGCGCCGGAAATAGTCCTCGAAATCGACCAGCTTCTCGGCCAGTTCGTAGAGCATCCAGTGGGTTTCCGGCGCCTCGTACACGATACGCCAGGCCTGCAGCACGCCTTCGTTGAAGCTGTGGGTTTCGCGAACGTCGCGCGCCAGCACCGCAGCAGGCATGTTGAGCCCGTTGCGGTCGGCAAGCCGCAGCACCTCGTCATAGAGGCTCGGCGTCGCGAGCTCGGCTTCGAGCAGCTTGATCGTCTCCGCATCGTGCGCGTGCGGCTTCAGCATGGCGTGGTTGCGGTTGCCGAGCAGAAATTCGATCAGCCGGTATTGCCGCGACTGGAAGCCCGAGGATTGTCCGAGTTGCGAGCGGAAGCGGGTATACTCGCTGGGCGTCATCGTGCGCAGCACGTCCCAGGCGCCGTTGAGCTGCTCGAAGATACGCGACATCCGGGCCAGCATCTTCATCGCGGGTTGCACCTCATCCCGTGAGATCGCACGGCGCGCAGCGGCGAGCTCGTGGATGGCGAGCCGCATCCACAGTTCCGTGGTCTGATGCTGGATGATGAACAGCATCTCGTCATGCGCCTCCGACAGCGGATGCTGCGCACCGAGGATCGCGTCCAGCGCGAGATAATCACCGTAGGACATGCGCCGGGTGAAATCGGTCTCGGCGCCTTCGCTTGTGGGATCGTAATCGCTGGACGTCATGGCTGGCCCCTCTCGATCGATCGTCCCTGGCCTCATTCATCGAGGCCGATCAGGCGCGCGGTGATCTGTGACGACGGATCCTTGAGCCCGTCGATCACCGTGAAATGGTTGAGGCCGGGCTCGACGACGAGGTGCGTCGGCACGTCGAAGCCGGTCCAGATGTTCGCCATCAGATCGGACTGGCGGATGAATTCGGGCCGCTCGCTGCCGCCGACCCAGGCCGTCACTGGCGAACGCCCTCGTGGCAGATGCAGCGCCGCGCTTTCCAGCGTCGCCTCCTCCATCGTCATGCGCAGCGTCTCGTTCATCCCCGTCTTCAGGAGCGGACGCAAGTCGTGCAGGCCGCTGATCGAGAGCGTACCGGCGATGCGGTTGTAGACGGCGGACTCGAGCCGGCTGTCGCCGCACAGCATGCGTGTGACGAGATGGCCGCCGGCGGAATGGCCGGCGAGCCGGATCGGCCCCGAGACGAGCGATGCCGCTTTGGCGATCGCGGCGGTGATCTCCGCAGTGATATCGGAGATGCGGGCAGCTGGTGCCAGTGTGTAGCTCGGCAGCGCCACCGTCCAGCCATGGTGCCGCGCACCTTCGGCGAGATCGGTCCAGGTCGATTTGTCGAAGCGCATCCAGTAGCCGCCATGGACGAAGACGACGAGACCCTTGCTGTCGCCGTCAGGCAGGATCAGATCGAGCCTCTGGCGCTCGCCGGCGCCGTAGGCGATGTCGGGGCGAAATTCCTTCAGCCCGGTGCGGTAGGCCGCCGCCCGCTCCGCCCACAGAGCCGGCAGCTTGTCTGAGCCCGGGATGTGGGCCGAATTGGCGTAAGCGTCATCCCAATCGCGCATCGTTGCTCCCGAGGACTAACCGAACGCCAGTCTGCCACCGGTCAGGGCGGCATCCTAGTCTTTCTTTTAAGCTTAAAGGATTGAGGGAGCCGGTGGATTGGGCAGCGACCGCTACGAGGGTACAGGGTGGGCAAAGCGGAGCGTGCCCACCATCTTGGTTCATCCGAGAGAAAGGTGGTGGGCATGGCGCAAGTGCGCCTTTGCCCACCTACCGCAGTGGCGATGGGGAGACCGCTACGCCTTCTCCACGCCGCACCATTCCGCGATGAACAGCGCCATCGCCTTGGTCGCCTTCTTCAATGACTCCAGGTCGACGAACTCGTTGAAGCCGTGCATCTCGCCTCCGCTGGCACCAAAACACAGACTCGGGATGCCGTGGTTGAGGCCGTAGAAGCGCGTGTCAGTCAGCGCCGTGAAGACGAGGTCCTCTGGCGTACCGCCATAGACCCTGTTGAAGGCCTTCCCGAACGCAGCCTCGGGCTCCGCGGCGTTGGTCAGCTCATAGCCTTCCGACAGGAAGCCGGACCATTCGACCTGCGGCGGATTGTTGGCGAGGAAGCGGTGGTTGCGCGAAGCGGCGGCGACGCAAGCCATGATCTCCTTCTGGTGATCGGCGATCGACCAGCCCGGCAACACCGCAATCCGGCAGTCGACATCGCACCAGGCCGGCACGCTCGAGGCCCAGTCGCCGCCCTTGATGATGCCGGCGTTGAAGTTGACGGGATGGTCGAGCGTCTTGAAGTGACGGTCGGCCTTGGCCCGCTCGTTCCATTCGATCTCGAGCTTTTGCAGCGCCTGGATCAGGTGATATGCCGCCATGATCGCGTTCGCGCCGGAGCCTGCGAAGGCAACGTGGGTCGGATGCCCCTTCACGCGGAGGCGGAACCAGATCACGCCGACCTGGGAGCGCACCATCTTGCCGCCGGTCGGCTCCGGAATGAAGCAGGCGTCCGCGCGATAGCCGCGTTGCAGCGTCGAGAGTGCGCCGACACCGGTGCTCTCCTCCTCGATGACCGATTGGAAATGGATCCGCGCCGTCGGCCTGAAGCCCGCGGCCTTGATCGCGTCCAGCGCATAGAGCGCACCGATCGTCCCGGACTTCATGTCGCAGGCACCGCGGCCGAACATCTTGCCGTCCTTGATGACCGGCGCGAATGGCGGCGTTTCCCACAATTCCAGCGGACCGGCCGGCACCACATCGCAGTGCCCTTGCAGGATCAGCGACTTGCCGCCATTGGTTCTCGGACGGTAAGTTCCCACCACGGATCGCGCCTTCGAGAAGTCGTGCTCGATCGGACCGAAGCCGCGCAGATCCTTCAAATCCTCGACGTCGATATGCCAGTCGTCGACCTCGTAGCCACGTTCGCGCAGGAGATCGCCGATCATGTCCTGGCATGGTCCCTCCGCCCCGCGGGTCGAAGGGATCGCGACGAAATCGCGGGTGGTTGCGAGCTGAGCCTCGAAGCCGCTGTCGACGGCGTCAAGAATCCTCTGCTGCGTTTCGGCATTCATTCGGGCGACTCCAGACATTCCAATGGTCCCAGGGAGCGCGCAAACTAGCCGATTTCAGCCGTTCGGGTACTCCAGAAAATATGCATCCCGCAATGCATCTTCGAGCAGCCGGCCTTCGGAATAGCCGTTCAGAGTCGCAGGCCGGCTGACACCATCGAGCAGGCGCGGGCACGGTTCGGGGGCGCCGAGCACGGTGCGGACCGGAATGCGCTCCGCATAGATCGGCAGCGCATAGTCCTCGTCATCGTCGGCGACGCCCTTGGCGCGGATCTTGGCCGAGGCTTCCTCGATTTCCATTGCGATGAAGGACGTCGCCTTGATTTCCTGCGTGGTGCTCTGTCGCAGGCCGGCGGTGCGATCCGGGAAGAAGCGATCGACCATCGCGATCACCGCCCGCTCCTTCTCATCGGGGTCGGTGACGAGATAGGCTATGCCGAACGCCATCACGGCGCGGTAGTCGGCGGAATGGTTGAAGCCGCAGCGTGCCAGCACGAGGCTGTCGAGATGGGCGACCGTCAGGCAGACGCGCTCGCCCTTGCTCTGGTTGCGCAGCATGCGGCTGGCGCTCGATCCGTGCCAGTAGAGCCTGGTGCCCTCGCGCCAGAAGAAGGTCGGCGTGCAATAAGGCTGGCCGTCGATTGCGTAGGAGACGTGGCACAGCATCGAGGAATCCAGGATGCGGTGAACCGTGTCGTGATCATAGAAGCCACGGTCGTGCCGGCGCTTCACCTGGTTGCGTGCCGATGTCGGATAGGAATTCGAGGTCTCGGTCTGGCTCACGGCCGCTCCTGCTCGGATGGAAGAAATCCGGAGCAGTTGTAGCGGCGCATTTGGTCTGCGATAGTTCCAATTCCATGCGAAAAATTCCGACCAATTCGTCGTCCCGAACCACGCCCGAGCTTCCGCTCGACCTCAGCGGCCCTCACGTCACGGCCGGCGCTTCCGCCGCGCACCGGCTCTATCAGGCGCTGTGCGAGATGATCGTCTCCGGCCTGGTCAGGCCGGGCGAGCCGCTGCCGCCGTCGCGGACGCTGGCCAGGCAGACCGGATTCCGCCGCAACGCCGTCGTCACCGCCTATGAGCGCCTGATCGCCGACGGCTTTGCCGACGCGACGGTCGGCTCCGGAACGTTCGTCGCGGCACGTATCCCCAAGCGCGCCGCCGAGCCGAACAAGCCGAAGGTCGTTCTCGAAGCTCCAAAGCAGGGCGCGTTTGCGCTTGGCTGCACCCATATCGACGAACGCGCCGTGCAGCGTTTTCGCGCTTTCGTCGGCCGCCGCATGCGCGCATTCGGAACTGAGCACCTGCATTACGGCGACCCTCGCGGCAGCCGCGAGCTGCGCGTTGCGATCGCCGACCATCTGTTGTCGGCGCGGGGGCTGCGTTGCGATCCCGACCAGATCATGCTGACCTCAGGCACGCTGCACGCGCTGCGCATCGTGCTGAGCGCGATCCTGAAATCCAGCGACCATGTCTGGTGCGAGGATCCGGGCTATCCCGCCGCGCGAAAAACCATCGCCCATTGCGGTTATCGCGCCGTGCCCGTCCCGGTGGACGAGCACGGGATGCGCGTCGCCAAAGGCCGCATCGCGGCGCCGTCCGCGCGCGCGGCCTACGTTACGCCGTCGCACCAGTTTCCGCTTGGCGTGCAGATGTCGATGCCGCGACGGCTCGAGCTTCTGGACTGGGCCAAACAGGCCGGCGCATTCGTGCTCGAGGACGATTACGACAGCGAGTTCCGTTATGACGGCGCGCCGCTGATGTCGCTCGCCGGCATCGATCGGCTCCAGCGCGTGATCTATCTCGGCACCTTTGCCAAGACGCTGTTTCCGGGCCTGCGCATCGGCTATTGCGCGCTGCCCGAACGCCTGATCGCGGACGTGACGACGGCGCGGGCGGCGCTCGACCGCTTTCCCGGCACGCTGATGGAGGGCGCGGTGGCGGACATGCTCAATTCCGGCGCCTTCGCCGCGAATCTGAAGCGCGTGCGGAAACTCTATCGCGAGGCGCGCGACGTGCTCGCCGAGAGGCTGGAAGTCGCATCCGGTGGCGCGCTTTCGGTGCCGGTGCCCTCACAAGGCCTGCATCTTGTCGCCCGGTTCGATCCTGCCGTCGATCCGGCGGTGGCGGCGCTGGCCAAGCAGGCGGCCGGCGCCGAAGGCTGGCTATTGGCCGACACCTATTCGCGCGGGCGTCCCCTGCCCGGCTTCGTGCTGGGATTTTCCGGACATCCCGTGCCGCAGCTCGTGGCGTCCGCGGAACGTCTCGCGAGGGAATCGCGCGCAGCCTTGGCCGCAAAAGGAAAACCGGCCCGCCGGGCCTGACGAAGCTTCACTATCAGAATCGCCCGCCGCTCCCTAGATTGCGGCATCGATTCCGGGACCTCACATCATGCTGCTGCGCCACGCGACCTGCCTCTCGCTGCTGATCTCCATCGCGCTTGTCTCGACGGCACGCGCTGCCACAGTCGGACGTGAGCAGGACATCGGCGATCTGAAGCTCGGCCAGCGCGTGCTCGTGGATGACGGAACCTGCCCCGCCGGTCAGCTCAGGGAAGTGCGCGGCGCGAAGATGACCGACAAGGGAGTCTCGCGCACGAGTTCCTGCGTGCCCCGGCACGGACCGAAAACGAAGTAAGGATCCAGGACTATTTCGCCGGATCGAACATGCACTGCAGGGTCGGTTTGGCGATCTTGGTGAAGGTCGGGCCGATCTCGCTGTGCTTGGAGGCCGGTACCCAATCTGTCTCGATGGTGGGCACGCCGGTCTCGCTGATGCCGCGCAGCAGCGCTTCGCGCAGATCGCGATCCTCGACGGCCGCGGCGGCGTGATCGTGCAGGCAGCCGCAGACCGCTTCCGGATGCTGCCAGCGCCCGAGCATGTGCGGCGCACACTGGCGCACGAATTCGCCACGCGGATCGGGTAGCCTGGAAGGTGAGCGGACCTGCGCCTGAACGGAGCTGATCGTCAGAAGGGACACGAACGCTGCGGCGCAGAGACGAAGCAACATGATAGTTTTGCCGGCTGTTTCGTTGTGTGCAGTCAGAAGCGCGCGGCGACCATGATCGGCTGAGCGGCCGGAACCGCAACGGGCGAGCCGCTGTACTGGAAGGTACCGACACCGGGGAGATTGCCGTCGGGCGCACCCGCCAACGAGGAGCCGGCGAGCACGAAACCGAAAGCAAGGATGAAGCTGAGCGCGCGCATGATCTGTGTCCCAATTCGATTGCCGGCGGTGCGCCGTCGTCGTTATCAGCCTGATAACCATGGGCGGTTTCGCGCGTGATGCGCGAAAAACTGAAAATGGTTTCGTCTTCGTGAGAATTGTTTCGTCCCGGCCACGGCGACGAAACAATTCTCGGAAAATGCCAGTTATTTCAGATAGGTCTGGCGGCAGGCCAAAGTCGCCTGCCAAGTTCCGGCGCCGGCACGGACGTGCACCCCGCCCAGGCGTTGTCACGCGGCCGCCGCGCACGCTTCACATGCATTTTACGTTTTTCTGCTGAAAGGGCGGCAAAAGAAGGCTGGATCCTGTCGAACCGGAATTGGTTCAGCAACGACCCAAGCCATCGAAACCGAGACGCCCGGATCATCGGGCGCATTCACGTGAGGGATGGCCATGATGGCGGGAAATCGCGCAACGCCGCGCGATGAAAATCCACCGACGGAGCGCGCAGATCAACCGATCATTCGCGGCAGCACCGGCGCAATGGCGCTGCAATCGAGCCGCGGCCTCGAGGCGGCGCCGCAGACGTTCGTGCGACTGACCGAATCGCGCCTTGCGACGCCGCGCGATCGCCGCCGGGTGAACGCGAGCGCGTTGCAGGAGTGAACGCGGAGCGCCTCATTGCGTGAAGAACTCGCCGCACTTCTGGACGTTTGCGTCCGCCGGTCCCCACGGCATGATCGGCACGGTCGAGGTCGAGTTCTTGGGCGAGCCTTCGATCAGCTTGTCTGAATAGACCATGTAGACCAGCACGTTGCGCTTGGCGTCGCAGCCGCGCACGATCTGCATCTTCTTGAAGAACAGCGACCGGCGCTGGCGGAACATGTCGTCGCCCTGCTCCATTTTGTGCTTGAACTTGACTGGGCCGACCTGGCGGCAGGCCAGCGAGATGTCCGAGACCTCCTCGGCAAGGCCGAGCCAGCCTTTGAAGCCGCCCTTCTCCGGCACCGTGAAATGACAGGCGACGCCTTCGACTTCGGGATCGTCGAGACCATAGGTCGCGAGCTTGTCGTTCGGGCTCATCCATTTGAACACGGTAGAGCGGCGGAAGATCAGATCAGGTTCGTCGGCCGCAGATGCCGAGGCCATTGGCGCGGTCAGAGCCAGGAGGAATAAAGCGAGGCCTTTCAGACGGATGCTCGAAAGACCGGGGAAACGAGATGACATGAAGTTCTCCGCTAACAAGTCCCCGCAATGTAGGAACGCAAGCGGCGGTCAGGAAGGCGGCAGAGGAGCGGACCCGGCCGCCGTTTACCGCTCCGTGAGGCTTTTTTGCTACGCCTTGGACAAAAGTAGCTGATGGCAGAACCGCGCTGCTGGTGAACGCGTATCCCCTTTGCGAGACTAACGTCTGATTTGGATAATGGATTCGAGGATGAACAGCGTGAACGGGTGGGGTTCGCCTGCCAAGCCGGCACGGCTGTGGCAGGTCGCCATGTTGACGGCGGCGGGTGCGATCGGCGCAACCAGCGAAGCAAACGCAGCATTTTATTACTGGACGGACTATTCCGACCGGCCCTACTACGCCCGGCCGAACCGGCTTCCCGAAATACCGCGCCAGAAGCCGCAAAAGCGCGGCGCCGCAAGCAAGAAGGACGTCGTTGTCGAGAAGGAAGCCGGCACCAAGCCGCAAGGGCCACTCGTCATTGTCGTCTCGATCGACCGGCAGAAGATGACGGTCTACGACAAAGCCGGCGTGTTCGCGGAATCACCGGTGTCGACGGGCATGAAGGGCCACTCGACGCCGATGGGCGTGTTCAGCATCATCCAGAAGCACAAATTCCACCGCTCCAACCTCTATAGCGGCGCGCCGATGCCGTACATGCAGCGGATCACCTGGTCCGGCGTCGCGATGCATGCTGGCGCGCTGCCGGGCTATCCGGCCTCGCATGGCTGCATCCGCATGCCCATGGCGTTCGCGATGAAGATGTGGAACTGGACCAGGATGGGCGCGCGCGTGATCGTGGCGCCCGGCCAGGTGTCGCCGCAAAGCTTCTCCCATCCCGTGCTCGCCTCCATGCGCGTGCCGCCGCAGCCCGCCGCGAGCCTCGCGCCGCAGACCAATGTCGCTGACAAGGCCGATAAGGGCACGACCGAAGCCAAGCCGGTCGAGACCAAGACGGCCAGCGCCGACAGCGTGGTCGAGCTGCGCACCTCGGTCGGCCACACCGTGTTGTCGGACGTGACCACCGGCCATGCGGCTGCGCGCGAGGAAGCCGCGGCGACGTCCGACGAGGTCAAGACGGCCGAAGCGGCCAAGCCTGCGTCCGAAGACACCGCCAAGCCGGCGACCGAGAACAAGCCTGCCGACAAGGTCGACCCGGTCAAAACGGAAGCCGCGAAGGCACCCGATGCGCCGGCGCTCGCCACCGCACCCGATGCAAAGAAGGACGAGGGCCGCCTCACCGATCCTGCGCCGGCGGCAAAGCCGGACACACCCAAGCGGGCCGGCCAGATTGCCGTCTTCATCAGCCGCAAGGATTCCAAGCTCTATGTGCGGCAGAATTTTGCGCCGCTGTTCGAGGTGCCTGTCACGATCGCCGCGAGCGACCGGCCGCTCGGCACGCATGTCTTCACCGCCGAGCTCGACAAGGCCGATGCCAACACGCTGCACTGGTCGGTGGTGTCGCTGCCCGTGTCCGCCCGTTCCGTGGCGCGCGAGGACGACAACCGCGTGGCGCGCCGCCAGCGCGGTGCCGCCGTGATCCCCGTCGCCGCAAAACCGGTGGTGACGCCGGACAGCCCAGCCGAAGCCCTCAACCGCATCTCGGTCCCCACTGAGACCATGGCGAAAATCAACGAGATGCTGACGTCAGGCGGCTCGATCATCGTCTCCGACCAGGGCATCAACCAGGGCGAGACCGGCGAAGGTACCGACTTCATCGTCCGCCTGTACTAGCTCTCTCGCAGGACCGATAACGCGGTGTTGACGCGCGAGGCCGCAGTGGCGGAGTAATCTGCCCTCGGATCATCTCGGGGGACGCCGTCATGATGAATCGCAGAACCGTGCTGAGCGTCACGCTTGCGGGCGCGTTCGCGCCTGTCACGCGCGCCCTCGCCGATGGCGCCATGAGCCGGATCTCGGCCTACGCCTTCTCCTTCCCCGCATTGTCAGGCGACGACATCCGCCTCGCCACGTTCACCGGCAAACCGCTGCTGGTGGTGAACACGGCCTCGCTCTGTGGCTACACGCCGCAATATGCCGGCCTGCAGGAAATCTGGAACGAGTTTCGCGGGCGCGGGCTCACCGTGATCGGCGTGCCGTCCAACGATTTCGGCGGCCAGGAGCCCGGTGGCAGCAGCGAGATCACGCAGACCGCACACCACCAATATGGCGTTACCTTCCCGATTACGGCCAAGGCTGCGGTGGTCGGTGCGCGGGCGCATCCCTTCTACAAATGGGCCGCGGAAGCCCGACCGAAGGAAGTTCCGCGCTGGAACTTCCACAAATACCTGATCGGCCGCGACGGCTATATCGCCGAGGTATTTCCATCCGCCGTCGAGCCGGCCGACACGCGGATCAAGACCGCCATTGCAAGGGCCCTGGCCGACACTTGACTCACGTGCACGACTCAAGTGCACGCCATCCGGCTGGGCACAATTGCGACGCGGCATCAAACAGCCGTTGCAATGGCGATGGCCCACCATCTAGGCTAGGATTGTTTTGGGCAGGACGGTTTTTGCCGCAGGCGAAAAGCCACGGCGGAACAACGGGATCAATCTCGAGGGACATCACCATGCGCGTGGCGGCAGGACTGATTTTAGCAGGTGCGATGTCGGTGGCGCTCTCCGGCGCCGCATGGTCGCAGACGCCGGCCGCGAAGCCCGCGGCCGCACCGCAAGCCGCGCCGGCGGCAACACCAGCGGCTGCAACATCCCCTGCAGCTCCAGCGCCCGCAGCAGCGGCTGCGGCGCCAGCGGGCTTCGTCAATCCGCCCCCGCCGAAACAGCCGCCGCAGCCGGCCCGCGCGGCCTGCAACACGCCGGGCGCCCTCGGCGTCGCCCGCACGGTCGAGATCGACACCACGGGCGGTCCCGGCTTCGGCTTCGAACACTTCAAGGAGCTCGACTTCCTGCGTGACAAGGAGGTCGTGCTGACCTTCGACGACGGCCCCTGGCCGCGCAACACGCCCGCGGTGCTGAAGGCGCTCGCGGACGAATGCACCACCGGAATCTTCTTCATCATCGGCAAGCACGCGACCTACGAGCCGGAGGTCCTCAAGCAGGTCTACGCAGCCGGCCACACCGTCGGCGCCCACACTTGGTCGCACGCCAACCTCAACAACAAGAAGCTCAACGAAGCGCAGCGCAAGGACGAGATCGAGAAGGGCTTTGCGGCGGTGAAGTGGGCGCTCGGCGGCATCTCGCCCGCGCCGTTCTTCCGCTTCCCGGCGCTGCAGCATCCGCCCGAGATGGTCACCTATCTCGGCAACCGCAATGTCGCGAGCTTCTCCTGCGACATCGACTCGTTCGACTTCAAGGCTTCCAAGCCCGAGAAGATCGTCGAGACCGTGATGAAGAAGCTCGACACCAAGGGCAAGGGCATCATCCTGATGCACGACTTCCAGAAGCACACCGCGGAGGCCCTGCCCGAGCTGCTCAAGCGGCTGAAGGCGGGCGGCTACAAGGTGGTAGCGATGCGCGCCAAGTTCCCGGCCTCGACGCTGCCGGAATACGACCAGGAGCTGCTCAAGGATCTCAAGCTGCCGACGGTGAGCCAGCGCCCGGTCAATTCGGTGGTGACCACCGTTTCCGAATAGTAGGCCATTGTCTTTCCGCTTCGAAGGCTACGTCATCGTCTCCGCGGACGGCATGCTCGCCGATCCGTCGCACATCATGCCTGAGACGTTGAAATTCGAAGGTGACAAGCGGTTCTTCGAGCAGGCGCTCGATCGCGCCGCGCTGATCGTGCACGGCCGCAACTCGCACGAGCAGCAGCCGAATTCGGCCAGCCGCAAGCGGCTGATCCTGACCCGCAAGACCAGGGACCTCACCGTCGATCCGGAGATGCCGAACGCGACGCTGTGGAATCCTGAGCATGCGAGCTTCGAGGAGGCCTGCGCCTTCGCCGACGTCGCCTCCGGCATGGTCGCCGTCATCGGCGGACCGGTCGTGTTCGACCTGTTCATGGATCGCTACGACACGTTCTGGCTGTCGGAGGCTCCGCATGTGCGGCTGCCCGGCGGCGAGGGCTGCTTCGTCGGCGTACCCCAGCGGACGCCTCACGAGGTGCTGGCTGCGCGCGGGATGAGGCCGGGTGCGCCCTACCTCCTCGACGCGGCGCATGAGGTGACCGTGACCCCGTGGCGGCGGGGGTAGCCTGCCGGCAGTGGCGGCGCTTACGCCGGCTCCGACTCCAACTGGAAAAACAACCCCATGCACAGTACCGGCAACATCATACCGCTCCACATATTGCTGGTGTGCCGTTCTAAAATTGGTCCCGCCGCCGGCCAGCGCAAAGCCGGCTAGCATATTTGCCGAGACCCGAAAATCGGCCCCGACGGCGGTCGTGGCGCTATAGCCAACGTCCGAGGCGCGGCGTCAATACGGGCCAACGGCTGCGACACACCGCATCAATAGACTGAGACAAAAGAGCAAAAACTAACCCACGGCCAGAATGAGCGACGACTGCACGACGACTAGTCCGACGGACGCTTCCGGATTGAATGACGATGTCGCCCCCATATCGTCCCTGCTGCCGGCATTCGGCTTCAGCGCCGATCAGATGGAGACGGAGGCGAACATCGCAGCGTGGCGGGAAGCCGTCGCCACGCTGTTCGAGGTGGACGAGCTCGCCGCCGGCGAACCGGGCCCGTTTCGCGCCGACCTCAGCTCCTACTCCATGGGACCGGTGCTGATCGGGCTGAGCCGTGCCAGCGGCCAGCGTTTCCGCCGGACGGCCGAAACGATCGCGCGCAGCGGCGTCGACCACATCATCCTCCAGCTCTATCTGAAGGGCGGCTATGACGGCGTTGCCAGCACACGGCCGATGCGCGTACGCGCCGGCGACATCTGCCTGTTCGATCTCGCCCAGGCGCTGGAGACCAAGGCGACGGCGTTCGAGAATGTCACGCTGGTCGTGCCGCGCCCGATGTTCGCCGCCCATCTCTTGCGGGTCGATGATTTGCATGGCCTGGTGCTGCCGGGCAGCAGCGTGATCGCGCGATTGCTGGCGGGGCATCTCACCGCCCTGTTCGAATTTGCCCCGCGCATGAGCCTCGACGAATGCCAATCCGTGGTCGAGGGCACGGTGTCGCTGCTGGCCGCGTGCCTTCGCAACGAAATCGAACGGGGCGAGGCCGATGCCGACCATGGTGTCGCGGCAAGCCCGTCCTTGATGCGGATCCGCCAATATATCGAGGCTGGCCTTGCCAGCGAGGATCTGTCGGCCAATTCGATCGCCGCCCATTTCGGCCTGTCCCGGGCCTCGCTGTACCGGCTGTTCGCCCCGGTCGGCGGCATCGCCGACTACATCCGCAGCCGCCGGCTGCACCGCGCCTTCTTCGACCTCGCCAATTCGGGCGCGCGGGGCCCCCGGATCAGCGAGGTGGCACGGCGCTGGCAGCTCGGCACCGACGCGCATTTCACGCGCTCGTTCAAGGCCGCCTACGGCATCACGCCCCGCGCCGCACGGGAGGCCGCCCTGCTCGGCCGACAGCGCGGCAGCGATGGAGCGAGCAGCGCGACGATTTCCCGCTGGATGCGCGAGATCGCGCCGCCGAGAGCGGAGTGACCGCTAGACGTCGCCGTAGGCCGCCTCGGCCGGACGCGTGGTGCGGCCATAGCCGATGATCATGCAGAGCGCGCCGATGATCGAGAGGTTCTTGAGCGCGTCGACCAGCATCTTGGCGTTGTCGGGCGCCGCCATGTTCCAGAAATCGTAGAACAGGACGGTCGCGACGGCGACGTAGACGATCAGCAGCATCGCGAAGAAACGCGCGCCGAAATTCAGCGCGATCATCAGCCCTGCAATGATCTCGAGCCCGCCGATCGCGATCGCCAAGAGCTGCGGCGTGGTCATGGCGGTCGCCGTCTCGACCTGCTGGGCATAAGGCGCGACGACATCGGGCACCACGAGCTTGGTTGCGATGACGTCGGCGGTGGCCTGGATGGCAAACAGCTTGGTCGCGCCCGTGTAGATGAACAGCACGGCGAACAGGATTCGCCCGAAAGTCACGAACGCTGGCATGATCGGCCTCTTGGCAAGCTCAGAGCGCAGAACGCTTAAGGAGATTATGGAGAGTCGTGCGCCGGTTTACAAACGGGGAAATGGCGAACTGATAGGAATTCAAAATTGCCGGTCTCTTCCCTTCTCCCCCTTGTGGGAGAAGGTGGCTCGCCGCGAAGGGCGAGACGGATGAGGGGTATCTATCGGCACGGGCAACTCGCGAGATCCCGACTCGCGGAAACGGCCCCCTCATCCGGCGCCACGGCCGAAGCTTCGCTTCGGCGTCGCTAAGAACGGCGGCCGAAGGCCGCCTATGCCACCTTCTCCCACAAGGGGAGAAGGATTGCACCTCCAGCGGCGCGACAGCGGTGCCTTACGTAAACAACGTCGGCTGCTGCCGCGAGGCGCGTTCCTGCGCTTCCACCACGGCCACGGCCGTCATGTTGAGGATGCCGCGTGCCGTCACCGAGGGGGTGAGGATATGCGCGGGGCGCGCCGGGCCGACCAGGATCGGGCCGACGGGCAGCGCGTCCGCCAGCGACTTGATCATCTGATAGGCGACGTTGGCAGTATCCAGGGTCGGCATGATCAGGATGTTGGCCTCGCCCTCCAGCTTGGAATGCGGCAGCACCATCCTTCGCGCAGCTGCGGAGAGCGCGGTGTCGCCCTGCATTTCGCCGTCGGCCTCGATCTCCGGATGCTTGTCCTTCAGAAGCTGGGTCGCCAGCCGCATCTTGCGCGAGGAATCGGTGTCGTAGCTGCCGAAATCCGAATGCGAGACGAAGGCGATCTTCGGCTTGATGTTGAAGCGCTGGACGTGGACCGCGGCGAGCGATGCGATCTCGGCAAGCTCCTCCGCGCTCGGATTGGGGCGAACTTGCGTGTCGGCGATGAAGAAGGCGCCTTTGCTGGTGATCAATAGCGCCAGCGCCGCATAGTCGCTGATTCCAGGCGAGAAGCCGACGATCTCGCGGACGTGGCGCAGATGGCTCATGTAGCGGCCCTCGACGCCGCAGAGCATGGCGTCTGCTTCCCCGCGCGTCACCGCAAGCGCGGCGATCACCGTATTGTTGGTGCGCACCACGGTGCGGGCTGCATCCGGCGTCACGCCGCGGCGACCGGCGACCTCGACATAGGACTGCACGTAGGAGCGGTAGCGCGGATCGTCCTCGGGATTGACGAGGTCGAAATCCTTGCCGGCCCGGATCGAGAGGCCGAAGCGCTTGATGCGCGCCTCCACGACCGACGGACGGCCGACCAGGATCGGCCGCGCCAGCTTTTCCTCCAGCACGACTTGCGTGGCGCGCAGCACGCGCTCGTCCTCGCCTTCGGCATAGATCACGCGCACCGGCTGGGTCTTGGCCTTGGCGAACATCGGCTTCATGACGAGGCCGGAGCGGAAGGCGAAGCGCTCGAGCAGCGCGGTGTATTCGTCGAAATTGGTGATGGGGCGCGTTGCGACGCCCGATTCCATCGCCGCCTTCGCCACGGCCGGCGCGATGCGCAAGATCAACCTGGGATCAAAGGGGCTCGGGATCAGCGAGCCGGGACCGAAGCCCTGCGTCTCGCCGGTGTCGAAACCCTGCGCGACGGCATCCGACGGCGCCTCGCGCGCGAGCTGCGCGATCGCCTCGACGGCGGCCTGCTTCATCTCCTCGTTGATCGCGGTGGCGCCGACGTCGAGCGCCCCACGGAAGATGAAGGGAAAGCAGAGGACATTGTTGACCTGGTTCGGGTAGTCGGAACGGCCGGTGCAGATCATGGCGTCGGGGCGCGCCTTGCGCGCCTCTTCCGGCATGATTTCCGGCACGGGATTGGCGAGCGCCATGATCAAAGGCTTGTCGGCCATCGCCTTGGCCATCTCCGGCTTGAGCACGCCCGGCGCCGAGAGCCCGATGAAGATGTCGGCGCCGCCGATCACGTCGGCGAGCGTGCGCTTGTCGGTCTTCTGCGCATAGACCGCCTTCCAGCGGTCCATCGAGGTGTTGCGGCCCTCGTGCACGAGGCCGTCGATGTCGCAGACCCAGATGTTCTTGCGCTGCGCGCCCATTGAGACCAGGAGATTGAGTGTCGCGATCGCCGCGGCCCCTGCCCCCGACGCGACGATCTTGACCTCGGACAGCTTCTTGCCGTTCAGCCTCAAACCATTGGTGATGGCGGCGGCGACGATGATCGCAGTGCCGTGCTGGTCGTCGTGGAAGACCGGAATCTTCATGCGCTCCTTCAAGCGCGCTTCGATCTCGAAGCATTCCGGTCCGCGGATGTCCTCCAGATTGATGCCGCCGAAGGTCGGCTCCAGCGCGGCCACGGTCTCGACCACACGGTCGATGGTGTCGGCGGCGATCTCGATGTCGAACACGTCGATGCCGGCGAATTTCTTGAACAGGACCGCCTTGCCTTCCATCACCGGCTTGGAGGCCAGCGGACCGATATTGCCGAGGCCGAGCACCGCGGTGCCGTTGGAGACCACGGCAACCAGATTGGCGCGCGTGGTGAGCGTGGCCGCCTCGGCCGGGTTCTTGGCGATCTCGGTGCAGGCCGCGGCGACGCCTGGCGAATAGGCCAGCGCAAGGTCGCGCTGGTTGGCAAGCGGCTTGCTTGCCTGGATCTCGAGCTTTCCAGGGCGCGGCAGACGGTGGTAGGCGAGCGCCGCCTGGTGGAGATCATCAGAATAGGACGACATGCGGTGTCTCGCCTCGCGTTACCGGCCTCAAAAATGCGATTCGACGGCCCAAGCGGACCGTATTTCCGGGTCATGGAAACGGGATGAAGCACGGCCGAAGGCCCGGTGGCAACATCCGATTGCATCCCCGTCAACAGGGCGCGCCGTCAAATATTTGAAAACATAGCTTTCTCTGGACCGCGCGGCGTTTCGCGAATATGGCAGGTTGCGCGATCCAAAATCGGCAATCGGAGCTGGGAATGAAGCGAATCCTGATCGGCCTCGTCGTGGCAGCGGTGCTCGCCGCGGGCGGATGGTTCGGCTTCAATCTGTATGTGCAGAACCGGGCGACCGCCGAGGTCGAGGCGGTGTTCGCGCAGATCCGCTCGGGTGGGGGCAAGGCGAGCCATGGCAAGATCGGGTTCGAGCTCGCGACCCGGACGCTGACGGTGGAGGACATCAAAGTCGAGCCTGCCCAGGCGCAGCTCGCCACCTTGAAGGTCGCCAAGATCACGGCCGTCGGTGTGCGCCAGCCGGACGAGGCTCGTTTCTCGGCCGACAGCATCGAGGCGTCGGGCGTCGAGGTCGGCTTTACATCCACCGAGCGGATCACCGTGAAGGCGAACTACAAGCTCCCGCAGATCACCGCGCGCAATTTTTCCGGCCCGACCCGCGCAGAGGGCACGCCGGTGACCGGCTCGATTATCGACATGTACCGCTTCATCCTCGCGCAATACGCGAACATCTCGGCGTCGGAGATCGCGGTGCCGACCCTCGAGGTCAACGTCGATGCGGGCGGCAATGCCGGCGGCGGTGATTATGTCTATTCGGGCGTGTCCATCCAGAACGTCAACCGGGGCAAGATCGAAACGGCGAAGATGGACCGCGTCGCCCTTACGGTCGACCTGACCCAGCCGGGCAGGCCCGCGAAGATGACCGGCGAATTGTCCGGCCTGGCCATCTACGAATTCGACCCAACCGCCGTGAGGGCTGCGCTCGATCCGCAAGGATCGAACGACGACAATTTTCACAGGATCTATCGGCGCATCTCGGTCAACTCCTATGTCGTGACGGCGGCTCCCGGCATGCGCATGCAGGTGGACGGGTTCACCTTCGACGACATTGCCATCCGGCCCTCGAAATTCCGGCCGGCCGAGATCATCGCGCTGGTGCCGGCCGACGGCTCGATCCCAACGCCGGCACAGTCGCATGACATGATCGAGAAGGTGGCCGACCTCTTCGACGGCTTCCAGATCGGCAAGGCCGAAATTGGCCGGCAAACGGCCGAGACGCCGCAAGGGACGGGACGGCTCGACGCGGTCAAATACGATCAGGACAGAATAACGCTGCAGGGCCTCGACATCCCGATGCCGCAGGGCCAGTTCAAGATGGACCGCTTCGCGTTGAAGTCCTTCAGCGTGGCAAATCTGATGCGCTGGGCGGCGAGTCTCCAAACGCCGGGACGGCCGCCCTCGCCCGATCAGATGGTCGGCCTATTCCGCGTGCTCCAAGGTGCCGAGATCAAGGGCGTGGTCTCGTCGTACAAGACGACGCGGCAGCTCTTCACCATCGATACGATCAGCCTGAACTGGGGGGAGTTCGTCGGGCCGATCCCGAGCAAGGTCAATCTGGTCGTGAAGATGGTCGCGCCGACCGATCCCGCCAATCCGGCGCTGCAGCCGCTGATCGTGGCAGGCGTGGACAAGCTGGCGATCGATCTGGATCTCGGCGCGGCCTGGACGGAATCGTCGGGCGCGTTCGCGCTCGCCCCCGCTACGCTCGATCTCGGCAACCTCGCCAGGCTGCAGACCCGCGTCGCGCTCGTCAATGTGCCGCGCGGCCTGTTCACGACCGACCCGGCGCAGGCGATGGGTCAGGCAGCGCTGGTCGAAACCGGCGCGCTTGAGGCCTCGCTGCGTGACGGCGGCGTGGTCGATCTCGTCGTGGCGCAGTTCGCACGCATGCAGAATGTCAGCCGCGATGCTGCCCGCAGCGCCATCGTCGCGATGATCAGGGCGCAAGGCGAGAAGATCGCAGGGACCAATAGCGATGCCAGGGGCGCGGTCGACGCGCTCGCCGGATTCGTGGAAGCGCCGGGGCAGACGCTGACCATTAAGCTGACGCCCCGCGCCAAGGTGCCGTTGATGCAATTGATGCAGCTCTCGCAAACCGACCCGCAGAGCGCGCTGGCGCAGTTCAGGATCGAGGCCTCGACGGGGCTGTAGTTCGATCTCCCGGATGCGGCTCGGGAGGGCTTCAACTCGTGTCGTCAGTGAAGTCCCGTCGGTCCGGGGCGACCGGGCATGCAGTCTTTCATCGTTCCCCCCTTCAGGAGGCGGCAGTCCCAGTAAAAGTCGAGCATCATGCCGGCGATAAGCAGCGCAATCACTGCCAAGACTAGGGCGGCGACGCGACTGTTGCTCATTGAGCTCTCCGTCCACGACGCGACCTTAGATCGATGTCACGATTAACGTCAACTTGAACACGACGAAGACGAAAAGAGCAAGTTCACCGGAATTCTTGGGCCCCAGCTCAGCAGCGCATCACTCGCGTGCCGCGCTGCGTCCGGGGCACCAGACTAGAAACCGTCAAATTCACTTCTGCGGCAGGTTGACCCGCACATGCAGCTCGCGGAGCTGTTTTGTGGTGGCTTCCGACGGAGCGCCCATCAGGAGGTCCATGGCCTGCTGGTTCATCGGGAACAGCGAGATCTCGCGCAGATTCGTGGTGCCACAGAGCAGCATCACGATGCGGTCGACGCCGGCGGCCATACCGCCATGCGGCGGCGCGCCGTACTGGAAGGCGCGGTACATGCCGCCGAAGCGGTCGACCACTTCCTGCTCGCCGTAACCTGCAATCTCGAACGCCTTCACCATGGCTTCCGGCACGTGGTTGCGGATGCCGCCCGAGGCGATCTCGTAGCCGTTACAGGTGATGTCGTACTGGAACGCCTTGATCGTCAGCGGATCCTGCGACTTCAGCGCCTCCAGGCCGCCCTGCGGCATCGAGAACGGGTTGTGCGAGAAGTCGACCTTCTTGTCGTCCTCGTTGTACTCGTACATCGGGAAGTCGACGATCCAGGCGAGCTCGAACCGCTCCTTGTCGGTGAGGTTCAAATCCTCGCCGACCTTGTTGCGGGCGAGACCTGAGAACTTCCAGAACTTGTCGGGATCGCCGGCGACGAAGAAGGCGGCATCGCCTTCCTTGACGCCGAGCTGCCCGCGGATCGCGGCGGTGCGCTCGGGCCCGATGTTGTTCGCGAGAGGACCTGCGCCCTCGCCGCCCTCGCGCCACATGATGTAGCCAAGGCCGGGCTGGCCCTCGCCTTGCGCCCACGAGTTCATGCGGTCACAGAAGGCGCGGCTGCCGCCGCCCGGTGCCGGGATCGCCCAGACCTGGTTCTTGGGATCTTCGAGCATGCGCGCGAACACCTTGAAGCCGGAGCCGCGGAAATGCTCGGAGACGTCCTGCATCTCGATGGGATTGCGCAGGTCCGGCTTGTCGCTGCCGTACTTGCGCAACGCCTCGGCGAACGGAATCCGGCGCCAGCCCTTGGTCACCGGCTTCCCCTTGGCAAACTCTTCAAAGACGCCCGTGATCACAGGCTCCATCGCCGCGAAGACGTCTTCCTGCGTCACAAAGCTCATCTCGACGTCGAGCTGGTAGAACTCACCGGGCAGACGGTCGGCGCGCGGGTCCTCGTCGCGGAAGCAGGGCGCGATCTGGAAGTAGCGGTCGAAGCCCGACATCATCAGCAGCTGCTTGTACTGCTGCGGCGCTTGCGGCAGCGCGTAGAACTTGCCGGGATGGATGCGCGACGGGACGAGGAAGTCGCGCGCACCTTCCGGCGAGGACGCGGTCAGGATCGGCGTGTTGAACTCGAAGAAGCCCTGCCCCTCCATGCGCCGGCGCATCGACTTGATGATCTCGACGCGCGTCTTGATGTTCTGGTGCAGCTTCTCGCGACGCAGATCCAGGAAGCGATACTTGAGGCGGATGTCTTCGGGATATTCCTGGTCGCCGAACACCGGCAGCGGCAGGTCGCCGGCCGGTCCCAGCACCTCGATCTCGCTGATGTAGACCTCGACCTTGCCGGTCGGCAGGTCGTCATTGTCGGTGCCATCGGGGCGGCGGCGGACCTTGCCGTCCATCTTGACCACGAATTCCGAGCGCAGCTTTTCGGCCAGCGAGAATGCCGGCGAGTCCGGGTCGACCACGCACTGGGTCAGGCCGTAATGGTCGCGCAGGTCGATGAACAGCACGCCGCCATGGTCGCGGACGCGATGGACCCAGCCGGAGAGGCGGATGGTCTCGCCGATGTTGCTCTCGCGGAGCGCGCCGCATGTATGTGACCGGTAGCGATGCATGGTCGTCCCAAAATCAATGTCGGAAGGAAGCGAATCGAACGGCCCGTGATGGCCGGTCCGAAGTTGCGGCAGGGTTTACCCCGGCAGGACGGGGGCGGCAACCAAGGGAACGGCCGGATTTGGACCTCAGATGCCCATTTTTGGCTTATCCGGGGACGAACCTTTGCCGATTGACGTTCCAGCCCTATCTTGAGGTCATGACGGTGCATTTCCCCTTCCAGAACTCCTATTCGGCGCTGCCGGACAACTTCTTCGCTCGCGTCGCGCCGACCCCCGTCGCCGCCCCCCGGCTGATCAAGCTGAACCGGCCGCTGGCGGTCCAGCTCGGGCTTGATCCTGATGTGCTGGAGACCCCTGATGGCGCCGAGATCCTGGCCGGCAAGACGGTTCCCGCCGGAGCTGATCCCATCGCCATGGCCTATGCCGGGCACCAGTTCGGGCATTTCGTGCCGCAGCTCGGCGACGGCCGTGCCATCCTGCTCGGCGAGGTCATCGACAAAGACGGCGTCCGCCGCGACATCCAGCTCAAGGGAAGCGGCCCCACCCCATTCTCCCGCCGCGGCGACGGCCGCGCGGCGCTCGGTCCGGTCTTGCGCGAATACATTGTCAGCGAGGCCATGTACGCGCTGGGCATCCCGACCACGCGCTCGCTCGCCGCGGTCGTTACCGGCGAGCATGTCATCCGCGAGACCGCGCTGCCCGGCGCGGTGCTGACCCGCGTCGCCTCCAGCCACATTCGCGTCGGCACCTTCCAGTTCTTCGCCGTCCGGCGCGACACCGAGGCGATCCGCCGGCTCGCCGACCACGTCATCGCGCGTCACTATCCGGAGCTGCTTCAGGCGGAGCGGCCGTATCACGCGCTGCTCGCCGCCGTGGTCGCGCGCCAGGCCGAGCTGATCGCGCGCTGGCTGCTGGTCGGCTTCATTCACGGCGTGATGAACACCGACAACAGCTCGATCTCGGGCGAGACCATCGATTATGGTCCGTGCGCCTTCATGGATTCCTACAATCCTGCCCAGGTGTTCTCCTCGATCGACGAGATGGGCCGCTACGCCTATGCCAACCAGCCGCGAATCGGCTTGTGGAATCTGACGCGCCTCGCCGAATGCCTGCTGCCACTGTTTTCGGACGAGCAGGAGAAGGCGGTGGCCGAGGCGCAGGACATTCTCGGCGCGTTCTCCGATCAGTTCAGCGCCGCCTATCAGGCCGGCCTGCGGCGGAAGGTCGGCCTGTTCACCGAGCGCGACGGCGACGATGCGCTGATCCAGGACCTGCTGGATGCCATGGCCAAGAACCAGGCCGATTTCACCCTCACCTTCCGCAAGCTGGGCGACGCCGCGGCCGATGAGGGCGCCGACGTGCGCGCGCAGTTCATGGAGCCCGCAGCCTTCGACGAATGGGCCGGCCGCTGGCGCGCGCGCATCGCGCTGGAGCCACAGAGCGCAGCCGAGCGGCAGGCCGCCATGCACGCGGTCAACCCGCTCTTTATCCCGCGCAACCACCGCGTCGAGGCCGTGATCCAGGCCGCGGTGAACGACGAAAATTACGCGCCGTTCGAGGAGCTGGTGAAGGTGCTGGCGAAGCCGTTCGAGGACCAGCCGGAGTATGCAGCCTACGCCGATCCGCCGCTGCCGGATCAGCGCGTGTTGCAGACGTTCTGCGGGACGTAGCCGAAGCGAGATCGAGCCCGCTGCGTAGGGTGGATTAACCGAAGGCGTAATCCACCACTTCTCTCGACGCGCGAAGAGCGAAAAGGTGGATGACGCTTCGCTAATCCACCCTACGCACTCATTCTACTTCGTCGCCTTCTTCACCCCGCCGAACGATGCCACGTCGAACTTCTGGGGATCGACGGTCTCGTAGCGTGACCACTCCATGTCCGGCATCTTGCCGTAGCGTTCGCTCCAGGCCTTGTCCGTCGTCGTGTTGCCGGGAGCGACGGGGCGAAGCTCGAAATGCAGCACCTTGCTCGGGCCGATCTCGCCGATCGTGTCCTTCGCTTTGACGGTCGCTCCCACCCTAAGTGTCTCGCCTTTCGGACCGACCACGCGGCCGAGCTGGACGTAGCGCGTGTAGACGATGCCGCCATTGGGATAGGTGTGCTTGAGCACGACGTATCGGCCGCAGCCGCCGATCCCGGGAAAATCGGCCGGCGCCTGCTCGCCGGTCTCGATCTTGACGATAACGCCGTCCGCCATCGCTGCCACCGGAGCGCCCGGCTTGTCGGCGGTGAAATCGACACCGGGATGCTCGTCGTGGGTCCAGCATCCGCAGGATGTCATCGTCGTGTCCGCCGGCTTGTCGGCACGTGGAAAGCTGCGCGGGGTCAGGAATTCGCTGACCAGCAGTCCCGGCCCGTCGGGCGAGGTGAAGGCGTGGATCGCATAAAGCGAGAGCTTGCCGCCGACCGGCACCTCGTTCGGGAGAAACCCGTAAACCACGTCCTGCATGAAGACCTTGAGCTCGCGCCCCTTGGCGGAGCGCACCGTGATGCAGTTGGTCGCCTGCAGGCTGTCGGCATCCTGCTTGGGCATGCCGCTCATGATCAGAGACGCTTGAGCGCTCCGTTGGCACACGGCTCGCCGTGAGAGGCCAGCGTGACATCGAGCTTCAGCGGCGACATTGGGTAGATGTCCATGCCGGTGGCGGGCCGCCGGCGCGCCAGGAATTCGTCGAGATCGGTCTCCTTGTAGCGGGCGAAGTTGAACTCGGCCGCGGTCGCACGCGGACCGGTGCTCAACACGGCAAGCAGGACGGAGAGAGCAAGCAATCCCAGCTTGCGGAAGACTCGCGGCGGCATTGGGGAAACTCGTGATGCAAATGAGGCTTGGACCCAGCAAACCATGACCGCATCTTCACGGCAAGGTAGCTCCTTCACTGCAGCGCAATCGTGAGGCGCCATCCGCGTCGCATCTGCCCCCGGAGGCGTGTCCACATCTTCAGCAGGCCGCGGGAACCGCTGTCATCAAACTGAAACACACGCGCTCTAACGGGCTGACAGCGCCGTCTTGCCGGAGGCGCAGATCCTCCCACCGTCCCGATTTAGGCGCGCCATGCCCTTCAAATTCATCCACCTCACCGACACGCATCTCGCGAATCCCGGCTCGATGCTCTACGGCCTCGATCCGCGCGCCCGGCTGGATGCGGCGATCGCCGACATCAACAAGCACCAGTCCGACGCTGCGTTTGCGGTCGTGACCGGCGATCTCACCCATTGGGGCGAGCCTGAGTCCTACGCCAACTTCGCCGAGGCGATGACGGCGTTGAAGATTCCCTACATCGCGATGGTCGGCAATCACGACAAGCGCGTCACCTGCCTGGACGCGCTGAAGGCGGCGCCGCGCGATGCCAACGGCTTCGTGCAGGGCACGCGCACCACCGAGCACGGCCTATTCGTCTTCCTCGACACGCTGGACGAGACCAGCCATGCCGGCGAGATGTGCGCAAAGCGCCTCGGCTGGCTGGCGAATACGCTCGCCGCCGCATCCGCCGACCAGGAATTCGTCGTGTTCATGCACCATCCGCCTTTCCCGGTCGGCGTCCACGCCATGGACGAGATCGCGCTGAAGCAGAGCGCCGAATTCGCGGAAGTCATCGCGCCCTATCGCGCGCGGATCCGCCACCTCTTCTTCGGCCATGTGCACCGGCCGATCTTCGGCAGCTACGGCAAGATCCCGTTCTCGACGCTGCGCGGCACCAACCACCAGGTCTGGTTCGAGCTCGACGTCGCGGCCAGCGAGCATCTCGCCAGCCACGAGCCGCCGGCCTATGGCGTCGTGCTGATCGACGACGAGAACCTCGTCGTGCACAGCCACGATTTCCTCGACCAGAGTCTGCGCTTCCCCTTCGAGCCACCGGCGGGAGTGGACGGCCGCGACTACGCGCTCAATTTCCGGGCGCGATGAGATGAGCCTCGCTGAACCCGCGGCTCTCCCGGTCGCGACGTCGGCGGCACCGCGTCTACACGTCCTGAAACGGTTCACGAGCCGCTTCAAGGCCTCGCTGCCGGCCTATCTGCTGCTCCTGCCCTCGCTGGTCTTCCTCGCGCTGTTCACCTATGGCGCGATGGGGCGCGTGCTGATCGATGCGCTCTATCAGCGCGCGACGCCGAAGGCGCCGGTGCGTTTCGTCGGCTTTGAGAACATCAGCGCGGTGCTCGCCGACCCCGCCTTCGCAGGCGCCGTCGTCAACAATTTGATCTACGCCGTCGGCACGGCGGTGCCGAGCATTGCGCTTGCGCTGTTGTTCGCGCTGGCGCTGTCGCGCACCAACGCGGTGACCAGCGCGCTGCGCGCCGCGCTGTTCCTGCCGGTGCTGATCCCGATGGTCGCGGCCTCGGCGCTGTTCCTGTTCATCTTCCTGCCGAATGTCGGCCTGCTCGACTATTACATCGGCCGGCTGCTGCCGGTGCTGCCGAACTGGCTCGGCGATCCCGACATCGCGCTCTATGCGATCATGGTCATCACGATCTGGAAGAATGCCGGCTATTACATGCTGTTCTTCCTCGCCGGCCTCCAGGCCGTGCCCGAGGACGTGATGGAGGCCGCGCATCTCGACGGCGCCGGACCGTATCGGCGGCTGCGCCACATCATCCTGCCGGAGCTCAAGCCCACCTTCCTGTTCGTCACCGTCATCGCCACGCTGAATGCGGTGACGCAGGTCGACCACGTCTTCGTCATGACCCAGGGCGGGCCGTCCAACGCGACCAATCTCGTGCTGTTCTACATCTACCAGCAGGCGGTCGAGCACTACGACATCGGCAAGGCCTCGGCCGCGACGCTGCTGACGCTGGCCGCGCTGATGGCCCTCACCGCGCTGTCCTTCCGCACCATGGCGAACCGCGAGGGCGGGCCATGAAGCTGATCGATACACTGTGGAAGGACGCCCCGCTCGCCACCCGCGGCGAGATCACGCCCAAGCTCGGCTTCGCCCTGACCGTGCTGCTCGCAATGGTCTGGCTGATCCCCTTCCTGTGGATGGTCGTTGCGACGCTGCGGCCGGCCTCCGACGGCATCAACGCCATGGCCGAGCTGATGCCGAGCCTCAAGCCCACGCTCGACAATGTCAGAGACGCCTGGGAGATCGGCGATTTCCCGCGCTACACGCTCAACACCACGATCATCTGCACCGGCATTTTGCTGGTGCAATTCGTCACGATCACGCTGGCGGGCTTTGCCTTCGCGCGCCTGGATTTCGCCGGCAAGACGCCGATCTTCTACCTGTTCCTGATGCAGCTGATGCTGGTGCCGGTGCTGCTGATCGTGCCGAACCTGTCGCTGGTGGCGCAGCTCGGTCTCTACGACACGCTCACCGGGGTGATGATGCCGTTCTTCGCCTCGGCCTTCGGCACCTTCCTGATGCGCCAGGCGTTCGAGGCCATTCCGACCGAGCTGGAAGACGCCGCGCTGATCGATGGCGCCGGTCTGTTCCAGCGCATCCGCCACATCTACGTGCCGCTGTCGATGCCGAGCTTCTCGGCCTTCGCCATCATCTCCGTGACCAGCCACTGGAACGACTTCCTGTGGCCGCTGATGGTGATCAATTCGCCGGACAAGCGCCCGCTCACGATCGGCCTCTCCGTCTTCACCAAGACCGCCGAAGGCACGCAGGCCTGGGGCACCATCGCCGCCGGCACGCTCATGGTGATCGCGCCTCTGCTCGTCGCCTTCCTGATCTTCCAGAAACGCTTCATCAGCTCTTTCGTCACCTCAGGCATCAAATAGGAGACTTTCCGATGCTGTTCTCCCGCAGGCTCATGCTCGGCCTTGCCATGGTAGGTACCATGGCAGGCGTCCTCGCCATTCCGGCCAAGGCCGAAGGTCCGACCGAGGTCGACCTGTTCTTTCCCGTCCCCGTCGACGGCAAGCTCGCCCGCGACATGGGCACCCTGATCAAGGAGTTCAACGAGACTCATCCCAGCGTCAAGGCGACTGCGGTCTACACCGGCTCCTATGACGACACGCTGATCAAGACCCGCGCCGCGATCAAGGCCGGCAAGCCGCCGGCCGCCGTGATCATGTCAGCGAACTTCCTGCTCGACATGCAGATCGAGAACGAGCTCACCAATCTCGATGCGCTGATCAAGGCCGACGGCACCACCAAGGACCAGTTCCTCGGCCAGTTCTTCCCGGCGCTGCACGGCAATGCCGTGATCAACCGCTCGGTCTACGGCGTGCCGTTCCACAATTCGACGCCGCTGCTCTACATCAACGCCGACAAGGCCAAGGAAGCGGGCCTTGATCCGAGCAAGCCGCCGCAGACCTGGGCCGAGCTCACCGACTGGGCCAAGAAGCTGACCAAGCGCGAGGGCGATAAGGTGACCCAATGGGGCATCGCAATCCCCTGCGCCTACGATTACTGCGGCTGGATGATGGAAACGCTCACGATGAGCAATGGCGGCCGCTACTACAACGAGGAGTTCGGCGGCGAGGTCTATTACGACACGCCCTCGATGCTCGGCGCGCTCACCTGGTGGAATGACCTCATTTACAAGCACAAGGTCCACACGCCCGGCGCCACGCCCGGCCCTGCCGTCAGCACCTCCTTCATCTCGGGCAATGCCGCGATGATGATGCTGTCGACAGGCTCGCTCACCTATGTGCGCGACAACGCCAAGTTCCCCTACAAGGTCGCCTTCATCCCGCGCAACGTCCGCAACGCGGTGCCGATCGGCGGCGCCTCGCTGATCATGCCGGCCGGGCTTGAGGCCGACAAGCAGAAGGCCGCCTGGACGCTGATCAAGTGGATGACCTCGCCGGAGAAGAGCGGCTGGTGGAGCCGCGCCACCGGCTATTTCGCGCCGAACATGGCCGCCTACAAGACGCCGGAGATGGTCGAATTCCTGGCCAAGAACCCGGACGCCAAGACCGCCGTCGAGCAGCTCGACGTCGCAAAGCCGTGGTTCGCGACCTACAAGACCGTGCCGGTGCGCAAGAACCTCGAGGACGAGGTGATGCTGGTCCTCAACGGCAAGAAGCAGCCGAAGGAAGCTCTCGCCGCCGCCCAGAAAGCCGCCGACGAGACGCTGAAGCCATACAACGCGGAGACGTCGCTGAAGCTGCCGTAAAATCGGCTGTCCATCGCACGAACAAGCTTCGGCGCCCCGTCATGCGGGGCGCCGAATGCGTTGGGAATGCGCTCGATCAGATCGTCACCACGATCTTGCCGAACTGATCGTTCGACTCCAGAAACCGATGCGCTTCGACGATGTCCTCGAAGCGGAACGTCCTGGCGATGACCGGCTGCAAGGTGCGATCCGACAGCCCGTCGAGAATGAACGCCTTGGCCTGCGCAAGGCGCGCGGGATCGCGGATGATCTCGTGCACGAGGTAGCCGCGCAGCACCAGGCTCTTGGTCAACACGTTGAAGAGCGGAAACGGGGTCGGCTCAGGACTCAATCCACCATATTCGATCAGGATCCCGCCCGGCGACATGGCCGCGGTCAGCGGCTCGAACGCGGGACCACCGACGGCGTCGAAGACGACGCGGACCCCGTTAGATCCGGCGATCGCCTCCAGCCGCGCCCGAATGTCGTCTTCGTCCGAGGCGACGACATGAGGCGCGCCGGCATCGCGCAAGGCCCCAAGCTTGGCCGAGGTCCTGGTCAGCGCGACCGCCGTCGCGCCGACCCGGTTCGCAATCTGAATCGCCGCAATCCCGACGCTGCTGGATGCAGCGGTGATGGCGACGATGTCCCCTCGGCCAAGTCGGGCGATGTCGACCAAAGCGCCGTAGGCCGTCAGATACTGCATCCACACGGCCGCCGCCTTCTTGAAGCCGAGCTCCGGCGGATGTTTCACGATGAGTTCGGCCGGAAACGTCGCGAGCTCGGCATAGGCCGGCCATCGCACCATCGACAGCGGCGGCACGATGCTCACGACATCGCCCGGCACAAAGCTCGTCACATCATCCCCGACCGCATCGACGATGCCGGCCGCCTCCACCCCCAGCCCCGACGGAAATGTCGCGCGCTCGATATAGGTCCCCCTTCGCAACAGGGCCTCGGCGCGATTGAGGCCGAGTGCCTTGACCCGGATCTGCACCTCGCCCGTCGCCGGTGGCGGAACATCGATGGTTTCGATGCGCAGCACGTCGGGACCACCATGGCGATAAAAGCGAACGACGCGGGCCATGGATGCACTCCAAAACAGTTGAACTGAATAGAGCTATGCCGATCCATGCGAAGGGGATAAATCGCCCAAGCAAGCCAACAGTCGAAACCAGGAGTTTTCAATCATGGACCGCCTGACCAGCATGGCCGTGTTCGTCAGGGCCGTCGATCTCGGCTCGTTTGCGGCTGCGGCCGATGCCCTGGAGATGTCGGGGCCGATGGTTGGCAAGCACGTCCGTTTCCTCGAAGAGCGCCTCGGGGCACGGCTCCTCAACCGCACCACGCGGCGCCAGAGCCTGACCGACGCCGGCCAGGCCTACTACGAACGCTGCCGCGCGGTGCTGAGCGAGGCCGAAGCCGCAGATAGCGTCGTTGCCGACCAGCTGTCGGAGCCGCGCGGCAGGCTGCGCGTCACCATGCCGGCCCTGCTGGGACGGCACTGCATTGCGCCGTTGCTGATGAAGCTCGCGCGGAAATATCCGCATCTCGAACTCGACCTCTCGTTCGGCGATCCGATTGCCGACATCGTCGAGGCCGGCTACGATCTGGCAATCCGAACCGGCGATCTCGACGACCAGTCCGGCCTGATCGCACGGCGCATCGCAAGCCAGCGCATGGTGGTATGTGGCGCCCGGTCGTATTTGCGCACGAGCGGCAAACCGAAATCGCTCGACGATCTCGCCGCCCATCAAGCGATCATCTATCGCGGCTCAGGGCGTGTCCGGCCGTGGCTCTTTCCGCAGGAGGGCGCGCCTCCGCGCGAGATCATGCCATCGGGCCGGCTCCGACTTGACGACCTGGAGGCGATTGCCGATGCCGCGGCACAAGGCATGGGTCTCGCCTGGCTACCCTATTGGCTGGTCCGCGAGCGCCTCGACACGGGTGCGCTGGTCAATCTCTTCAGCAGTCAGCCCCAATTCCTCTACGAGTGCCACGCTCTCTGGCCGCGCTCACCCCGGCTGCCGCCGAAGGTGCGCGCTGCCGTGGACATCCTCGCGACCGGCTTGCCGAAGCTGATGGCGTGACCATGGCTGCGCCCAATTAACTTCTCGTCCACCATCCGCCCCGGCCCGCCGCCGGTAACCATCGCAATTAACAGACCCTCAACGCACCCCCGACAAATCTATCAATGTTTCTGGAGATTTCGCCGTGGATCTGTTGGTTTTCGAGTTCCTGGGATTGGCCTTGGTCGCCATGTGCGTGATCGTGGTGGCGCTGCCCTGCGCCCGCAAATCCTCGCACCGGATCCGTTACGAATAGGAATTTCGTCGGAAAGGGACGATTCCGGCCCGATGCAAGGCTCGAATTCGCTTAGAGCCCCTTGACATCACAGCACTTTCGGCGGAACGGCTGATACCAAGTGTCATGGGCCGTTCATGGATTTAATTACCACCACCGCTGACCTCGCGGCTGCCTGCAGCCGGCTGGCCAAGCACCCCGTCATAACAGTCGATACCGAATTCCTGCGCGAGACCACTTACTACCCGCTGCTGTGCGTGGTGCAGATGGCCAGCGCCGAGGAAGCCGTGGTCATCGACACCCTGGCCGAGGGGATCGATCTCAAGCCGTTCTTCGAGCTGATGGGCAACGAGGGCGTGCTCAAGGTGTTTCACGCCGCCCGCCAGGACATTGAGATCATCTGGCACCAGGCGGGCATCATCCCGCACCCGGTGTTCGACACCCAGGTGGCTGCGATGGTGCTCGGTTACGGCGACAGCATCGCCTATGACGCGCTGGTCGAGAAGGTCACCGGCCACCGTCCGGACAAGACCCACCGCTTCACCGACTGGTCGCGCCGGCCGCTGACCAAGGAGCAGATGCATTACGCGGTCTCCGACGTCACCCATCTGCGCGACGTGTTCGCCGCGCTCGACGCCGACCTGAAGAAGCGCCGCCGCAGCGAATGGGTCTCCATCGAGATGGAGGTCCTGACCTCCCCCCGCACCTATGATTTCCATCCCGAGCGCGCCTGGGAGCGCCTGAAGACGCGGGTCCGCAAGCCCAAAGACCTCGCGGTGCTGATGGAGGTCGCGGCCTGGCGCGAACAGGAGGCGCAGAGCCGCGACGTGCCGCGCGGCCGCGTGCTGCGCGACGAAGCCGTCACCGATATCGCGACCCACGCGCCGACCACGCTGGAGAAGCTCGCCCATCTGCGCTCGGTGCCGAAGGGGTTCGAGAAATCCAAATGGGGCGCGGACATCATCGCCGCGGTCGAGCGGGGGCTGGCGCGGGACTTCTCGAAGCTGCCCAAGCTGGAGAAACCGCGCAACAATTCCAACGGCGCCGCCATCGTCGAGCTGTTGAAGGTGCTGTTGCGGATGACCGCCGAGCGCCACGCAGTCGCAAGCAAGGTGATCGCGACCGTCGACGACTTAGAGGAGATCGCGGCGGACGATGAGGCCGACGTGCCCGCCTTGCGCGGTTGGCGCCGCGAGCTGTTCGGCGACGCCGCGCTGAAGCTCAAGCGCGGCGAGCTCGCGCTCGCGATCGAGAAAGGCCGCGTGATCGGGGTGCAGCGGGCGTAGGGGCACGCTGTCGCGCCGATTTCCCGTCATTGCGAGCCAACGGGTCCGCGCGAAGCGCGGCCCGATGACAGGTTCAGGGAAGCAATCCAGAATCCCTCGTCGGAAACAGTCTGGATTGCTTCGTCGCAAGAGCTCCTCGCAATGACGACGGAGAGAGCGACGAAGCCTTACGCCGGCGTCAGCTTCGCCACTTCGCTCTTCATGTCGTTCAGCACGCCGGAGATCGCGTCCACCAGTTCGTCGATCTGGATCTTGGTCGTGATCAGCGGCGGGCAGATCGCGATGGCATCGAGCATGTTGCGCGAGATCACGCCGCGCTCCTGGAGCATGCGGCTGGCGATGCCGCCGACGGCGCCCGGCGTTGCCGCCGCGGTCTTGCGCGCCTTGTCGAGCACGAGCTCGAGCGCGGCGATCATGCCGACGCCGCGGACCTCGCCGACCAGCGGGTGGCTGGCGAGTTCACGCAAGCGGCCCTGCATGTAGCCACCGAGCTCGGCCGCGTGTGCGACGAGGCCGCGCTCCTCGATGATCTTGAGGTTCTCCAGCGCAATCGCCGAGCCGACCGGATGGCCGCCCGCGGTGAAGCCGTGGCCGAGCACGCCGATCTTGTTGCTCTCGTCCGCGATCGGCTCGAACATGCGGTCGTTCAGGATGATCGCCGAGAGCGGGAAATAGCTCGATGTGATCTGCTTGGAGACGACGATCGCATCGGGCTTAATGCCGTAGGTCTCGCAGCCGAACATCTTGCCAGTGCGGCCGAAACCGCAGATCACCTCGTCGGCGACCAGGAGAATGTCGTACTTCTTCAGGACCTTCTGGATCTTGTCCCAATAGGTCGCCGGCGGCACCACGACACCGCCCGCCCCCATCACCGGCTCGCCGAAGAACGCCGCGATCGTATCCGGCCCTTCCTTCTGGATCAGGGCGTCGAGCTCCTCGGCCCGGCGCGTGGCGAAGGCTTCCTCGCTCTCGCCGGGGGCGCCGTCCTTGTAGAAGTGCGGCGAGCCCGTATGCAGGATGTTCGGCAGCGGCAGGTCGAACGAGCGGTGGTTGTTCGGCAGGCCCGTGAGGCTGGCGGATGCGATGGTGACGCCGTGATAGGCACGCAGGCGGCTGATCACCTTCTTGCGCTGCGGTTGGCCGAGCGCGTTGGAGCGATAGGCGATCAGCTTCAACACGGTGTCGTTCGCTTCCGAGCCGGAATTGGTGAAGAACACCTTGCTCATGGGCACCGGCGCGAGCGCGACCAGTTTCTCGGCGAGGTCGATCGAGGGACCGTGCGATTTGGCGGAGAACGTATGGTAGAACGGCAGCGCCTGCATCTGCTTGTGCGCCGCCTCGACCAGTCGCTTCTCGTTGAAGCCGAGCCCGACGCTCCACAGGCCCGCCATGGCTTCGAAATAGCGCTTGCCCGACGCGTCGAAGACGTAAGGCCCCTCGCCGCGCTCGATCACCAGCGGACCGGCCTGCTGATGCGTGCGCGCATTGGTGTAGGGATGGAGCTGATAGGCCACATCCCGGGCCTCTTGCGAATTGGGCAGCATGGACATTTGCGATGATCCCTAAAAGCGTCACGCCGCCGGCGGGCCGGCGTCATCACTCGATGGCGAGTACTTGTCTCAAGTACTTGGCTATTGCCACGACGCAAAACTTGCAATGCCAATTCGTCGGCGGCAAGCGCTCAGCAGCGATGCACAAAGCCGCACATGATAGGACCGCGGATCGCAGAATCGGGCTGGGCAGCTCTCACGCCGCGCCGTCGTCGTCCACTTCGTCGGTGGCGGAAACGGCTTCCCTCACCTCCACCAGCGCCATCGAGAGCAAGTAGACCGTGGTAGGCAGCCCAAGTCTGCGCGCCTTCTCGGCGGCATGCGACAGATCGCTCGCCAGCTCCTTGAGCTCGTCTCCCCGCGACAATTCTCAACCCCATCGACCGGCCGCGGCCGCCTACACCGCAACGGCGCCGCTGGTTCTGATCAGTTCGGCGCTGGACTGGATTGTAGCAAAATTCGCAATGACATCCACTACCGCATGCCGGTAGGCCGCGGCATCGTCCGTGCCCGGCTGCCGGCAAGCCACCGCGTCGGTGATCACATGGTAGCGATGACTGCGGTGAAACCCCTCGACGGCAGTGGCCAGGATGGTCTCGTCCAGGGAAAAGCCGATCAGGATGCAGCGTGTGGTGCGGATAGCGGACATGTGGCCGCCAAACCGCGACGAGCTGTAGGCGGACGGCAGTGGGTGCTCGAACGTCATCTCGCCCGGTTGTGGCCTGGTCTCCGCGATCCAATCGGTCAGCCTGGATGACGGATTGAACCAAGCCGCCTGCGCGATGCGCTTCAGATGCATCACCGGCCATAGATTGCTGCGCCACAGCGTCAGGAGTTCCAGGCAGCGCGCTGTCGTCGCATCGCCCTCGCGGATAACGTGACGGCGGCCGGGGGTCAGGTACTCGACCTGAAGATCCGCACAGACCAGGATCGGCGGATCATCGTGCATTGAAACCAGCATCGAGTTGCGCGCAGCTGCACCTGTTTCAGCGGTCGGCGAGCGCGAGGTCCCGCAGCGGCGAGGTCACCGCCCGCCCGGCCGAGGCATCGAGCACGCCAGGACGGTCCCAATCGCCCTCGGGACGAATAATCACATAGGGATCGCTATCCAGCGTGATGGCGTCCGGGCCCGGCTCGATCTCCAGCAGCATCTCCGTGTAGGAGAAATCCGAGAACGTGATCTTGCGGTTGTGACCGAGCGGCTTGGCACCGAAATGGGCCCAGAAATCGACCAGCCGGTCCTGCGCCTGGCCGTAGATCTTGCGAAAGCCCTTGCGCTTCACATAATCGACACTGGCCTGCACCAGCTTGAACGAGACGCGCGAGCGCCGATATTGGTGACGCACCGCAAGCCGCTCCACCTTGGCGAAATCGCCGAAGAAGCGCACCCGCAGGCAGCCCGCAGGCTCGTTGCCGACGAAGCCGATGAAATGCGCCGCGACCATGTCGTTGCCGTCGAACTCCTCCTCGAACGGACAATCCTGCTCGGCGAGGTAGACCGCCGAGCGGATGGCGGTCACCAGCATGAGATCGCTTGGGTCGCGCGCGAGGCGGATGGTGATAGCGCGGGAACAGGGCTTGGCGACTGGAATCCTAGTACCGTGCATCTGCAAAGCTCCTTGATTGGATGATCGCTCCCGGCATGCGCATCGGCTGTCGATGCCAGGGCCGCTCGTAGCACCAAAGGTCGGGTTGGAAGCTCGGGACGGGCGCAAAGCCTGTCGCCTTCATGATGTCGCGTCCGGCCACCGTTGACGGCTGCGCATAGCAATCCGCATCGCGAAACCTTATCTGCCGCAGATGAGCCGCGGCCTTACCGAGACCGGCGATGCCGCGGCCCGTCGCCGCGATCGCCCAGATGTAGATGGCAGCGACGTCTTCGTCTGCCGATGCGAGATAACGCGTCTCGGGCGCGGTGAGGCAAATCTCGTCGAGCAGCAGCGCGTCATGTCCGCGGTCATTGAGAAACAGGAAGGCCATGCCGCCGACGAGCTTGCCTTTGCGGCTGAATGTCAGGATGCTCTGGGGATCGAAGACGTAATATTTGGCAAGCTCCGCCGTCCCGATCTGCACGCCCGGCACCAGCCGGTGCGCCATCTCCGAAAGCGCTCCAATTTCGGAAAATTGCGCACAGCGGACGTCGACGTCCGGGCTCAGCGGCAAGGCATCGAAATCATGCCTTGCGGCAAACGTGCCCCTTTCCATACTCATGTCGCGCCTCTATCGTTCGAGGCTTTCATGCCCCGCTACGACGAGCTTAGCGGTTGGGGATCAGGAGTATGCAGCAGTTATTGCACCGGGGTGCTGCGATGATGCAGCACCGTGAAGAAGCCCTGGGCGCGTCCTGGGATGATTTGAAGCTGTTTTTAGCGTGCGCAAAATTTAAAAGTTTTCGGAATGCCGCCGAAGAGCTCGGCCTCACCTCCACCACGCTGATGCGCCGCATCGACCGGCTCGAGGAGAGCATTGGGTGCAAGCTGTTCCTGCGCGACCAGAGCGGGCTGACGCTCAGCGATGAAGGCGCCGCGATGATCGCCGACGTCACGCATATGGAGCGTCATGCCTTCAACGTCTTCCGCCGCGCCGCGCGGTCCTCGAACGACACCTCGGGCACCGTTCGCGTCGCGGTGACGGAAGGCCCCGGCAATTTCTGGATCCTGCCGCGGTTGATCGACTTCCAGAAGACGTACCGCAAGATCACGGTCGATCTGCGCTGCGCGATGGAGCAGGCCGACGTCGCGCGGCTCGAATCCGATATCGCGATCCAGCTCGAGCCGCCGACCAATCCCGATCTGATCGTCGCCAAGCTCGGCCGCCTCCACATCTATCCCTTCGTCTCCAAGGAGTATGAAAGCCTCTACGGCGTGCCGGCAACGCTCGCCGAACTGAACAATCACCGCATCATCAAGCAGAGCGCGCCGCAGGTCGACGACGGCGCCTATGCCCGCGTGCTCGGGCTGAAGTCGCTCGAAGGCATCGTCGGGATCAAGACCAATTCGTCGGTGGGCGTGCTCTACGCGGTGGAGCGCGGCGCCGGCATCGGCTTCCTGCCGACGGTATCGATCGCGCTCGGTGCGCCGCTCGTTGCGGTCGATCTCGGCGTCAGCCATCACGCCGATCTCTGGCTCACCTATCACAAGGAGTTCCGCAGCTCCGAGCGGCACAAGATCGTGGTCGACTGGCTGAAGAAGATCTTCGATGCCAGGACCTATCCCTGCTTCCGCGACGAGTTCATCCATCCGAACGCGCTGGTGCCGATGATGACGGCGGCGCGCGAGGGCTTTGGCCTGGCGGGATACGTGGCGACGGCGCCGACTTAACGCAGGCGAGCGTCAGCTCACCATTTGTATTCGAAGCCGAGCGTGCCCTGGTGCGAGGTGAGCTCGTTGCGAAATTTGCCGTCGTAATTGACGTAGAGCCTCGCCACGTTGGTCAGGCTGAGCGAAGCCGAGGCGCCGGCATCCGCGCCGTAACGGCTCTCGCCGATGCCGGGGACGATGACGTTCTGGGCGCCCAGACTGACCTGGATGGATCCGAGGTCCTGGTGGAAATTGTCGACGAACTTGCCGTAGGCCGAGAGGTCCAGGATCTTCTGGTCGATGATGAAATAGCGGCCGACCTCGGCCCCGAGCATGATGCGCGCGCGCGAGAGCGCCGACGAGCCGACGTTGAGCGGATCGAGCCCGCCGGTCTCCTGGAACGCGGCGCTGGTGGCACGCACATATTCCAGCGCGCCCTTGGGCACGATGCGCATCTCGTCCTTGGTCCAGTAATAGCTGATCTCGGTCAGCGCGCCGTCCACGGCGGCGCGATAGCGCGCGGTCGCAAGGCCAAGGCCGGTATCGCGGCTGGAATGGACCTTGCCGAAGCCGTGCACCATGGCAAAGGCCCAGGTCCACGGGCCCTTGTCGATTGAGCCGCTGAAGCCGAGCTGGGTGAGATCGAGGGTTGCGGATTGCAGCGCCAGCGGCACGTCGATGTCGGTGTGGCTGTGGTCGACGGAGAATCCGATGTTGACGCCGGGTGCGAGCCGCGCGCCAAAGCCGGCAACGCCGCCGAAGGTCTTGCGCTTGTCGCCGACGAAGTCGCCTTGCGCTTCGGTGCGGACCGACAGGCCATAGCCCTCGAACCAGGTGCGGTAGCGCGGATCTTCCGCAGCCACCGAGGCGCCGCCGCCGCCCGGATTGGTGCGGAACGCCCGGCTGACGCCGCTCGAGGCCTGATTGCCGAGCCGCTCCAGAAAGCCTGAGCCGAAATTGAGCATGCTGTTGCCGGCTGACTGATTTTGATTGGTCGAGGTCGGCGACGGAATCGGGGTCGGTGACGGCGTGGGTGTCGGCGTGGGCGTCGGGGTCGGCGTGGGCGTGCTTTGCGCGAAGCCGGGCGTTACGGCCGCCATCGTCACGACCAGGGCAAACGCCATCGCGAGCGCAGCCACGATCCGGCGGACGCGGTCCAGCCCGATCGTCTGCCGTGTCCCGAAGAGCTGCGCGGCGCAGCGCATGCGATGAATCCCGAAAGCGAAGTGGCGGGCGCGCAAAAATGCAACACGGTCTGCGGCGCTTGCGGCGATTTGGGCCGAACTGCCACGAGGGGTCAACCGGTTGGCGCATAACGGCCGAGGCTATTGCACCGATTGTGGTTCTGCTGCCACAGGTCGCAAATTGCGCTTGAAGGCACCTGGCTTGCTCTTGAAATCCGCGCGCGGCTTGCTAGCCGGCGAATTTCATGTTGCAATAACGTTCACAATCGGAATTGGCCGTTTGCTGTGCGTTTCGCGACATTGCGCCTCAAGACTCGAACAGACTTCCGGGAGCCCGTTTGTGGCGTGGCACGCGAAAAAGCGGCCGCGTCGTTTTTATATCTAGTGGAGGAGACGAGCGATGCCGCAAAAGGGCACCGTCAAATGGTTCAACCCGACAAAGGGCTATGGGTTCATCAAGCCGAATGGCAGCGACAAGGACGTGTTCGTCCACATCTCCGCCGTCGAGCGTGCGGGACTCTCTACCCTCAACGAGAACCAGGTGGTTGAATTCGACCTCGTGGAGAACCGCGGCAAATCATCCGCGGAGAACCTCAAGGTTTCCTGATGTCTCTCGCGGCATGCGAGCGATCATGACGTTGCCCCCGGCTCTGCCGGGGGATTTTGTTTGTGGCGCCGAAACGGCGACGACTCTTCAGCGCGCCACCGGCGCAACCAGAAAATTCTCCGACGCTGCGCTTCCCGCCGTCCTGCAGACATCGCCCTCGATGCGGACCTTACCGGCCGCGAGCAGCCGCAGCGCCTCGGGATAGATGCGGTGCTCGACTTCGAGGATGCGCTCGGACAGCGTCTCCGCGGTATCGTGGTCGCTGACGGGAACCGCGCCCTGCATCACGATCGGGCCGGCATCGGTCTCGGGAATGACGAAGTGGACCGTCGCGCCGGAGAGCTTGACGCCGGCGCGCAGGGCCTGGCCGTGCGGGTCGAGGCCGGGGAACGATGGCAGCAGCGAGGGATGGATGTTGAGCATCCGCCCGTACCAGGCCTTGGTGAACTCGGCCGTGAACAGGCGCATGAAGCCGCCGAGACAAATCAGCTCGATGCCGTGCTTGTCGAGCGCGGCCTGCAGCACCGTCTCGAAGCCGGCGCGGTCCCTGCCGAACGGCTTGCTTTCGATCACCTCGGTGGTCACGCCGCTCGCTCTGGCACGTTCGAGCCCGGGCGCATCCGCCTTGTTCGAGATGACGAGCGATATCTCCGCCGGGAAATCCGCGGCGGCGGCTGCCCTGATCAGCGCAGCCATGTTGGAGCCGCGCCCGGAAATCAGGATGGCGACGCGGCGCTTCATCACGGCGCCAGTCATTAAAGCGCCATGTCGAGGTGGCCGTTATAGACGACGCGGTGCTCGCCCTCGGCCGGAATCACGGTGCCGAGCTGCGCCACGGTCTCGCCTGCGTCGGTGAAGACTTCGACGACCTTGTCGACCTTGTCGGGCTCGACGATCGCGATCATGCCGATGCCGCAATTGAAGGTGCGCAGCATTTCCAGCTCGGCGATGCCGGCTTGGGCCGCCAGCCATTTGAACACCGGCAGCACCGGCAGGCGTGCCAGGTCGATGCCGACACCGAGATGCTTCGGCAGCACGCGCGGGATGTTGTCGGTGAAGCCGCCGCCGGTGATGTGGGCGAGCCCCTTCACCGCCCCGGTCTCGCGGATCGCGCGCAGGCACGATTTCACGTACAGCCTGGTCGGCGTCAGCAGCGCGCCGCCGAGCGTCATCACCGGCGCGAACGGCGCCTGCGCCTCGAAGCCGAGGCCCGACTGCTCGACGATCTTGCGGACCAGCGAGAAGCCGTTGGAATGCACGCCGGACGAAGCGAGACCGATCACGGCATCGCCCGCGGCGATGTCCTTGCGCGGCAACAACGTACCGCGCTCGGCGGCGCCGACGGCAAAGCCGCCGAGATCGTAGTCGCCGTCCTTGTAGAGGCCGGGCATTTCGGCAGTCTCCCCGCCGATCAAAGCGCAGCCGGATTCGCGGCATCCCTCCGCAACGCCCGCGACGATGGCGGCCGTGGCCTCCGGATCGAGCTTGCCGCAGGCGAAATAGTCCAGGAAAAACAGCGGCTCGGCGCCCTGGACCACGAGGTCGTTGACGCTCATGGCGACGAGGTCGATGCCGATGCCGCCATGCAGGCCGGTCTCGATCGCGATCTTGACCTTGGTGCCGACACCGTCGGTCGCGGCCACGAGGACCGGATCCTTGAAGCCGGCCGCCTTGAGGTCGAACAGGCCGCCGAAGCCGCCGATCTCGGCATCGGCGCCCGGCCGCGCGGTGGCGCGCACCATCGGCTTGATCAGGTCGACCAGGCGGTTGCCCGCGTCGATATCGACGCCTGAATCGGCGTAAGTGAGGCCGTTTTTGCGGTCGGTCATGCCCGATTTCCAGTGGGTTTGCGGCTGGTTACGTTGAATTCCGGGGACGCGCAATGGCTCGCATGGCGCTCCCCGCTATACTATGTAGACATATCAACCGGTTCAGCCTGCAACGGGCCGGATTTGAGGTCAGAACCGGTGCCGGGAAGCGCTTTCGTGAGTATTCCGAATATCATTACCTTGGGCCGCATCATGCTGGTCCCGATCATCGTCTGGGCCATCGTGTCGAGCCAAATGGAGGTGGCGTTCGCCGTCTTCCTGATCGCCGGCATCAGCGATGCCGTGGACGGCTTTTTGGCCAAGCGCTTCAACATGACGAGCGAGCTCGGCGCCCTGCTCGATCCGCTCGCCGACAAGGCGCTGCTGGTCTCGATCTACATGGCGCTCGGCATCTGGGGTGCGATCCCGCGCTGGATCGTGATCCTGGTGGTCTCGCGCGACATCATGATTGTCGCCGCCGTGATCGTGTCCTGGTTGTTCGACCGGCCGGTCGAGATGAAGCCGTCGAAAGTGTCCAAGCTCAACACGGTGGCACAAGTGGCATTCGCAGCTTTGGTGCTGGCGGCGCTTGCCTTCGGCTTCAAGCCCGCGCCTTATGATATCATCCTGATGGGTCTCGTCACGGTCTTCACGCTCTCCTCCGTGTCGCTCTATCTCGTCGAGTGGCTGCGGCACATGAGCACGATCGAGGCCAAATGAGCGAGGAAGCAGCCCAGCAAAAGGCCAAGTCCCGCACCATCAAGTCGAATCTCTACAAGCGGGCCGGCGCGCCGGCATGGAGCAGAGCAAGCGTGGCAGGCCGCGTTCATCCCCGACAATTGGCGTTTGCGCTTCCGCATGCGGAGAGCCTCAGCCGGGACAACTTCCTCGAAGGCCCCGCCAATGCGGCCGGTCTAGGCCTCATCGACGGCTGGCCGGAATGGCCGAACCGGATCATGTGGCTGGCGGGCCCGGAAGGAAGCGGCAAGAGCCATCTCGCCGCGATCTGGGCCGAGGAAGCCGGCGCCCGCTCGACCACCGCCAATGCGCTGACCGCGACGGACGTGCCCGGCGCGCTCGCCACCGGCGCGCTGGTGGTCGAGGATCTCAAGGCTGGGGACTTCGACGAGCGTGCCCTGTTTCACCTGATGAACCTCGCCCGCGAGGACGGCGCCTACGTCCTGTTCACCGGCCGCGAGGCGCCGGCCGCGCTTCCGATCGAGCTTCGCGACCTGCGCTCGCGCCTGCGCGCCGTTCCGGCGGTCACGCTGCTGCCGCCCGACGACCAGCTGTTCCGCGGCCTCATCGTCAAGTTCTGCGCCGACCGCCAGCTCAATGTGGACGAGAGCGTGGTCGGCTACCTCGCGACGCGCCTGGAACGGTCCTCGGCCGCCGCCCGGCGGGCCGTCGAGCTGCTCGACAGCGAAGCCCTGCGGCTCGGCCGTCCCGTCACCCGGGCGCTGGCCGCCGAGCTGCTCCGGGACGCCTGACAGGCTCGCAGGCCTCCCCGAAGTCCGCTTGACGCGGTGCAGGGGCGGAACATCAATGTCATCGAAACGTCATCGCTCTAACACATGCTCCCGCCGATTTTTGCGCTTGAGTCGCAATTGGGGTGAACTGGATGGACCGACTTCTGATGGACTCTGCGCAAGCTGTTGAAACGAAAGAGAAAGCCCCGGAAACCGAGAGCCTTCCGGCGATCGCGTCCAGTCCCGAGCGGTTCATCAACCGCGAGCTGTCCTGGCTGCATTTCAACCGCCGCGTCCTGGAGGAATCGGTCAACCCGAGCCACCCCGTGCTGGAGCGGGTGCGATTCCTGTCGATTTCGGCCAATAACCTCGACGAGTTCTTCATGGTTCGCGTCGCCGGCATCAAGGCCCAAGTCCGCGAGGGCATCGCCGAGCGCAGCCCCGACGGCCTGACGCCGTCCGAGCAGCTGGCGCTGATCAACCGCACCGTCTCCCAGCTCGCCTCCGACCAGCAGGCGATCTGGCGCGACCTGCGCGCCACGTTGGCCGAGGTCGGCATCGTGCTGGTCGACGGCAAGGACGTCACAAAGGCGGAACGAACCTGGATCGAGGACTACTTCCTCCACAACGTGTTCCCTCTCCTGACCCCGCTGGCGATCGATCCGGCCCACCCCTTCCCGTTCATTCCGAGCCTCGGCTTCACCATCGCGCTGCAGCTCACGCGCGCCGCCGACGGCAAGCAGATGAACGCGCTGATCCGCATGCCCGGCAAGATCGACCGCTTCATCCGCCTGCCGGCGGATGGCACGGTGCGCCTGATCTCGCTGGAGCAGGCCACCGCCCTGTTCATCAACCGCCTGTTCCCCGGCTACAATCTGCACGGCCAAGGCGCCTTCCGGATCATCCGCGACTCCGAGCTCGAAATCGAGGAGGAGGCCGAAGATCTCGTCCGCCTGTTCGAGACCGCGCTGAAGCGCCGCCGCCGCGGATCGGTGATCCGGCTCGAGATCGACGCCAAGATGCCGGAGCAGCTGCGCAGCTTCGTGCAGCACGCGCTCTCCGCCGCCGACGACGAGATCTTCCTGGTCGACGGCGTGCAGGCGATGAACGAGCTCTCGCAGCTCACCCGCCTCGACCGGCCCGACCTCGAATTCACCCCTTACGTGCCGCGCCACCCCGAACGCGTGCGCGAGCATGGCGGCGACATCTTCGCCGCGATCCGGCAGAAGGACCTGATCGTCCACCATCCCTACGAGTCGTTCGACGTGGTGGTGCAATTCCTGCAGCAGGCCACGCGCGACCCCGACGTCGTTGCGATCAAGCAGACGCTCTACCGCACCTCCAACAATTCACCGATCGTGCGCGCCCTGGCCGAAGCGGCCGAAGCCGGCAAATCAGTCACCGCGCTGATCGAGCTGAAAGCGCGGTTCGACGAAGAAGCCAACATCCGCTGGGCACGCGATCTCGAACGCGCCGGCGTGCAGGTCGTCTACGGCTTCCTCGAATTGAAGACGCACGCGAAGCTCTCGATGGTGGTGCGCCGCGAGGGCGGCAGCCTGACGACCTACGTCCATACCGGCACCGGCAATTATCACCCGGTCACCGCGCGCATCTACACCGATCTCTCCTACTTCACCTCGGACCCGACGATCGGCCGCGATGCCGCGCGCGTGTTCAATTTCATCACCGGCTATGCCGCGCCGAGCGATCTGGAAAAAATGGCGGTGTCGCCGCTGACCTTGCGCAAGCGCATCATCGAGCACATCCAGGGCGAGACCGCACATGCGCGGCATGGCCGTCCCGGCGCGGTCTGGATGAAGATGAACGCGCTGGTCGATCCCGACATCATCGACGCGCTCTACGAGGCCTCGCAGGCCGGTGTCCAGGTCGAGCTCGTGGTGCGCGGCATCTGCTGCCTCAGGCCCGGCATTCCCGGTCTGTCGGAGAACATCCGCGTCAAGTCGATCATCGGCCGCTTCCTGGAACATGGCCGAATCTACTGCTTCGGCATGGGCCAGGGACTGCCGAGCGCGAAAGCGGCTGTGTATATCTCGTCCGCCGACATGATGCCGCGCAACCTCGACCGCCGCGTCGAGGTGCTGTGTCCGCTGCAAAATCCGACGGTGCATCAGCAGGTTCTCGAACAGATCATGGTCGCGAACCTGAAGGACAATGAGCAGAGCTGGCAGTTGTTGCCGGATGGGTCTTCAACGCGTATGAAGACCGCGAAGGGCGAGGAGCCTTTCAACGTCCACAACTACTTCATGACGAATCCGAGTCTGTCTGGCCGTGGAAAGTCGCTCAAGGAATCCTCGCCGCGTCGTCTCACGCGCCGGAACGAACGTCATCAATCCTGATCGGGGATTTGCGACGTGAAGCGGCCGCGCAAGCGCGGCTCGAGCGTCGCGGTTATCGACATAGGCTCCAACTCGGTCCGCCTCGTCGTCTACGAGGCGCTGGCGCGCAGCCTGATCCCGATCTTCAACGAGAAGACGCTGTGCGGCCTCGGGCGCGAGGTGCAGAGCACGGGCCTGCTCGCGCCCGACGCCATCGACAAGGCGCTGACCTCGCTGAAACGGTTTCGCGCGCTGTGCCGGGTGATGAAGGTCGGACGCGTGTTCGCGATCGCGACCGCCGCATGCCGCGACGCCTCCAACGGCCCCGATTTCATCGCCAGGGCCGAGCGGATCTGCGCGGTGAAGATCGAGATCCTGTCGGGCTCGCGCGAAGCACGACTGTCCGCGCTCGGCGTGATCTCCGGCATCCACCATCCAGACGGCATCGTCGGCGACCTCGGCGGCGGCTCGCTCGAGCTGATCGACGTGCGCAGGAACGCCGTACGCAGCGGCGTGACGCTGCCGCTCGGCGGCCTCGCACTGCAGGACCTCGCCCACAAATCGCTCAAGCGCGCCGACCGCATCGTGCGCGACGAGATCGACGGGGTCCACTTACTCACTGCCGGCCGCGGTCGCACCTTCTATGCCGTCGGCGGCACCTGGCGCGCGCTCGCGCGCATCCACATCATCCAGAGCGGCTATCCGCTTCAGGTGATGCACGGCTATTCCATTCCGGCTGCCGAGGCGCTCGACTTCTCGCGCCGCCTGCGGCGCCTCGCCGCCGCCGACATGCTTGCCGACATCGAGATCGTCGCCGATGCGCGGCGCCCTCTCCTCACCTATGCGGCGCTGGTGCTCGAGCACATCATCCGCGTCGCGAAGCCAAAGAACATCGTGTTCTCCACCTTCGGCGTGCGCGAGGGCCTGCTGCACGAGAAGCTGCCCGAGACCGAACGCAACAAGGACGGGCTGATCTGCGCGGCGGAGGAGCTGAACCAGCTGCTGTCGCGTTCGGCCAGGCACGCGCGCGAGCTGATTGCCTGGACCGACCGCCTGGTGCGCGTCGTCAAGCTGCGCGAGACGGAAGTGGACCGCCGCCTCCGCCACACCGCGTGCCTGCTCTCCGACATCGGCTGGCGCGTGCATCCCGATCATCGCGGCGAGCAGACGCTCAGCCTCGTCGTCAACGGCAATTTCGGCGCGATCACCCACACCGAACGCGCCTTCGTCGGCCTGTCGGTGTTCTATCGCTATGCCGGCCTCAGCGAGGAAAACCAGCCGCCGGTCACCATGCAGGAGCTGCTGACGCCGGCCCAGCTCGAACGCGCGCGCCTCCTGGGCGCTGCGTTCCGCGTCGCGCATCTGATCTCGGCCGCACGTCCCGGCGTCCTGCCAGCCACGCATTTCCGCAGCCAGGGCCGCAAATTGATGCTGGTGTTCGAGCACCGGCTCGGCGACCTCGTCGCCGACCGCGTCGGCAGCCGCTTCCGTCAGCTCGCCCGCCTGGTTGGCCGCGCCGGTTCAATCGTCAGGCGCTGACCTCTCAGCCGGGCCTCATCCTCCCGGGCCGTCTCTTGAGCCACATCATCGCGCCGCTGACGAAGAGGACGAGCGGTGCGAAGCCGGCCGCGAACACCAGCAGGCGTCCTGCGAATCCGAACGACGCGCCATTGTGGAGCCAGAGCTGCTCGGCGAGATAGCGGTCCCCCATCGACATGGTGCCCGGCGTGCGGTCGTGCACCACAGCGCCGCTCCACGGATCGAGCCAGATCGCTCCACGCGACCGCACCGCGGGATCAGCTCCATCAGGACGGAATTGCACCCGCCAGGTGTTGCGCGTTGCGGTCGGCGGATTGAGCATGGCGACCGTCGCACCGGGCTTGACCTCTTGCGCGCGTCGCATGATCGCGTCAGGTGAGAGCACCGGCGTCCCTGCCGGAGGCGGCATTTCGACTCGCGGCGAGCGATCAGGCGTCGGCTGCGACACGAGGCCGACGATGGGCCGCACCAGGTCGGGAAAAACGATGCCGACGCCGGTGATCGAGATCAACAAGAGCACGGACAGCGCCCAAAAGCCTGCCGCACCGTGAAGGTCCAGAACAAATCGAAGCAGCGAGACGTTCTTGCGCACCGAGATCGATCGCCAAAATCGCCCCGGCTTCGGCCACCAAAGGAAGAGACCCGAGACCGCCAAGCCGAGCAGCACGAACCCGGCCACGCCGACCAGTTCCTTGCCCCAGAACTCGTAGAGCAGCAGCGTGAAATGGAGACGGTAAACCTTGAGCGCGAACGCGTTGGCGTAGTCACGCCGCCCGAGCACCTTGCCGTTGGAAGGATCGACCATAGTCGTCCACCGGTTCGGGTAGCTGCCTGGCGTGGTCTCGTGCGAATGGATCACGATCCAGACTGGCCAGGTCCGGTCTGGCGCCAGGATCGTCGCGATCGGCGCGGGATCCGCTGCCGCGGCGGCGTGCATCACCTCCGCTAACGTGACGCTCTGCTCCGGACCGGCGGGCGCATAGAGCGCCGGATTCAGGGCGACATCGATCTCCCGGTAGAAGACGATGAAGCTTCCAGTCAGGCCGATCAGCACCACGACGATGCCGCCGATCAATCCGAACCAACGGTGCGCCCACAGCAGCGCGTGCTGCACGCGTCCGGGCATCATCCTGGATCGGGCGGGCGCCGAGCCGCCTCGACGTGGTGCCCTGATTGTTTGGTCCATTCAGAGCACCCGTCGTCTGCGCCCGATCCAGCTCCGCAGCCGGCCCGAGGAGGCCAAAGCTCAGAAGTCGGTCGACATCGACAAGAGCAGGGTTCGGGGCGAGCCTTGCGCTAGCGCAGAGAAGCTCGCGACGCCAGCCCAGTAGTTGGTGTCGAACACATTCTGGACCAGGGCCCGAACCGTCACTGGCCGGTTGTTGATGCGCGTGGTGTAGCGCGCGCCCAGATCGAGCCTCGTCCAGGCCGGAACAACCTGCGTGTTTGCCCCATTCAGATATTGGTGCCCGGTATAGATGGTGTTGGCGACCAATGTCAGCCCCGGTGCGAACGGGGTGTCCCATTCGGCGGACAGATTGGCCTGCACCTCGGGCACTCCGATCGGCGTCTTGCCGAGATTGGCCAGCGTGTTCGTCTTCGTCAGCTCCGCGTCGATCAACGTCACGCCGCCAAGAACGCGAATGCCCGGTTGCACTTCTCCGAACACCGTGAATTCCACGCCGCGATTGCGCTGCTCCTGATCAGCCCGGAAGACGTCGCCGGCACCCGTCTGCCCCGACGGCTTGGTGATCTCGAACAGGCTGATCGTGGTCGCGAGCGTGCCGAAATCGACCTTGACGCCTGCTTCCTTCTGCTTGCTCAGATACGGCGCAAGGACCTCGCCTTGATTCGCCGCCGTCGTCGGTGCGGTATCGCCCTTGCTGAGCCCTTCGATATAGTTGGCGTAGAGCGAAACGTTGCTCCAGGGCTTGACGACCACGCCGACCATCGGTGTGAACGCCGTCTGGTCATAGGCCGAGCTCACGGCGCCCGTGGTGGTGTTGTAGTTGTTCGACCTAACGCCCTGCTGCCTGACGCCGACCGTCAGCTGAAGCCGCTCCTGGAGAACCGACATGGTGTCCGCCAGCGCAATGCCGGTCAGCTCGGTGTCCGACAGCCGCGGCACGGTCGCGGGAGCCGCAACGAACTGCTGGGGACGGGCGATCGGCGCATAGATGTTGGACGACACCGCCGTGCCGTTCACCGAGCCCCGCGAGATCTCATCCCCGTAGTAGCTCCCCTGCAAGCTCACGGCATGACTGATCGCGCCAGTCTCGATTCGGGCCCGCACGCCGACGTCGGCCACGTTCCTGTCGATGTCGAACTTGAATCGTCCCGGTGTCGACGTGGTGTTGCCAGCCGCGTTCAGGATCGTCGGCGTCCCGAACAGACGGTCGACCTGGGTCCTGCCGCCGCCGACATTGGCGAACACCGTCACTGCGTCAGTCACGTCGTATTCGGCGCGCGCCAGAAGCGAGTTGTCGTGAACCTTGGCAAATTCCCAGGATTGCGTGACGTTGCGCCGTCCGACCGGCGCGGTCGGAACGGCGACGCCGGTTGCGACCAGGAACGGTCTCGTCGGCGCGTCGAACTTTTCCTCCTGATCGATGAAATCGAGCGAGGCCCTGAACTTCTCGCCGCGATAATCGAACGCTGCGGAGCCGACATGCGCCTCGCGGGACTGATTGTCCAACGGCGTATCGCCGTTGTGATAGCTGCCATTGACGCGAATGCCGAATTCGCGGTTCTCGCCGAACCGCCGGCTGACGTCGAGATGCGTGCCGAGCTGGGTGTTTGACGCGTAGTCAGTCGTGACCCGCGTGAGATCGACATCCCCGGCACGCTTCGGAACGATGTTGATGGTGCCGCCGACACTGCTGTTCGGCGCCATCCCGTAGAGCAGCGCGGTCGGGCCTTTGACGATCTCGATGCGCTCGACGTAATCGGTGAACACGCGGTAGTTCGGTGCAACGCCATAGACGCCGTGGAAGGCGATTTCCCCGACATTGCCTTCCCCGATCGGAAAGCCGCGGATGAAGAAGGAATCGAGAATGCCGCCGGTCTGGCCGGTGAAACGGACCGAGGGATCGTTGGTGACGACATCGGCGACGGTGACCGCCTGTTGATCTTCGATCTTCTTCGCCGTGAAGCTCGTGATGTTGAACGGCGTATCCATGAAATCCTTGTTGCCGAGCAAGCCGACCTGGCCTCCACGTGCCACCTGCCCGCCTGCGTAGGTCCGCGGCAGTGCACCGGGCCTCGCAGCCGTCGGGGTGCCTTCCGCCTGCAATTTGGCCCGCTCGTTCGCAGGCGCGCCGCGGCCCGCCCTCCTGACTGGATTGGCTCGTGGACGCGCGCGCGGCTTCGGCGCGTCTGCGGTGACGGTCACCGCCGGCAACGTGCTTCCCCCCGCGGCCTGGGGCGCAGCGCTCTGCGCGCTGCTGGCGTGCAGGACGCCGTCGCTGCACAAGGCAATGGAGACCACGGAAACCGTGAAGGCTCTCGGGCTGGCGCACGTCAGAAGCGTCTTGATGCGAGCGGCAAGAACGGCAACAGGACGAGAAAACACTTTCGACGACATCGCACCTTCCGATTTCATGAACATGAACGTCGGGGCGAGGTGCCGTGGGAACCCTCGTCGAGTCAACGAAAGCACCCTTGAATCTTAGTAGTTTATAATAAGACAAGGTCTAAATCGCGTGAGGGTTGCGAACGACCACTCTCCACGCAACGCCCGCGCGCACGCGCGCGCGACGCGAGCTTTCGCGAAGCGTGATGCGCGCCGGTCATACGAATGCAATGATGGGAGGATTCGGCCGAACCCGTGGCCGGTGATCGCTCGCGTCCTGCCAACGCGGGAAGCGCCTCAGTGATGTGGACGCCTCTCATCGCTGGAGGGGCGGCCGCACCGATCAGCGCTTCAACGTCACTCCGTGGAGGCCTTGGCGTGCCGTTCGGAGGATTCGAGGGCAGCCGCGGTGAGACTGCGCCGGCGCCAGATGGTGCCGACCACCAGCACGACGACGACTCCGATCACAGCACAGAAATACTCGCCGCCGGCCCCGCCATGGCCGAATTGCGGCGGGATGCGCGAGACCCCGAGCATGGCGTCGAGCGAGGCGCCGAACGGCCCCTCGAACAGCGCGTGCAGCCGCGGCGTGACCCCGGGATCGGTCGCCATCACCTCGCCCGCGATCCAGCCGAGCAGCGCCGCACCGGCCCAGACCAGCACCGGGAGCTTTGTGAGCAGTGCCATGATCAGCGCGGCGCCGGCGACGATCAGCGGCACGCTGATGGTAAGGCCGAGGATCAGCAGCGGCACGCTGCCATTGGCCGCGGCAGCGACAGCAATGACGTTATCGAGACTCATGACGATGTCGGCCACCACGACGATCTGGATGGCGTGCCACAGATGCGCGGCAGCGTCGACGTCGTTCTCGTCCTCGTTCTCCGGCACCAGGAGCTTTGCCGCGATCACGATCAGCGCAAGGCCGCCGAGCAGCTTGAGGTACGGCAGCTCCATCAGGGTAGCGACGACGCCGGTGAAGATGATCCGGAGCATCACCGCTGCGCCGGCGCCGAAGATCATGCCCCAGAGCCGATGCCGCGGCGACAGACCGCGGCACGCGAGCGCAATCACCAGCGCGTTGTCGCCGGAGAGCAGGATGTTGATCCAGATGATCTTGCCGACCGCGATCCAGAAAGTCGGTGCGGCCATCTCGTTGCGGAACTGGGTAAAGAAGCTCCCGATCGTAGCGGGATCGAAGATCTGCCAGAGCCAGTCCACAATGAGTCCCTTCGCCCGTCGCCTCTAGTCTGCCGACTGGATCAGCCGACGATCTCGTTACCCGAGAAGAACTGCGCGATCTCGATCGCGGCGGTCTCCGGCGCATCCGAACCGTGCACCGAGTTCTCGCCGATCGACTTGGCGTAGAGCTTGCGCACGGTGCCCTCGGCGGCCTTGGACGGATCGGTCGCGCCCATCACCTCGCGGTACTTGGCGATCGCGCCCTCGCCTTCCAGGACCTGAACCACGACCGGGCCGGAGGTCATGAATTCGACGAGCTCGCCGAAGAAGGGGCGCGCCTTGTGGACGGCATAGAAGGTCTCGGCCTGCTCCTTGGTCATGCGGATGCGCTTCTGCGCGACGATGCGCAGGCCCGCCTTCTCGATCACGGCGTTGACTGCGCCGGTCAGATTACGCTCGGTCGCGTCGGGCTTGATGATCGAGAAAGTGCGTTCGATGGCCATGATCTTGTCCTTGGGGAGAAAGCGGGGGTTCGGGGTTGCGGGGCTTATATCGGCGCCTTTGCCGGACGGCAAGCGACCGCGGAACAGCCTCATAGGCGGTTTCCGCGAGGGGATGGCTCCCGATCCGCTGGATGACGACAATTTCACCCAGATGAACCCAATCTGAAACCGCTGTCAGGATCCGGTTCAGCTTCCCCGGCGTAAGGTTGGGCCCATCGAAACCGAAGCCTGACCTCAGGCGGACCGTTTCGGCGGCCTTTCCATCGGCGCGATAGCCCCGCGCTGGCAGTCTTCAGGAGATAACCATGTTGAGGAAACTTTCGCTTGCCGCTGTCGCCGCAGCCGCGCTGGGAGCTGCGCTGGCGCCGACCTCGGCCTCCGCTCATTGGCAAGGCGGCGGGCATGGCGGTGGCCGGCACCACGGGCACGCGCACCATCACCACGGCCATCACCACGGCCATGGCTGGGGCGGACCGCGCTTCTACGCCGGCGGTCCCGTCTCCTACGGTTATGGCGGCTGCTATGTGCGCCGGCTGGTCCCGACCCCCTGGGGACCCCGCTGGCGGCTGATCAACCGCTGCTACTGAATCCGTCAGCACCTTCCGAAGGCTACCTAAGCCCCCCAGGTACCTTCCAAGAGAAGCCCCGGCGCCCCCCTCGCCGGGGCTTTGCCTTGAGCGTACAAAGCGCCGCTCATACAATTTTTACGAGAATACCCGGCTTTCCCCAAAGCCAGCGAAACCATTTCGCCGGCAATGACTTGGTACCGTGTCTTTACTTCGAGAACACGGAACCTTGCGATGGCTGGGCTTTTTGCCAATGACAGCGAACAGATCGACCGGCGCACCAGCCGCTCGATTTGCGATGCCGTGGGCGAACGGCTGCAGCAGAGCCTCCGGCCCGAGCCGCGCCTTCCGACCCATCTCGAGCAGCTCCTGAACGAGCTGCAGCGGCGCGAACGCGAGACGCACTAACGCAAAAACGAGTTGCGTTCGCCGCGCCTTGCGGTGACAAGGCCGCATGCTCGCCATCACCGACCTCTCCATCCGCCTCGCCGGACGCCTTCTGATCGACCAGAGTTCCGTGCAGATCACGCCCGGATCGCGCGTCGGCCTGGTCGGACGCAACGGCACCGGCAAGTCGACGCTGTTCAAGGTGATCCGCGGCGAGCTCGCGGCCGAGCACGGCTCGGTGACCCTGCCGCCGCGCTGGCGCATCGGCAGCCTCGCGCAGGAAGCGCCGAACGGCCCCGAAAGCCTGATCTCGGTCGTGCTCAAGGCCGACCTCGAGCGCGACGCGCTGCTGAACGAAGCCGAGCACGCCACCGACCCGCACCGCATCGCGGAGATCCAGACCCGCCTCGTCGACATCGACGCCCATTCGGCGCCGAGCCGCGCGGCTGCGATTCTCTCCGGCCTCGGCTTCTCCGCCGCTGATCAGCTCCGCCCCTGCGCCGAGTTCTCCGGTGGCTGGCGCATGCGCGTTGCGCTCGCGGCAACGCTGTTCGCGGCGCCCGACCTGCTGCTGCTCGACGAGCCCACCAATTATCTCGACCTCGAAGGCACGCTATGGCTGGAGGATCACCTTGCGCATTATCCGCGCACGGTGATCGTGATCAGCCACGACCGCGACCTCCTGGAAAGCTCGGTCGACCAGATCCTGCACCTCGAGCGCGGCAAGCTCACGCTCTACAAGGGCAGCTACTCCTCTTTCGAGGAGCAGCGCGCCGCGCGCGAGCTGCTCGACGCCAAGGCGGTCAAGCGCCAGGAGGCCGAGCGCGCTCGCCTGCAGTCCTTCGTCGATCGTTTCAAGGCCAAGGCCTCGAAAGCCCGGCAGGCACAGTCGCGCGTCAAGATGCTGGAGCGGCTGAAGCCGATCACGGCGCTGGTCACCGAGGACGTGCGCGAGATCAGCTTCCCGGCGCCGGAAAAGATTCTGTCGCCGCCGATCATCGCCGTCGACAACGCCTCGGTCGGCTACGACCCGGCGAGCCCGGTGCTGGGCCGCGTCACCTTGCGCATCGACAACGACGACCGCATCGCGCTGCTCGGCGCCAACGGCAACGGCAAGTCGACGCTTGTAAAACTGCTCGCGGGACGGCTCGCGCCGTTCTCGGGCAAGGTGACGCGCGCCGACAAGCTGTCGATCGCCTATTTCGCGCAGCACCAGCTCGACGAGCTCAACGAGGACGCCTCCGCCTACGACCACGTCCGCAAGCTGATGGGCGATGCGCCCGAAGCCAAGGTGCGCGCCCGCGCCGGCGCGATCGGCTTCTCCGGCAAGGCGGCCGACACCAAGGCCGGCAAATTGTCAGGCGGCGAGAAGGCGCGCCTGCTGCTGGGGCTTGCGACTTTCTTCGGCCCCAACATGATCATCCTGGACGAGCCGACCAACCATCTCGACATCGACAGCCGCGGCGCGCTCGCGGAAGCGATCAACGAGTTTCCCGGCGCGGTGATCATGGTCTCGCACGACCGCTATCTGATCGAGGCCTGCGCCGATCGGCTCTGGATCGTCGCCGACCGCACCGTGACCAATTACGACGGCGATCTCGACGAGTATCGCCGCCTGGTGCTGTCCACGCGCAACGCGGAAGCCCCGCGCGAGCGCAGTGCGCCGCCTGAGAAGCCGCAGCGGCCGAAAGCGGACAATCGCGGCTCGCTGAAGAAGCGCATCGCCGAAGCCGAGGCCGAGATCGCCCGCGTCAGCGAGATCATCGCCAAGATCGACACGGCACTCGCTTTGCCCGACATCTTTACGCGCGATCCCAAGCAGGCGGCGCAGCTGTCCAAGGCGCGTGCCAATGCCGCCGACGCGCTGGCACGCGCCGAGGAGCAATGGCTCGAGGCGAGCGCGCAGTTCGACGAGGCGGCGGGCTAACGTCTCCACCGCACTCCAACCAAACGTGCAAAACAACCCCATGCACAGTACCGGCACTATGGCACCGGCAAGCGAGCCTTTGAACAAGCTGCTTTTTGCCCGCTCGGCCTTCAAGCCCGGCGGGACGCAATAGCTCAATCCGCGTATTGCCCGGCGGCCTTGATGATCGGCGCCCAGCGGTCGATCTCGCTGGTCAGCATCGCGCCCAACGCCTCCGGTGTCGCCTTGTCCTGCGGGACCGGCTCGGTGTTGATGTCGTTGAACCGGGCGATCAGCGCGGGATCCTTGAGCGCGGTCTGCAGCGCCGCCGTCAGCTTCTGAACGACCGCCGGCGGCGTGCCCTTGGGCGCATAGATGCCGTGCCAGACACCGAGCTCGAAACCCTTCAGGCCGGCCTCGTCGGCCGTCGGCAGATCGGGCAGGCTCTTCAGCCGCTCCTTGGTGGTGATCGCGTAGGCCTTGACCTGCTTGGCCGTGATCGGCCCGGTCGTGTTCGTCGCCTGGTCGCAGGTGAGATCGATCTGCTTGCCGAGCAGGTCGTTCATGATCGGGCCGTTGCCCTTGTAGGGCACCGTGGTGAGCTGCTTCTGGATCGCGGTCATGAACAGCATGCCGCACAGATGGGAGGCCGCACCCAGGCCGGCGTTGGCGTAGGTCAGCTTGTCGCCCTGCTGCTGGGCGTAGGCGACGAGCTCCTTGAGCGTGTTGGCCGGGAAATCGGGCCGCGCAATGATGGTCATCGGCGCGTTGGTCACGAGCCCGATCGGCGCAAAGGCCGTCTTGGTGTCGTAGCTGAGGTTGCGGTAGAGCGTCGCCGCGGTCGAGATGCCGACGTGATGGATCAGCAGCGTGTAGCCGTCCGGCTGGGCGCGCGCAGCGCGGGTCGTGCCGATGGTGCCGCCGGCACCGGTCGCGTTCTCGACGATGACCTGCTGTCCCAGCGATTTCGCCATGCCGGCCGCGGTCAGGCGCGCGATGGTGTCGGTCGGCCCGCCCGCCGCGAATGGAACCAGCATGGTGATGGGCCGGGTCGGATAGTCCTGGGCGAATGCCGCACCGAGCGGCAAAAGCAGCGCCGATACGAGGGCTATGAACCGCATTAGTTTCCTCCGGATTGTTGTTTGCGCCATCAAAGCGCATTCCGGGGCGCGCGGCCATCACGAAAGCGACGTCAGCAGGAGTGTTGCGATCACGATTATGGTCGGGCCACCAACGCAGACGGATATCTGAGCGACTGCGACCGGGCCCGTGGCAAGCAGCCGGCAATTGATCAGGCGGTGCGCTAATGCGCGACGAGATCCTGAGCTGTCACGCTTTTGGCTGTTCGCTGCGCATGAACTCTCCGGAAAACCGCTTCGCCCTTTTTCCGCATCATGCTTTAAGTTGTCAGTTGTGGGATCACGACAATCTGGTCCACCACTCGACATGCGATTTCAGCGGCATTTGCATCTATTGGCTGCGGCTCTACTTGCGGCGTTCGCTGCGACCATTGCGTTCGTCATCCCATCTTTCATGCAGATCGAAGAGACGATCAATATCGTCGTGATCACGCAAGGCCTGAACCTGACCATGACGACGTTCATGGTCGCAACGGCGCACGCAGTGCTGCTCGGTCTTCCCCTCTATCTTCTCATCAGCCGCAAGCGATCGCACGTCGGGATTGCGGCCTGCGCTCTCGGAGGTTTCGCCGTCGGGGCAATGCCATTCGGAGTCCTAGCATTGATTTCCATGATCGGTGGCGGCACGCCGACAACGATCAATTGGTTCAACGGCGCACCACCCCCGTTTGGTTGGATCGAGTACGTCAGCACCTTAGGACTCCTGGGTTCGTTGGGCCTTGTTGGCGGCCTCACCTTTTGGGCCGCCATACGAATATCCGGGTCTGATGAACGATCATGGCGTGTCGTTTCTGCAGCCGTCCTTCTGACATGCGGCGTCTTCGTCCTGCCGGTCGTCGTAAGAGACAAAAGCTGCCACAATCTCTTCCGGGACAGCCGCACGCCCGTCCGACTACAAGTCCATGCAAATCTAAGGGTGCCGCCCGAAGAATGGAAAAAACTCGAGCAAACCTTCGCCGACTTCGGTCAAGCGCAAGCGCTATCAATTCGGCGCGACGTACACAGCCAGGATGGAAACGTCATATGGCGGAGCGTAAGCCTGTGCAACGATGCCGGAATCAGCATCAGCGTGGACGACGAGCCGTGGCTCGCTCGTATCCATCCTACTCGTGCGGATGAAGGCATGACCCTCAGCATCTATTCTCTAAGGTCGGGTTGGGACTGGAAGCCGCTCACCCGCCATCTGCTCGGCGAGCTCGAGAAAATTTGGCCCGAGAAAACTACATTCAGGGGACTGAGCGGTCAGATCCTGTTGTTCGAAGATGCAATGAAGGGACGGCCGTAGCCGTTACCTTACGTCTGCTTCCTCTTCGGACTTGGCTGCCCTCGGCATCGGCTGCTGGTCCGGATTGCCTTCGATGGAGGACATGCGACCTGCACACGGCCTCGCCATCGCCCACCTCACGTCTGCGCCTCGGCTTCGCTCTCGAGCTTCGTCCGCAGTGCCGCGACGATGCGATGAACCGTTTGCAGATCCTTGACCGCAAGCCCTTCGGAAAGGCTGTTGACCCACGGCATCTGCAAAGCCATGGCGGCGTCGAAAGCGCGCCGCCCCTTGTCGGTGAGGACGACGAGCTGTGCGCGGCGGTGATGCGGATTGGCCTCGAAGGCAACGAGGCCTTCCGCATGGAGGTCGTTGACGATCCGCTGCACGTTCTGGCGGTTGCCGCCGAGATCGCGGGCGAGCCAGGCTACCGGCTGCGGTCGCTCTGCCTGCACGATGGCGCCGAGAATCTGCCAGCGGGCGCTGGTGAGCCCGAGCGGGGCCACCAAACGGTCCCCTGCGGTCAGGAGCAGGCTGTTCAGCCGGAACAAGTCAAGCATGAGGTTCGTCAGGGCATCGCCGGCCGGCGTCCGTTGGGATTTCCGCATCCGTCACCATAGACAGTTATTGACATCATGATGTCAAATTACTAGATTGCATATAGTACCATATTGACATCATAAAACCATCTCGACGGAGTTCGTCATGGCACGCTTACGCCCACTGGACCCTGACTTTCCCATCGAGCGTCAGCTCGGCATCGACACCGGCCCTTTGGTGCTGGTGAATCTGTTCACGCTCGACAAGGCCGACGAACAAAGCTTTCTCCAGGTCTGGCAGGACGATGCCGCCTTCATGAAGCGGCAGCCCGGCTTCATCTCCACCCAACTTCATCGGGCGATCGGCGAAAGCCCCACGTATCTGAACTACGCAGTTTGGCAGACGAATGCCGACTTCCGGGCTGCGTTCACGCACCCCGAGTTCAGGTCGAAGATCTCGGCTTACCCTGCATCCGCGGTCGCCTCCCCGCACCTGTTCCAGAAAGTCGCGGTGCCCGGCATCTGCGTCGCGTAGCTCGCTTCGAAAACGGCAGACCCATGACCAAGATCATCCACCCAGTCGCGGGAGCGGTCGCACTGATCACCATTGCGACTTTCTGGCTTTCCACGGCTCTCACCGAGCTGTTTGCGTCACACGAGACCATAGCCATGGTGAAGACCGCCATACCGTGGGGCTTCCTGCTGCTCATTCCGATGCTTGCGGCGACGGGAGGCTCGGGATTCGTCCTGGCAAAGCAGCGGCGCGCCGGCCTGATCGGTGCGAAGATCAAACGCATGCCGTTCATTGCCGGCAACGGCATCCTGATTCTGATTCCCGCCGCGTTGTTTCTTGCCTCCAAGGCGAAGGCCGCGGAGTTCGACACCACGTTCTACGCCGTGCAGGCTCTCGAGCTGGCCGCCGGAGCAGCGAACATCGTTCTGCTCGGTCTCAACATGCGTGACGGCCTCAAGATGAAGGGCCGTTTCCGCGTTCGCGAGCCTGATCGCTTGAGCACCAAGCCGATCCGCGAAGATTCTTTCACTGCTGCGGAAGTGATCCCCGCCTATGCCTGCTTCTTCTTCCCCTTGGCCGCCCTCGGCACCGGCTGCGGGTCCGGATTGCCTTCGATCGAGGACAGACGTCCGGCGGTGAACGTGTAGATGCCGGCGCGCGGACCAGTGGTCCAAGTGACGACGGCGACGCGGCGGCCGCCAGCGTCGTTGGACAGGTTGACGGTCGAGGGCGCGCCGATGCCGCGCACCACGTCGCATTCGGTGTGGCCGAGCGCGACCGTGCCGCCGATCGGCGCGGGCGTCGTCGAGGCATTGGCATCGGCCGGTCCGGGCGGCGGCGCCATGCCGGGACAGGCGCCGTCGGCGCTGACGAGATCCTCAGCCCGCACCGGCTTGTCGGGGGTCAGCGGCGGCGATTCGATCGAGATGTTCTTGATGAAGAGGCGGCCGGGTTTCTGGAACCATTCGGCATCCTTCGACAGCAAATCGGCCCCGCCCGCGCAGCCCGCGACCAGCGGTGCTACGGCAGCCAACGCAATCAAGAGCGAGCCGGGAAGCTTTTGATGTCGCACGATAAACGAATTCCCCACGTGAAGGACCAGCCCTAAGCGATTGTCCCAACATCCCTTTGCGGCATGAAGGTGGCCGAAGCCAGCATCGCCCGAAAAGTGCAAATTATCATTAATTGCGGCTAACTGCGCTTCTGCCACCGGCCGCGGTCGTCGGCCTGCCAATAGGTGACATCAAATCCCCGCGCCTTGCAATCCGTCCAGGCGGTGCGGGCGAGCGCAAGCGCGTCGGGATCGTCGCCGTTGAACAGCAGCACCATGCGCTCATAGCCCTGCGCGTCCTCCGGCAGCGCGGCGTTGTCGACCAGGAAGCGGACATTGGCCCCGTTGGGATTGCCGCCCTCGATCGCCAGCACGATCGGCTGGTCGGCCACATCGTTCACCCGCCATGTCGCGTGCGGCAGGAATGAATCGTCGCGATAGGTCCACAAGTGCGAGTCGAGCGCATCGGCGCGCTCCTCCGAGGTCGACTGCACCACGACGCGCCAGCCGCGCTCGAGCGATTTCTCGAGAAGCGGCGGCAACACATTCTCCACCGTCATGTTTTGCAGATGGTAAAACAGCACTTCAGTCATGTCGGGTCATTTGCGCTCGTAATGGTCGGCGACCAGGCGGTCCAGCAGGCGAACGCCGTAGCCGCTGCCCCAGCTCTGGTTGATGTCGGTCTTCGGCGCGCCCATGGCGGTGCCGGCGATGTCGAGATGGGCCCAGGGCACGCCGTCGACGAAGCGCTGCAAGAACTGCGCGGCGGTGATCGAGCCGCCATGGCGGCCGCCGGTGTTCTTCATGTCGGCGAACTGGGAATCGATCAGCTTGTCGTATTCCGGGCCGAGCGGCATGCGCCAGACCTTCTCCCCGCTCTCGATGCCTGCCGTGAGCAGCCGGTCGGCCAGTTCGTCGTTGTTGGAGAACATGCCGGCATGCTCGGTGCCGAGCGCCACCATGATGGCGCCGGTCAGCGTCGCAAGGTCCACCATGAATTTCGGTTTCACCTTCTTGGCGACGTACCAAAGCACGTCGGCGAGCACGAGGCGGCCCTCGGCGTCGGTGTTGATGATCTCGATGGTCTGGCCGGACATCGAGGTGACGATGTCGCCCGGCCGCTGCGCGTTGCCGTCGGGCATGTTCTCGACGAGGCCGATGGCGCCGACCGCGTTGACCTTCGCCTTGCGCGCGGCGAGCGCATGCATCAGGCCGACGACGCAGGCCGCGCCGCCCATGTCGCCCTTCATGTCCTCCATGCTGCCGGCCGGCTTGATCGAGATGCCGCCGGTGTCGAAGCAGACGCCCTTGCCGACGAAGGCGATGGGGGCCTCGCCCTTCTTGGCCCCGTCCCAACGCATGATCACGGTGCGGCTCGGCCGCGCCGAGCCCTGGCCGACACCGAGCAGCGCGCCCATGCCGAGCTTCTGCATCGCCTTGACGTCGAGCACCTCGACCTTGACGCCGAGCTTGCGGAGCTGACCCGCTCTGCGGGCGAACTCCTCCGGGAAAAGCACGTTCGGCGGCTCGTTGACGAAGTCGCGTGCGATGATCACACCGTCGACGACATGGCCGGCCGCGGCGAACGCTTTCTTCGCCGCACCGGCATCGCCGACCGCAAGCGAGACGTCGGCGCGCGCGCCGCCCTCCTCACCGTCCTTCTTCTTGGTTTTGTAGCGATCGAACTTGTAAGCGCGTAAGCGCAGGCCCGAGGCGATCGCAACCGCCTGCTCGCTGGTCAGGGCGCCACCCGGCAGCTCCGCCAGGATGGTCATGGCGCTGGTGCCGGCGGGCAGCTTGCTGGCCGCCACCCCGCCGAACTTGAGGAAATCGTTGGCCTTGAGGCCGGTCGCCTTGCCGGCGCCGATCACGATCAGCCGGGTCGCCTTCACCCCCTCCGGCGCCAGAATGTCCAGCGCAGCACCACTCTTGCCCTTGAAGGCGGCCGCAGCCGCCGCGCGCTTCACAATCTCGGCAGCGCCGCCGAGGGCCTTGACCGTCGCCGGACCGAGCTTCAGGCCGTCGTCGCAGAACACGACCAGGATGCCACGAGGGGCGGCAGACAGCGGGACAAAGCCGACCTTGATGGCATCGGACATGGATAACTCCTCCAAAAGATGGGGCTTTTCGTCGTTCGGGCGTTCCAGCCACAACCGCAGCTGAACGGCGATTCACTGAGGCGTCCCCCACTATGGGCCACCCGCCCGGCAGATGCCAAGCTCCGCCGTGGCCCCCACGCCACAACAGCGAAATATTAACCATATGATGAGGGTGCCACGGGGCAGCCATTTTGTTGACGGATCAAAGGGATGGTAGTGAGAGGATGAACTGGCGGAAGAGCTGTTGGCCGACCTTGGGGATCCCCTGATCGGGGATTGGTTGGGCAGCCGGAATTCCGATCGGAATTGGGGCTTGGTGGGAATTCGTGCGGTAGCGCATGGGGTCGATCGATAGGTATATCTTCCGCACGACGCTGGCGTCGTTTGCGTTGGTCCTGGTCAGCCTAACCGGCGTGATCTGGATTACGCAGGCGTTGCGCGGCATCGACCTGATGACGAGCCAGGGTCAGACCATCCTCACCTTCCTCGGCATCACCAGCCTCGTGATCCCGGCCCTGGTCCTGATCATCTCGCCGATCGCGCTGATGATCGCGATCTCGCACACACTGAACAAGCTCGCGACCGATTCCGAGATCATCGTGATGAATGCCGCCGGCTTCTCGCCGATCCGGCTGTTCGTTCCGTTCTTCTATGCCACCTGCGTGGTGGCGCTGCTGGTCGCCTTCATCGCGGCCTATCTCGCCCCAGACGGGATGCGGCGCATCAAGCAGTGGGATGCCGAGATCACCGCGGACGTGCTCACCAACATCCTGCAGCCCGGCCGCTTCGCCCGGCTCGACGAGAACCTCACGATCCGGATTCGCGAACGCCAACCGGGCGGCATCCTCGCCGGCATCTTCATCGACGACCGCCGCGATCCGAACGAGCGCGTCTCGATCGTCGCCGAGCACGGCGAGGTCGTGAAGAACGAGACCGGCTCGTTCCTGGTGCTGGAAACCGGCAATCTCCAGCGCTTCGAGGCGGGCAAGCGCGATCCGGCGCTCGTGGCCTTCGGCCGCTACGGCTTCGACATGTCGAAATTCGCCAAGGGCCGCGACGTCACCCTCGGCATCCGTGAGCGCTATCTCTGGGAGCTGTTCTCGCCATCCGACAACGATCCCGTCTACAAGCAGATTCCAGGGCAGTTCCGCGCGGCCCTGCATGACAGCCTGCTCGCGCCGATGTATCCGTTCGCCTTTGCGGTGCTGACCTTTGCCTTTCTCGGAGCGCCGCGCACCACTCGCCAGAGCCGCAACTTCTCCATCGCCTCCTCGATCGTGGCGGTGTTCGGCCTGCGCATGGCCGGTTTCGCCTGCTCGGTGATGACGGTGAAGTCGCCGGGCGCGGTGCTGGCTCAATATGCGATGGTTTTCGGCGCCATCGGCGTCGGGCTGTGGATGATCATCCGCGGTGTCGTGGTCGAGCCGCCTCCCGGCCTGATGGAGGCCATCAACCGGTCGAACGCACGGATCGCACGGCTGTTCGGACGTCCGGCCACCGCATGAGCATGCTCACCAACACACTGGGGCGCTATTTCGCCGGCCGCTTCGTGGTCGCGGCGCTCGGCGTCTTCGGCGGCATTTTCCTGCTGCTGGTGCTGGTCGACTACATCGAGATGGTGCGCAAGACCTCGGGCCTTGCATCCGCCTCCGCGATCATGGTGGCCGAGACCTCGCTGTTCCGGGTGCCGCAGCTCCTGGAGAAGCTGACGCCGTTCTGCATGCTGATCGGCGCCATGACCTGCTATCTCGCCCTCTCCCGCCGGCTCGAGCTCGTGGTGGCGCGCGCCGCGGGCATCTCCGCCTGGCAGTTCATCGCGCCCGCGCTCGGCAGCGCGCTCCTGATCGGCGTGATCGCCACCGTCGCCTACAATCCGATGTCGGCCAATTTGCGCGAGCTGTCCAAGCGCATGGAGGCCGAGCTGTTCGGCTCCGCACCCGGCGGCGGCATCCAGGACGCCTCCGGCTTCTGGCTCAACCAGATGACCAGCGACGGGCAGACCATCATCAATGCGGCGCGCAGCGAGCAGCAGGGCATCCGGCTGACCGGGCTGACGCTGTTCCGGTTCGACCAGGACCAGCACTTCAAGGAGCGGGTCGAGGCGCGCGAGGCGACGCTGGATGCCGGCCGCTGGCTGTTCAAGGGCGTCCGCCGCTTCTCGCTGGACGGACCGCCGATCGACCAGGCCACCCTGGAGATTCCGACCACGCTGACCGAGGCGCAGGTCCGCAACAGCTTTTCCACCCCCGAGACTGTGTCCTTTTGGCAACTACCGAGCTACATCCGCTCCTCCGAAAGCTCGGGCTTCGCGACAGCGGGATACCGACTCCAGTATCAGAAGCTTCTGGCGCAGCCGTTTTTGCTCGCAGCCATGGTGATGCTCGCGGCCTCCGTGTCGTTGCGCTTCTTCCGGATGGGCGGCGTGCAGAAGATGGTTTTGAGTGGCGTGGGCGCAGGCTTTCTGCTCTACGTTCTGTCGAAAGTAACTGAGGACTTGAGCAAGGCTGAGTTGATGCATCCGATCGCTGCGGCGTGGTTGCCCGTTGTGGTGGGCGGCCTCACCGGCTTTTTGGCCTTGCTCTATCAGGAGGACGGATAGTGACTGCCGTCCGCCGAGGGCACGTGTCTCGTTTGACGCGGCGCACATGGGTGCGCGCGAACGGGCGCGACTTGTCCGTCCGCAGGCTCCTGATTGCCGCCGTCGCGGCTGCCTCGCTCGGCGGCTTGATCGACGCTGCCGCCGTGGCGCCGGCGAAGGCCCAGAGCTTCACCTACAATCCGCTGCCGCCGCGTGCGAAGCCGCCAAAGGCCCCCAACGACAACCAGATGCTGGTTCAGGCCACCGAGGTGAACTACGACTACAACAACTCGCGCGTCTCCGCGGTCGGTAACGTGCAGCTGTTCTACAACGGCACCAGCGTCGAGGCCGACCGGGTCATCTACGACCAGAAGACCAAGCGGCTGCATGCCGAGGGCAACATCCGCATGACGGATGCCGACGGCAAGATCACCTATGCCGAGATCCTGGATCTCTCCGACGATTACCGCGACGGTTTCGTCGATTCGCTGCGCGTGGACACGGCGGACCAGACCCGCATGGCCGCGAGCCGCGCCGACCGCTCCAGCGGCAATTACACGGTGTTCGAGAACGGCGTCTACACGGCCTGCGCGCCGTGTAAGGACGATCCGAAGAAGCCGCCGCTGTGGCAGGTCAAGGGTGCCCGCATCATCCACGACCAGCAGGAGAAGATGCTGTATTTCGAGACGGCACAGATCGAGTTCTTCGGCGTGCCGCTCGCCTACATGCCCTATTTCTCGACGCCCGACCCGACCGTGAAGCGTAAATCCGGCTTCCTGATGCCGGGTTATATTTCCGGCACGGACAGAACGGGCTATGGCGTCGAGGTTCCCTATTACTGGGCGATTGCGCCCGACATGGACGCGACCATCACCCCGCGCTTCTTGTCGCGGCAAGGCGCGCTGGTGCAGGGCGAATTCCGCCAGCGCCTGATCGACGGCGCCTACCAGATCCGTGCCTACGGCATCTACCAGCTCGATCCCGGAGCATTCGCGGGGCTGCCCGGCGACCGCGAGTTCCGCGGCGCCATCGACACCAAGGGTCAGTTCGCCCTCAACGACAAATGGGTCTGGGGCTGGGACGGCGTGCTGATGTCCGACTACTACTTCTTCTCGGACTACCGGCTCTATCAGTACCGCGATCCGCTCGGCTCGTTCCTGTTGCTGCCGACGGAAGCGCTGTCGCAGCTCTATCTGACCGGCGTCGGCAACCGCAGCTTCTTCGATGCGCGCACGATGTACTGGCTGAGCTATTCGGGCAACCAGAGCCAGGTGCCGATCGTCTACCCGGTGATCGACTATTCCAACGTGCTCAACTATCCCGTCTTCGGCGGCGAGGTCAGCTACAAGACCAATTTCGTGAACCTGTCGCGCGACGATGCGGTGTTCGACCCGATCACGACGCTCGCCAACACCAACAGCCTGTGCACCACGGCATCGGCCGATCCGCTGGCGCGGATGCCCTCGCAGTGCCTGCTGCGCGGCTTCCCCGGCACCTACACCCGCCTCACCGCGGAAGCGCAGTGGCGCAAGTCCTTCACCGACCCGTTCGGCCAGATCTGGACGCCGTTCGCGAGTCTGCGTGCCGACGCGATCAGGTCCTCGGTCTCCAACCAGCCCGGCGTGTCGAACTACCTGCCCGTCGGCGACACCGAGGCGTTCCGCCTGATGCCGACCGTGGGCCTGGAGTACCGCTATCCATTCATCAACGTTCAGCCCTGGGGCTCGACCACCCTCGAGCCGATCGCGCAGATCATCATCCGGCCGAACGAGACCTATGCCGGCAGGCTGCCGAACGAGGACGCCCAGAGCCTGGTGTTCGACGCCTCGAACCTGTTCAGCGTCGACAAGTTCTCCGGCTACGACCGCGTCGAGGGCGGCGGCCGCGCCAATGTCGGCGTGCAGTCCACCACGCAGTTCGACAGGGGCGGCGCCGTCAAGGTGCTGTTCGGCCAGTCCTACCACCTCTTCGGCCTGAACTCCTTCACGGTGCAGGATGCCATCAATACCGGCCTGAACTCCGGCCTCGACAAGCCGCGGTCGGATTACGTTGCGAGCGCCAACTACTCGCCGAACAGCACCTACACGTTCAGCGTCCGCTCCCGCATGGACGAGCAGACCTGGAACGTGCAGCGCTTCGAGGCGGAAGGCCGCGCCAACTTCAATCGCTGGTCGGTCAGCGTGTTGTACGGCAATTACGCAGAGCAGCCGGAGCTGGGCTATCTGACCCGCCGCGAGGGCATCCTGACCACGGGCTCGCTGAAGGTTGCGACCAACTGGGTGGTGTCGGGCTCGGCGCGCTGGGACCTCGAGGCCAACAAGATCAACCAATATGTGCTCGGTGCCGGCTATGTCGACGATTGCTTCGTGCTGGCGGCGAATTACGTAACTTCGTATAGCTATTCGGCGGGCACCGCACCGCCCACGCTGAGCCACGCGTTCATGTTCCAAATCGGCCTGCGCACGCTGGCGAACTCATCGACGACCAGCGGTTCCACCGGCCTCCAGTAAATAGTTTGAAGTGCCGGCCGCGTTTGCCCTATCTCAACGCGGCCGACATGCGAGCGACATCATGACGACGCCATTGCCTGTCTTCCGCCTCCTTCTCGCCATCGGTGCCGGGCTGATCTTGGCCGCCCTGCCCTCGCCGTCGCGCGCGCAGAACATCGCCGTGATGGTCAACGGCGATCCCATCACCGATTTCGACATCGAGCAGCGCATCAAGCTCGACCAGCTGTCGACACAGAAGACCCCCAGCCGGCAGGAGGTCATCAACGTGCTGATCGACGACAAGGTCAAGATCAAGGAAGGCAAGAAATACGGTGTCGATCCCAGCGTGTCCGACATCAACCAGTCCTATGACGGCATGGCGCAGCGCATGCGCATCACGCCGGATCAGCTCACCAAGTCGCTCGAATCCAAGGGCGTCCGCCCGGAGACGCTGAAGAGCCGCATGAGGGCCGAGATGGTCTGGGGCAGCCTCGTGCGCGGCCGCTTCAAGGAGAAGCTGCTGGTCGGCGAGCGCGACGTCGCGCAGGCCGTGCAGGCGCAGACCGGCGAAAAGCTTCAGATCGAGGGCACCGAGTACAAGATGCAGCCGATCGTGCTGATCGTGCCGCGCGGCTCGTCGGCGGCGTTCCTGGAAACCCGGAAGAAAGAAGCCGAGTCCTATCGGGCCCGCGTCGGGAGCTGCGAGGAGGCCAATTCGCTGTTCCGCTCGACCCCGAACGCGACCATCCGCGACACCGTCACCAAGACCACCGCGGAGCTGCCGGAGCCGCTGCGCAAGGTGCTCGACGACACCCCGATCGGCCGCCTGACCGCGCCCGAGATGACCAAGAACGGCATCGAGATGGTGGTGCTGTGCTCGCGCAAGCCGACCATGATCGACACGCCGAAGAAGCGTGAGGTCCGCGAGAAGATGTATCAGGAGAAGTACGAGAAGACGCAGAAGGCCTATCTCGACGAGCTGCGCAAGGCGGCGATGATCGAATATCGCAACCGCTGATGGCCAAGCCCTTCTCAGAGCCCTCCACCGAGTCCGCAGCCAAGCCTCTTGCAACCAAGCCCCTTGCAGCCAAGCCCCTTGCCCTCACCCTGGGAGAGCCCGCCGGCATCGGCCCCGACATCACGATCGCGGCCTGGCTCAGGCGGGGCGAGCTGAACCTGCCCGCCTTCTATCTGCTCGGCGACGAGGCCCTGATCGCGCGCCGCGCCAAGGCGCTCGGCGCCGATATCAGGATCGCCGCGGTGGGCCCCAGTGAAGCGGGTTCCGCGTTCACGGACGCCTTGCCCGTGGTCGCGACCGGCGAGCGCGCCACCGCCGAGCCCGGCAAGCCCGATTCATCCAGCGCGCCGGCCGCGCTCGCCTCGATCCGGCAGGCGGTCCTCGACGTGCGCGCGGGCCGTGCCGGCGCCGTCGTCACCAACCCGATCGCCAAGAGCGTGCTCTACCGCGCCGGCTTCCGTCATCCCGGCCATACCGAATTCCTCGCCGAGCTCGCCGCGGAGAACGGCCGCGTGCCGCAGCCGGTGATGATGCTGTGGTCGCCCCAGCTCGCCGTCGTGCCCGTGACCATCCACGTCTCGCTGCGCGATGCGCTGGGCGAGCTCACCAGCGAGCTGATCGTCTCGACCGTCCGCATCGTCGCCACCGAGCTGAAGTCCCGCTTCGGCATCGCAAGGCCGCGCATCGCGGTCTCCGGGCTCAATCCCCATGCCGGCGAGGACGGCTCGCTCGGCCACGAGGAGCAGACCGTCATCGTCCCGGCGCTGAAAGCGCTGCGCAACGACGGCATCGAGGCCAGAGGGCCGCTGCCCGCCGACACCATGTTCCACGAGGCGGCGCGACGGACCTATGATTGCGCGGTCTGCATGTATCACGACCAGGCGCTGATCCCGATCAAGACCGTCGCCTTTGACGACGCCGTCAACGTCACGCTCGGACTGCCCTTCATCCGCACATCGCCCGATCACGGCACCGCCTTCGACATCGCCGGCACGGGCAAGGCCAATCCGGCGAGCCTGATCGCCGCGCTGCGGCTCGCCAGCCGCATGGCGGCTGCGACAAGCTGATGAGCGCGATCGACGACCTCCCGCCGCTGCGCGAGGTCATTCGCCAGCACGCGCTGTCGGCGCGCAAATCGCTCGGCCAGAACTTCCTGCTGGACCTCAATCTCACCGCGCGCATCGCGCGTGCGGCGGCGCCGCTCGAGGATTCCACCATCGTCGAGATCGGCCCCGGCCCGGGCGGGTTGACGCGGGCGCTGCTCGCGCTCGGCGCCCGCCGCGTCATCGCCATCGAGCACGACGAGCGCGCGATCCCCGCCTTGCAGGATATTTCCGCGCGCTACCCGGGCAGACTCGAGATCGTGCATGGCGATGCCATGACCTTCGATCCACGCCCGCTGCTCGCGGGCGAACGCGCCAAGATCGTCGCCAACTTGCCCTACAACATTGCGACCCAGCTTCTCATCAACTGGCTCATTACCGAGCCCTGGCCGCCCTGGTACGAGATGATGGTGCTGATGTTCCAGCGCGAGGTCGGCGAGCGCATCGTCGCGCGCGAGGACGAGGAGGCCTATGGCCGGCTCGGCGTGCTCGCCAATTGGCGCTGCGAGACCAAGATCCTGTTCGACATTGCGCCATCCGCCTTCGTGCCGCCGCCGAAGGTCACCTCCTCGGTCGTGCGCCTCAAGCCGCGCGCAGAGCCGCTTGCCTGCGATCGCAGGATGCTCGAACAGGTCGCCGCCGCCGCCTTCGGCCAGCGCCGGAAAATGCTGCGGCAAAGCTTGAAATCACTGAATGTCGATCCGGCGCGGCTTGCACATGCCGCCGGCGTCGATGCGACGCGGCGCGCCGAGACCATTCCCATCTCCGGCTTTGTTGCCATGGCGCGTGAATTGGCGGATATACGCAGCGAAACCGAGTAACCAAGAATTCCGGAGGAAAGAAAATGGCGTTGATGCGTCGGCAGTCCCTGGTCAAGTTCGATGCGCCGCTGTGCGAGACCATCGTCGAGACGCCCAAGCCGCAGGGCCGTGAGGTCTTGGTCCGCATCGAGCGCTGCGGTCTCTGCCATTCCGATCTCCACATCCAGGACGGCTATGCCGATCTCGGCGGCGGCAAGAAGCTCGACACCACGCGCGGCATGACGCTGCCCTTCACGCTCGGCCACGAGATCGCGGGCGTCGTCGACGAGGTCGGCCCCGACGTTCCGGCCAGCCTCGTCGGCACCAAGAAGGCGGTGTTTCCGTGGATCGGCTGCGGCCAGTGCCGCGACTGCGCCAATGGCGACGAGAACCTTTGTGTGAAGCAACGCTTCCTTGGCGTCTCCATCGACGGCGGCTTCGCCACCCACGTGCTGGTCCCCGACGCCAAATATCTGCTCGACTACGATCCCCTGCCCGTCAACCAGGCCGCCACCCTGATGTGCTCCGGCGTCACCGCCTATGGCGCGCTCAAGCGCCTGGTCGACCGTCCGCGCCAGCGCAATCTGTTGCTGATCGGCCTCGGCGGCGTCGGCATGATGGGCCTGTCGTTCGCGCAGGCGATGTTCAAGCAGCCGATCACGGTCGCCGACCTCTCGCCGGCCGCGCGCGAGACCGCCCTCAAGAACGGTGCGGCGGCGGCCTATGATCCGGCCGAGCCCGACGTGATCAAGCGCATCCTGAAGGAGACCGAGGGCGGCTTCGACGAGATCGTCGATTTCGCCGGCAACGAGAAGTCGATGGCCTTTGCCGTCGCCGTTGCCGCGCGCGGCGGCAAGATCGTGGTCTCCGGCCTGATGGGCGGCCAGTTCACGCTGCCGACGGTGCAATGGGTCTACAAGCGCATGACCATCGAAGGTTTCATGGTCGGCACGCTCGCGGAGGCTCACGAGCTGATGGCGCTCGCCCGCGCCGGCAAGATCAAGCCGACGCCGATGCGCGAGGAGCCGATGGGCGACGTGCAGAAGTGGATCGACGAATTGCGTGCCGGCAAGGTCGTCGGCCGCATCGTCCTGAAGAACTGACCGCGGCGCGGTGGGTCCGATGCAAGTCTCGCCCGCCGCACGGAACGCCTGCGGCCGCGCCGCGTTGGCTGCGCATGTCGATCCGTTGCACCGTCGAAAGCGCATTCTTCATCGCCTGGAGCTGCCTCGAGAAGAGCGGCGAGCTCGGGCCGCCGGACGCGAGCGCGAACTTCCTGCTCGACGCCATCGAGGCCCAGCTTCGAACCGGTGAGCGCCGGCAATTGATGCTCGCCAACCGGGCGATCGACGCTTACCGCGCCGCTGCGGCACAGGGCCGACTGACGGGAGATCGCGAAGCCCGCTGCGGCTGACGATCCTCGCTGCCGTCCAGCCCGCTGAAGCCCGCGACGTCGTGCTCCAGTTTTCGACGCCCAAAAGTCCGTTGTGTGCACTTTGGAACCGTCGGTTCCGCCGCGGAAACGTAGGTTTGCCGCTGGCGCCGATTCCCGGCCCGCCCAAGAGAACGCAATGTGACCGGTCGGCCCCAGAACGATCTGCTCCGGCAGCTCAATCATCAGGATTTCGAACTGCTCGCGCCTCACCTCCAGCCGATCGACGTCGGGGCGAGTCAGGTCCTGCATCACGCCGGCGACGACATTGCCGCGGTGCATTTTCCATACGGTCCCGCGCTGGTGTCGTTCGCCGTGCCGGTCGAGGACGATCGCGAGGTCGAAAGCCTGCTGGTCGGGCGCGAGGGCGCGGTCGGCATCGCCGCCGGCCCCAGCCCTTCGCTCGCCTATTCGCGCATGGTCGTGAAGTTTGGCGGCACCCTGGTGCGGCTGCCGTTGCGCGCGCTCGAGCAGGCGCAGCAGAGATCGGCGACGCTCCAGGAGGCCTTCGCGCGCTATGCCGACTGCCAGTTCGCGCAGCTCTTGCAGACTGCGGCTTGCAACGCTGCGCATTCGATCGAGCAGCGGGCCGCCAAGTGGATCATGTCCGCGCAGGAACATATCGGCGGAGCCGAGATTCCTCTCACCCACGAGCAGCTCGCCGGCATGCTGGGCGTCTCCCGCAGCTATGCCAGCCGCGTCATCCAGATGTTCAAGGCGCGGCGCATCCTCGCGACCCGCCGCGGCGCCATCCTGATCCTCGACGCAGCAGCGCTCGAAGCGAGAGCCTGCTGCTGTAACGATTGGGTGAAGAAGCATTTCCACGAGGTGCGCGGTGGAGCGGCACCCGCGGAGGGTTGATGCCTCCGCCTCACGCATGCGGCGGCGACTGCCGCTTCAGATGCAGATAGGTCGGACTGAAATCGCCGAGCCGCTGCAGCTCGCGCCATTTCAGCACGACCAGCTCGCCATCACGAAGATCCATCGCGCCGCTGCGCCTGAGATCGGCGAGCGTCCGGTTCACCGTCGCGATCGCCATGCCGAGCGTCTCGCCGAGTTGCGTGAGACTGATCGGCATGCGGCAACGATTGCCGCGCACCAGCTGCGCAGCGCGGGCGCGGTAGAACAGCTCGCAAAACAAGTGCGCCATGCGCGTCTGCATCGGCCGGGCGCTGTTGTTGGTGATGGCCTCGCGAAAGATCGCGGCATCGAGCAGCGTCTCGCGCCAGACCGCGAGGGCGAAGGTCGGCCGCCGCCGGAACGCGATGAACAGTTCGCGGTGCGGGATGAACGCCACCGACGCCGGCCCGAGCGCACTGAGCCCGTGATCCATCTGGTCGATGAACAACCCCTGCGCATCCGGAAGATCGCCGGTGAGATGGAACGCCAGATATTGCCGCCGCCCGCTGCCGAGCAGGTGATAGCGGGCAACCATGCCGGAGACGACCAAAGCGGAATGCTCGGGCTCATCGCCTTGACGGATGAAATCCTCATTGGTTGCGAAATCGCGCAGCATGAAGGTCAACGCGCGAATTTCGCCAATATCCTCCTCTGCGAGCGCGGTGTGCTCGCCGAGGTTCCGTATCAGCACGTCGTGAGCCTTTTCCATGGAGCCGCCAAAAATCGCGCCGGTTCTATCAAATGATACGTCCGGCTTGCGTTCAGCGGACTAGAACGCAGATCGGAAGCACAGGTTGCTAACCGGCTTGCGACGCATCGATCGCAGCCACCCCATTCCCCCCATTCGGACCAGCCGGCCTTAACATGAAAAGCACCACTCTCCTGGAGCGCATCCGGCGCCTGTTCGCATCCGATGCCGGCGAGCATCTGGACAGCATCAGCGACGCCTTGCTGAAGGGAACGCTGAGGGAGCCGGTCCGGCCGATGTCGGATCAGGAGCTCGCTCGCGCCATCCGCGAGTTCCGCTCCGTGCCGGTTTCCGACTGGACGCTTGCGAAACTGTCGCGTCGCCTGGCCGAGGCGTCCGTGCCGCGGGACGGCTGAAGCTGCACGCGAGGCCCATGCCACATCCGAAATTCATCGTCCGTCTGCAGACGATCGAAGGCCTGTCCGACAACGAGCGCCGCCAGATCGCGGGCTTGCCGTCCACGCTGCGCCAGGTCGCGGATGGCGAGATCGTGCTGCGCCAAGGCGAGGCCGCGAGCCGCTGCGTCTTCGTCGTCAGCGGCTTCCTCTACCAGTCGCGCATCGTCGGCGATCGCAGCCAGACCCTCGCCTTCCATGTTCCCGGCGACATGCCATGCCTGCACACGCTGCTGGTCTCGCCGATGGACGCGGATCTCGTGGGGCTCGGCCCGACCATCGTCGGCACCGTCGCCCACAGCCAGCTCCGCCAGCTGCTCGACAGCTCGATCCACCTGACCCGCGCCTTCTGGCGCGAGACGCTGATCGACGCGGCCATCTCGCGGCAATGGATCGCCCGCCTCGGCGCGCAGGCGGCGCTGCCCAAGGTCGCGCACCTCATCTGCGAGCTCGCGGCAAGGCTGGAGATCGTCGGCCTCGTCAAGCGCAACTGCTTCCAGATGCCGATGACGCAGCGTCACGTCGCGGACGCCTGCGGACTGTCGATCGTCCACGTCAACCGCACCATCCAGGAGCTGAGGCATCGCGGGTTGATCGCCTGGGACGGCAGCGAGATCGAACTGCTCCAGCCCGACGAGCTGCGCAGACTTGCGGATTTCTCGCCTGATTATCTAAGCTGAGCGGACCGCCACGCGGCGAGCAGCGGTCCGCCGCTCCCCAGCACGGGATCCGTCTTCGGCTTGCGGACCTTGGCGATGCGCTTGACCGCGTCGGGACGCTGGCGTGTGTCGGTGCACTCGTCATAGGTGCCGTCCTGCGGGTAGGCGCCGACGACCATAAAGTCCCGGCTGGATTCGATCAGCCGGTGGCCGGTGCCCGCGGGCAGGACCAGCACGTCCCCGGCTTTCAGTTTCAGGATGCGGCCCTTGATCCCGCCGCACTCGATCCTCGCCGTGCCGCGCGCCACGCCCATCACTTCATGGATCTGCGAATGATAGTGGACGAAGTCGTACACGGTGTCGCGCCACGACCGGCCCCAGCCATGGGTGTCGAACAGCGTGTCGATGACGACCTCGGGCGGAAAGCGCCGACCGTTCAGCTTCACCGCGCCGCGATAGAGCAGCGCCGGGAAGCGCGGATGGTTCGGCACGATGCCGTCATCGCGAAAGTGCATGGCCGTGGGCTTGCGGGCCCGTACCAGCCCCCGCAGCGTCGCCGCATCGGGCTGCTCCTCTACCAGCTTCTTGGCGAAGTTCTTGATCTGATCCTTGACCGGCATGACGTCTCCTCAGCCGCGAAATAACGGCTGCGGAGGTGAGAAGTTTCCGGGCCCGATCGGAGCAAGGCCCGACAGGGCCTCTCCTCGTCATGACGCGGCGTCGGAAGGAAGGGCGTCAACGCTTGGCGGCAATCAGTTCGGCAAACTGCCGCAGATAGAGCGGCCAACCCTGATCGCTGTCAACGCCGCTGCGGACGCCTTCCCAGCCCTCGCCATGCCGATCGAGGTGACGGTGCTCCAGCTCCAAGCGGGTCCGGCTTGGTGTCTCCGCAATGAACCGGACCTCCCATTCACTCGTCTTGGCGGGATCGGTCTCGATTTGCCAGCGCGGGCTGATGTCCCAGCTCAAGAGGACTCGATTGGGTGGTTCGAACGCCAACACGCGCGCCCAGCGGCATTCGCTGCCGTCGATCCCCCGATCATAAATGCTTCCACCCACCCGAGGTTCGAATACGGTCTCTGCGATGGGAACGGCGAGCAGATTGTGCTCGCGCGGCTTGAAGCTGCCGAAGTCTTCGGTGAAGACCTTGAACGCGCGCTCGATCGGCGCCTCGACGACGATGGAATGTTTGACGGGCGCAATCGATACACGTGTGTTCATCTGGATCCCTCCGATGGTTTTTCGACGGCTAGTTTGTAAGCGGCCAACGTGTCGCTCCAGAACCGGTCGAGCCAGGCTCGCATCTGGCCGAGTCCCGCCGGATCGACGTAATAGACGTTGCTGGCGCCCTTCGGCTCTGCACGAACCAAGCGGGATTCGCGCAGCACCTTGAGATGCTGTGAGACGGCCGACTGGGACACGGGCAGCTGTCGCGTGATCTCGGCGACCGTGCGTGGCCGTGCACCGACAAGCTCGAAGATCCGCCTGCGGGTGGGATCGCCGAGTGCGGCCAGTTGTGCGCTGTCCTTAGCCATAGACACTCCCCGCCCCATGCCACGCTTGTTCGACCTGTCATAAGTTACTAATAATGATTAGTACTGACTTATGATCGTGTCAACCGGCTCAGGTCGTGGCGTGGAACTCTGATCGTGACGTTCGGAGAGTCTCATCCGGGGGCGGAACGAACGTCGCGCAGGCCCGATTCAAGCCACATCCTCTCCGGATTTGCGGCTCATTGCCACCCAAGTCTTTGACGAGAAGGGGCTCGTTGAGAGTTGCGTCATGCGTAACCGGGAGACCAGGATGGGCAACCGCGCCGCAAAGTTCATTTCGACCCTCGTCGCCAGCATCCTCGCGGGCGCGCCATTGGCCGCGGTATCGCAGAACGCGCCGACGCCATCGAGCACGGCCGCCGCGGCGCCCGACTGCCTGGCTTCGCCGAAGGATGCCACGCCGCAGGGCCAGCACTGGTACTACCGCCTCGATCGCACGACGAAGCGCAAGTGCTGGTATCTGCGCGCCGCAGGCGGCAAAGCCGCACAGACCGCGCAGGCGACGACCGATACATCCGAGCCGGATGCAGCACCGCCGCAGGCCGTGCAGAACGCGCGCGCGGAATATATCGCGCCGCAGACGAGTGCCGCAGCGGGCACGCCGAACATGGCCGCGCCCGCGCCGGCTGCAGCGAATGCACCCGCGGTCGCGCCGCAGCCGCCGAGCAGCGTCGCCGAAACCAACGCGCAGCAGCCGGCCGTGACCGCGCGCTGGCCCGAGGCCTCCACAGCGTCCACCGCGCCAGCGCATCAGCCGGCGGAAACCACGGTTGCAGCAGCCGCGCAGCCAAACGCGAAGCTGTCAAAATCCCCTGCTCCGCTCCCGCCCGCGGCCGATGGCACGACTGACAAGTCCGGCGGTTCGCTGCAGATGCTGATGCTTGTGATCGGCGGTGCGCTGGCGCTCGCCGGCATCCTCGCCAGCGTCATCTACCGCTTCGCCGGCGGACGCGTCCGCGCCAGGGCCGCCGACCGCCGCGGGCATTGGGACGATTGGGCGCCGCAGGACCATGACGGAAGCCACGCGCCCTGGCGCGATTCACCGCCGGCCGCCGCCCAGCCGCCCCGCCCGATCGACTTCGATGCGGCACGTCCGCAACCGACAAGACAAGTGACGAAACTCGCCGCGATCGGCCGCGAGATCGAGCTGATCGACGCGCGCAGGCAACGTGCCGTCGCTCCGGCCGCAAAACCGGTCGAGTCCAGAAGCGACAAGGTCGAGATCAAGTTGTTCGATCGGGCTGCTGCACCCAAGCTTGCCGCCAACGAAATTGAGGCGGATCGCGATGACGCGCCGGCAGGTCGGGATACCGATGCCGTCGATGTCGACGCGATCACGACTATGCTGGAGCAGCTGGCGAAGGAAGGGCCGCGCCTGTCGCGGCCTAACCTTGAAGCTGACCTTGCAAACTTCGCACGAAGCCTACGAGGCCAATCCGCCGCTCGCGCTTGAGGCGCTCGGCCTTCAGGATCGACTGCACCTCGGCGAAGGCTTCGTCGACCGCGTGGTTGATCACGATGTAGTCGTACTCGGCCCAGTGACTCATCTCGTCGCTGGCGCGGCTCATGCGCTTGCGGATCACCTCGTCGGAATCCTGCGCGCGCGAATGCAGGCGCTTCTCGAGGTCGGCCGCCGAGGGCGGCAGGATGAAGACGCTGACGACGTCGGCGCGCGCCTTCTGCTTCAATTGCTGGGTGCCCTGCCAGTCGATGTCGAACAGCACGTCCTGGCCGGCCGACAACGCCGCATCCACGGGACCGCGCGGCGTACCATAGTTGTTGTCGAACACCGTCGCCCATTCCAGCAGTTCGTCGGCCTTCACCATGGCATCGAACGTCGCCTTGTCGACAAACGTATAGTCCTTGCCGTTGACCTCGCCCGGCCGCATCGCGCGCGTGGTCGCAGACACCGACATTTTCAAGCCCGGCATCCGGTCGATCAGCATGCGCGACAGCGTCGTCTTGCCCGCGCCTGATGGCGAGGACAGCACGAACATCAATCCGCGCCGCTCGACACCGTCAGTTCCGTGACCGCCCGTCGTCATCGATCACTCCAGATTCTGTACCTGCTCGCGGAACTGCTCGACCACGTTCTTCATGGCGAGGCCCGTGTTGGTCAACTCGATGTCGTTCGACTTCGAGCAGCAGGTGTTGACCTCGCGGTGAAACTCCTGCGCCAGGAAATCCAGCTTGCGCCCGATCGGGCCGCCCTTGCCGATCAGCTCGCGCGCCTGCGCGATGTGGGAGGCGATGCGGTCGAGCTCCTCGCGGATGTCGGCCTTGGTCGCGATCAGGATCGCCTCCTGCATCAGGCGGTCGGAGTCGAAACGGTCGGAGGTGTCGAGCAGCGCTGCGATCTGCTCAGCGAGCTTCGCCTTGATCGCCTCCGGCTTGCGGCCGGGCGCGGCCTCCGCTCTCTTCGCCAGCTGCTCGATCTCGTCGACGCGCTGGGTCAGGATCTGCCCAAGCGAAGTGCCCTCGCGCTTGCGCATCGCAACGAGCTCGTCGAGCGCCTTGTCGAAGGCCTCGGCGGCAGCAGTGCGCGCTGCCTTGTCCTCCTCCTCGTCGCCCTCGGGCTCGGCGACCTCGACGACGCCCTTGATGGCGAGCAGGCCGTCGATGCTCGGCGCCACCGCGTCGACCTTCCCCGAGATCAGCGCGGCGGCCTTCAGCACCGCGTTGAGCACGTCCTCGTTGATGCGGACGGTGGCGGCGGCATTGGTGCGCTTGACGGTGAGATTGGCATAGACGGTGCCGCGCGAGAGCAGCTCGCCCGCGCGCTTCTTGGCATGGGCCTCGAGCTCATCAAACCCCTGCGGCAGCCGCACGCGCAAGTCGAAGCCCTTGGCATTGACCGACTTCAACTCCCATTCGAACGTATACGGCCCGCTTGCGCCGTGGCATCTCGCAAAGCCGGTCATGGACGACAGCGCCATCAGTTCAAATTCTCCAGGAACACGGGATTCGCGAGGCTATCAAGCCACGCGAATCTTAAGACTATTTTGCCGGAAAGTGGAATCGGCAATGTCCGCAAGCCGGTCTGCGCGCAAGGCTCAGCGCTGAACCACCGGCGGCGAGCCCTGCACCGCGCCCTGCCGGGCCGGTGGGGGATTGGCTGGAGCAGCCGGGCGCGCTGCCGGCGGCCTCTTCTGCTGATTGGGCCGTGCCGGCGTGGCCGCGGTCGGCGCGTCGGCAGCGCCAGGCGCGGCAACGGCCGGCGGCTGCGCGTCCTCGGGCGGCTCGACCGTGTCGTTCTGGATCTGCTTCTCCATCGCGCGGAGCTTGGCGACGTTCTTCTGGTGCGCGTCGTAGGTTTCGGTAAAGGCATGCCCGCCGGTGCCGTCGGCGACGAAATAGAGGTCGCGGGTGCGGGCCGGGTTGGCGGCAGCTTCGAGCGAGGCGCGGCCCGGATTGGAGATCGGGCCCGGCGGCAGGCCGTCGATCACATAGGTGTTGTAGGGCGAGGGCTGCGTGATCTCGCTGCGTTTGATCGGCCGGCCCAGCGTTCCCTTGCCGCCGACGAGGCCGTAGATGATGGTCGGATCGGACTGCAGCTTGATCCGCTGCTTCAGCCGGTTGACGAACACCGCGGCGACGCGGCTGCGCTCGTCCGCCTTGCCGGTTTCCTTCTCGATGATGGACGCCAGCGTGACCAGCTGCTCCGGCGTCTTGACCGGAATGTCCTGATTGCGGCGCTCCCAGATCTCCGACAGCACACGCTTGTGCGCCTGCTGCATGCGCTGGACCACCTGCTCGCGCGGGGTGCCGCGCGGGAATTTGTAGGTCTCCGGGAGCAGCGTGCCTTCGCGCGGCAGCTCGCGCACGCTGCCGGTGAAGATGTCGTTGTCGGACAGCCGCGCCACGATCTGCTCGGAGGTCAGGCCTTCGGGAATCGTCACGGCGTGCTGCACCACCTTGCCCTCGACGATGGTGCCGATGACGTCGCGCAGCGAGGCGTTCTTCTGGAAGGAATACTCACCCGGCTTGAGGTCCGAGCTCGCCTTCAACGCGGCGACGCTGGCGATGAACACCCAGGGATTGACGTCAGTCACGCCTTCCCGGTTCAGCGTCTCGGCGATGTCGCGCTTGCCCGCACGCTGCGGGATGTTGACGATCTTGTCCTCCTTCAGCGGTCCGGGCGCCTCGAGCACCTGGCGGCCGTAATAATAGACGCCGCCGGCGCCGAGCATGGCGATCAGCAGAAGCGTGATGATGGCGTTGCCGACGACGACGAACGGATTGCGCGCGCGGTCCGACCGCTTGGGCGGCGGCGGAAGTTGCTCGGGCTCGAGCGCGGCCCGCGGACTCCGGGGTGAAATGGGCGGCCTTTCACTCATCGAAACAACCTGAATCCTGCCGGTTCAATAGCGGCCCGACAATCGCTTGCCCTGCCAAAAACGCACGCGCCCACGTCCATGACTATCGCCGAATACGGCAAAACGGTGGATTCGTCTCAAACACAAACTAACTGACTAGGCGCCGGACGATCACCGACGCATTGGTACCGCCAAAACCAAAAGAGTTCGACAACGCGACGTTGACCTCACGCTGCTTCGACTTGTGCGGCACGAGATCGATCGCGGTCTCGACCGACGGATTGTCGAGATTGATCGTCGGCGGCACGACATTATCGCGAATCGCCAGAATCGCGAAAATCGCTTCGATCGCACCGGCCGCGCCGAGCAGATGGCCGGTCGACGACTTGGTCGAGGACATCGCGACCTTGGAGGCGGCGTTGCCGAGCAGACGCTCGACCGCGCCGAGCTCGATCTCGTCGCCGAGCGGCGTCGAGGTCCCGTGCGCGTTGATGTAATCGAGATCGGACGGCGTCAGCCCGGCACGCTTGAGCGCGGCCGACATGCTGCGGAAGCCGCCATCGCCGTCGGGCGACGGCGAGGTGATGTGATAGGCATCACCCGACAGACCATAGCCGATCACCTCGGCATAGATCTTCGCGCCGCGCCGCCTGGCGTGCTCCAGCTCCTCCAGCACGAGGACGCCGGCGCCCTCGCCCATCACGAAGCCGTCGCGGTCCTTATCGTAGGGACGCGAGGCCTTTTCGGGAGTCTCGTTGAAACCGGTCGACAGCGCGCGCGCGGCGTTGAAGCCGGCAATGCCGATGCGGCTGATCGGCGACTCGGCGCCGCCCGCGACCATCACGTCGGCATCGCCCAGCGCGATCAGGCGGGCGGCATCGCCAACCGCATGCGCGCCGGTCGAGCATGCCGTGACCACCGAATGGTTCGGCCCCTTCAGCCCGTGCGCGATCGAGACGTAGCCGGAGGCGAGATTGATCAAGCGGCCGGGAATGAAGAACGGCGACACCCGGCGCGGCCCGCGCTCCTTCAGCAGGATCGCGGTGTCGGCGATGCCGTTGAGGCCGCCGATGCCGGAGCCGATCATGGTGCCGGTCGCGCATTTGTCCTCTTCGGTCTCGGGATGCCAGTTGGCGTCGTCGAGCGCCTGACCGGCCGCGGCCATGCCGAAGATGATGAAGTCGTCGACCTTGCGCTGGTCCTTCGGCTCCATCCACTTGTCCGGATTGAAGCTGTCGTTCGAGCCGTCGCCGCGCACGACCGTGCAGGCGATCTTGGTCTGCAGATCGGAGACATCGAAGCTCTCGATCCTGCGCGCACCGCTTTCGCCGTTGAGGATGCGCTTCCAGGTCGGCTCGACGCCACAGCCGAGTGGCGAGACCATGCCGAGACCCGTGACGACAACCCGCCTCATATCCGAAAACTCCGCATCGAAAGATTCACGGCCAATAACAAGAAACCGGCTGACCGCTGCGAAGCGGCCCGTCCGGTTTCAATGTTGTCCCCGCGAAATTGAAGAGCCTTAGCTCTTCGCGTTCTTCTCGAGAAACTTCGTAGCGTCGCCGACGGTGAGAATCGTTTCCGCAGCGTCGTCCGGAATCTCGCAACCGAATTCCTCTTCGAACGCCATCACCAGCTCGACGGTATCCAGACTGTCGGCGCCGAGGTCGTCGATGAAGCTCGCGTTGTCGACAACCTTCTCGGGTTCAACACCAAGGTGTTCGACCACGATCTTCTTAACCCGCTCGCCAATGTCACTCATTGCTTAACCTCGTGTTGTTCCCTGTAGACCCGACCCCCCGGGACGATACGAGCCGTCGTGGTCGTTTGACTGCCTTCGCTTACGAACTTTGATTTGGCCCATCCTAACCGATGGAGGCCCCGGCGAACGACGGCCAAAGGCTCCGCATCGCCAATATACAGGGTTTCAAAAACCTGCAATGGCGTTCTTTGCCCATCCGTTGGAGGTCCGGTTATCATACTTCAATTGCCTTGACTACAAGCCTCATTTCGCTCCGGAAACGGCCGTTTGCCGCATGCCGCACCGCCGTGACAGGCGACGCGGCACGAGATGTCAGATCATGGCCATGCCGCCGTTGACGTGGATGGTCTGCCCGGTGACGTAGGCTGCTTCGTTCGAGCTCAGATAGACGGCGGCCGCTGCGATGTCCTCGGGCGTCCCCAGGCGGGCGGCCGGAACCTTGGTGAGAATCGTTTCGCGCTGCTTGTCGTTGAGCGCATCGGTCATCGGCGTCTTGATGAAGCCCGGCGCGATGCAGTTCGCGGTCACGCCACGCTTGGCGTATTCGGCCCCTAACGTCTTGATCATGCCGATCAGGCCGGCTTTCGACGCCGTATAATTGCCCTGCCCGGGATTGCCGGTGACGCCGACCACCGAGGTGATGGCGACGATGCGGCCGAAGCGCTTGCGCATCATCAGCTTGGTCGCGGCGCGCGCCAGGCGGAAGGTCGCGGTCAGATTGACGTTGATAACCTCGTCCCAGTCCTCGTCGCGAAGCTGCACGAAGAGATTGTCGCGCGTGATGCCGGCATTGGCGATGAGAATGTCGACCTGGCCCATCGCCGCTTCCGCAGCGGGCACCAGCGCCTCGACCTCATCGGCCTTGGAGAGATTGCAGGGCAGCACGTGGGCGCGCTCGCCGAGCTTGCCGGCAAGCTCGTCCAGCACCTCCTTGCGCGTCCCTGAAATGGCGACGGTGGCGCCCTGCGCGTGCAGCGCCTGCGCGATCGCGCCGCCAATGCCGCCGGTCGCGCCGGTGACGAGCGCCTTTCGGCCAGTCAGATCGAACATTGATGGACTCCTTTAAGCCTGCTTCGCAGCGGCCAATGCATCCTTGGCGGCGGCAATATCGTTCGGGCCGCCGACCGCAATGCCGACGGCACCGTCCGCGATACGCTTGACGAGACCGGTCAGCACCTTGCCGGCGCCGATCTCGAAGAAGCGGGTGACGCCCTGCCCGGCCATGTAAGCCACCGACTCGCGCCAGCGCACCGTGCCGGTGACCTGCTCGACCAGGCGGCGGCGGATCTCGTCGGGATCGGTGATGGCGCTCGCCAGCACGTTCGACACCAGCGGGGCGGCCGGCGCCTTGATCGTGACCTTCGACAGCGCTTCCGCCATGGCATCCGCAGCCGGCTGCATCAACTTGCAATGGAACGGGGCGGACACCGGCAGCAGCATCGCGCGCTTGGCGCCCTTGGCCTTGGCGATCTCGACGGCGCGATCGACCGCAGCCTTGTCGCCGGAGACGACGACCTGGCCGCCGCCATTGTCGTTGGCGGCCTGGCAGACCTGCCCCTGCGCCGCCTCGCCCGCGACCTCCATGGCGGCCTCGTAGTCGAGACCGAGCAGCGCGGCCATCGCGCCGGCGCCGACCGGGACCGCCTTTTGCATTGCGAGACCGCGGGTGCGAAGCAGACGCGCGGTATCCGAAACCGTCAGGCTGCCGGCCGCCGCGAGCGCCGAATATTCACCGAGCGAGTGGCCGGCGACGAAGGCCGCGTCTCGTCCCACGGAAAAACCAGCCTCGGCCTCGAGCACGCGCAAGGTCGCGATAGACACGGCCATCAGCGCCGGCTGGGCGTTCTCGGTGAGTTGGAGAGTTTCGGCCGGACCTTCCCAGATGATGGCCGTCAGCTTCTCCCCGAGCGCGGCATCGACCTCGTCGAATACGGCGCGCGCCACCGGAAAGGCGTCGGCCAGGGCCTTGCCCATGCCGACAGCCTGGGAACCCTGCCCAGGAAATGTGAATGCAGCCGTCATCGGCGCTCCCTGCTGTCAGGCATGATCCCTGTTCTGAACCGGCAGCCGATTTACGCCCGGCCTTAGGCCGTGGTTCCTTGGGCCATGGTTCCGGATCATGCTCCAAAGGGGGCCGTAGACACCGTCCGGGGCCGCACTGTCAAGCCGAGACGGGAACTTGGAGCAGCATTCAACGGGGAATAAGCCCCTCAAAACCCGCCGGCGGTCTGGTTGGCATCGACGTCCGCTCCTGCCCGCGCTCGGCGCGCACTGTTCACCAGTTGCCCCGGCCGATCCTCGCGGTTCGGCTTTGCCGTGGCCAGCCGCAGCACCGAAGCGTAGTTCGGCTGCACTTCCATGCGATCGGCGTACCGGCTCGCACTCAGCAGCCGGTGCACCTTCGGCAGATTGTAGCAGGGCACGTAGAACAACAGATGATGCTCAAGGTGATAGTTCACGTAATACGGCGCGATGAACAGGCGCTCGAGAAAATTGGCATGCGTCGTGCGCGTGTTGCGCAAGGGGTCGCTGCTATCGGGGACGACGGCGTGCTCGGCGATATTGCGGATGCGGGTGATGACCATCATCCACGTCAAGAGCGGCACCAGCCAGAGCAGCGGATAGGCCCACCACACGCCGGCCGCGGCGAGCGCGGCAAACATGATCCCGTTGACCACACATTGCGGGCCGAGCATCTCCCAGAAATGCGCTGCGCGCTGCCGCCATGACCAGTCCTTTGGCCCGAGCGCGTTGAGCAACTGCGCCTTGCGCTGCTGGTAGCCGGTCTGCCCGGTGACGTCGCGGATGAACTTGCGGCGATAGCTCAACTTGGTGATCGGAAACGGCGCCGACAGCACGAGGTCGGGGTCGTCCTCCTGCTGGGTGCGCGCATGGTGCTGAAGGTGATAGCGCCGGTAGCTGCGCGTCTCCGCAAACAGCGGATAGGCGCAGAACCACTGGCTCAGCGTCAGGTTGGTTTTCTCGTCGGCGGACAGGCAACCATGTGCGCCGTCATGCATCAGGATCGCAAGGCCGAGCTGGCGCGAGCCGATGATGGCGACGGCGAAGATATAGGTGAGCGGATTGGGCCACCACGCGACCAGCGCGATGGCTGCAATGATCAGCGTCCAGGCGTGCGCGATCAGCGCAGCGCCTTTCCACGTCGCGCGCTGGCGCACCTCGGCCAATTGATCGTCGGTCAGGAAATCGCGGGCACGCATGCGAAGCGCGGTCATGGCCTAACCCTTTCCATTCGAATTGTCGGATGCCTCGCGCACCTCGACGAGACGCAGGCGGGCGGTGTCTTCAGTGGATTTCGCCTGCTCGCCCAGCACGCGCAGCATCTCGGCGCAGAGCGCCTCGGGCGAGCGGCCCATCGCGTAGCCCTCGAGAATGACGCCGATGGCGACGGCCCAGAACCGCCGCGAGCTTTCGTCGGGCGCGCGCAGCGAGCGCCAGCCGTGCCGCGCGACCTGCCCTGCATAAGCGCGCGTACCCTCGCTGTGCAGGCGCTCGATGGTACGCTCCACCAGTGGCGCGAGATCCTGGCGACGCCGCGTCAGCGTCAGCGCCTCGGCGAAGAAGGCGACCGAATCGCTCGCCGTCACGGTCTCGGCCAGCGCATGGGTGTATTCCCCGGGAGTCCGCGCCTTCAGCGCCGCCTGCTCGGTGGCCCGCGCCAGATACAACAGATCGCGGCAGGCGCATTCGACAAACAGCGCCTCCTTGGTGCGGAAGTAATAGGTGATCTGGCTCGGGAACGCGTCCGCGGCGGCCGCGATGTCGGTAATCGACGTGCCTGACAGCCCCCGCTCCCGAAACAGCGGGCTCGCAGCATCCAGGAGCAGTGACCGCATCTTGCGGCCGGCCGAGCGCGTCGCGCGCGCGGCGTGCTTGGGGTCGCCTGCCGCTTCGAGCGGCGCATCGGCCGACGCTTCTGCCATGGGATCCTCTTCGTCGATTTATTTGTATGTTATACAAACAAACAGATCAAGCCGAATCTTGATATTGGAGGATGGGGTTCTTGTTCCCGTTGGACGGCTTGAAAATGCCCCTCCGCCTTGCAAAGCCGGCCAAAATCCGTATAAGGCGCCCATCCGCAGACCCCGGCCGGGAGCTGAACGGACGGTCTCAGCAAATCATTCGTGATTTTGGTGTGGCAGGGCCAGTCGGCCCGTCGTCCCGTGTTTCCGCCTTCTGAGCTTGATCCCAGAGTCCTTTCCGAAGGCCTCTTAAGGGTTTGACGCCGGGCGATGCGCCAACATGAGGAAAGGACGACCATGCCTCTTTACGAGCATGTTTTTCTCGCGCGTCAGGACGCGAGCCCGCAGCAGGTCGAAGAGCTGACTGCGCAGATGACCGGTATCGTCGAAGGTCTCGGCGGCAAGATCACCAAGACCGAGAATTGGGGCGTGCGCTCCCTCACCTACCGGATGAACAAGAACCGCAAGGCGCACTTCGTGCTGCTCAACATCGACGCGCCGTCCGCGGCGATCGCCGAGATCGAGCGCCAGGAGCGCATCAGCGAGGACGTGATCCGCTATCTCAGCGTCCGCGTCGAGGAGCTCGAGGAAGGCCCGTCCGCGATGATGCGCAAGGCCGACCGTGATCGCGAGCGTGACGATCGCGGCGGTGGCTTCCGCGGCGAGCGCGAAGGCGGCTTCCGTGGCGACCGCGAGGGCGGTTTCCGCGGTGATCGCGGTCCGCGCCGTCCGCGCGATGAAGCTGAAACCACGGATGGGGAGTAAGAATCATGGCTGAAGCTGGTGCACGCCGCCCGTTTTTCCGTCGTCGCAAGAGCTGCCCGTTCACGGGCGCCAATGCTCCGAAGATCGACTACAAGGACTCCAAGCTGCTGATGCGTTACGTCTCCGAGCGCGGCAAGATCGTGCCGAGCCGCATCACCGCGGTGTCCGCGAAGAAGCAGCGTGAGCTCGCCCGCGCCATCAAGCGCGCGCGCTTCCTGGGCCTCCTGCCCTACGTCATTCGCTGATACGACCAATTCGACCGGCGGCGGCTAGCGCCGCCGGTCGCGACTTTTCGAACTCATAAGGCTTCCGGGTCGTCCGGTCGCCGATGGTTGGGGCAAGCGACGCCTCTAACCGCTCGAAGGGAGCGGGACAGCTGATGATGGCCTTTGGACTGATAGCCCTGATCGCCGGCGCTGCGTCGGCCCTGATGTTCGCCTCGATCATCTCGGGGGCGCTGATCGCGCTTGTCCTGTTCTATCTCGCTCCGCTCCCCCTGATGGTCGCCGCGATCGGCTGGGGCCCGCTTTGCGCGAGCATTGGTGGCATCGCCGCCGCGATCGGCCTCGGCGCCCTGTTCGGCCTGCCCTACTGCATCGCCTTCGCCGTCACCGTCGCGTTGCCGGCGTGGTGGCTCGGCCATCTCGTCCTGCTCGGACGTCAGGTGGGAAGCGCCGCGCCTGCCACCGGCACAGCGCCCTCCGCGGAGCCGGACGTCGAGTGGTACCCGGTCGGCCGCATCCTGCTCTGGATTGCAGGCTTCGCGACGCTGACCACGATGGCCGCGTTGCTCACTCTCGGGACCGACGCGGAGACCATCACCGGCACGTTGCGCCGTGGCCTGACGCGCCTCCTGCGCGCCACCGACCCGCAAACTTCGGGCGAAGCCAGCCAGTTCGTCGACGCGCTGGTGCGCATCGCACCCGCCGCCGCCACGATTGCCGCGACGATGACGCTCACTCTCAACCTCTGGCTCAGCGCCAAGGTGACCGCGACGTCGGGCCGGCTGCGCCGTCCCTGGCCGGACCTCAAGACCACCGAGCTGCCGCAGATGACGCTGGTGGTGCTGTGCATCTCCCTCGCCTTCTGCTTCACCGGGGGGCTGCTTGGCATCGTGGCGCAGATCGCCACCGCCGCGCTGATGATGAGTTATGCGCTGGCCGGTTTCGCCGTATTGCATACGCTGACGCTCGCGCTGAACGGCCGCACGTTCTGGCTCGGCTCGACCTACGCCGCCGTGGTCGTGTTCGGATGGCCCGTGGTCGCGATGGTAATCCTTGGGCTTGCGGATGCCTTGTTTGGCTTGCGCGAACGCTTCCTGCGCAGCCGGCAGCCGCCGCCACTGCCTACACCTTGAGTTCAACCCCGAAACTGAAACCTTCGAGAGCACTTCAAAAGGAGAACGAATATGGAAGTCATTTTGCTGGAACGCGTCAACAAGCTCGGCCAGATGGGCGAAGTCGTGAAGGTTCGCGACGGCTACGCTCGCAATTTCCTGCTCAAGCGCGGCAAGGCGCTGCGCGCCACCGCCGACAACCGGGCCAAGTATGACGGCATGAAGGCCGAGCTCGAAGCGCGCAACCTCGCCTCGAAGGCCGAGGCGTCCAAGGTCGCCGAGAAGATCGAGGGCAAGAACATCATCGTGATCCGCCAGGCCTCGGAAGCCGGCCAGCTGTTCGGCTCGGTCAACGTGCGTGACATCGTGCTCGCGTTCGAAGCCGACGGCGTTTCGCTCGCCCGTCCGCAGATCCAGCTCGACGCGCCGATCAAGACCATCGGCAAGCACTCGATCACCGTTGCCGTTCATCCCGAAGTCGAGGTCGAGATCACCGTCACGGTTGCCCGCAGCCAGGACGAGGCCGAGCGCATCAACCGCGGCGAGGACATCTCGACCCGCAACGAGGATCGCGATGCGGCCGCCGAGGCGATCGCCGCCGCCGGCGAGTTCTTCGATCCGGAAGCCCAGCACGACGAGGTCGCGCCGGCGCCGGCTGCGGAAGAGAAGTAAGCAGCTGAACTCGTCATTCCGGGATGGTCCGAAGGACCAGACCCGGATGACGATCCCGATCAAAGCCCGGCTGCCTCACGCGGCCGGGCTTTTCGTTTTCGCAGCGACGTCCTCGCTCAACATCGCGATCGAGGCCAGCGCGGTGGCCGTATGCTTCTCGACGCCGTCGCTGACGCAGAACACGTCGGCGGCAACCACCGCGACCTGGCGGCCCGGCTTGATCACCCGGGCGCGGCAGATCAGCTTCTCGCCGACCGCGGGCGACAACAGATTGAGCTTGTATTCCGCCGTCAGCGCCGGCTGGCCGCGCGACGTGGCGGCTGCGATCGTGGTGGCGTTGTCGACCAGGAAGGCGGTGACGCCGCCATGGAAGAAGCCGTGCTGCTGTAACAGCTCCGGCCGGCGCTCCACGGCGATGGTGCAGGTGCCGCGCGACAATTCGGAGAGCTCGGCGCCGACCAGGTTCATGAAACCCTGCCGGCCGATATTGGCGTGGATGCGCTCGGCAATCGGCGCAAATTCCGGATCAGCTTCGGCCCGCATGCGATCTCCCCTTATTGCTTGTTGATGCGATCGAACGGCCTCAGCGCACGATTGGCGCAGGCGATCAGCGTGTCCGCCTCGATGCGCGGATCGGTTCGCTCGCGACCCGACAGGAAGGCGCGGCAGAAGATCTGCGCCGGACCGATCAGCTGGCTGACGAACATCACCGGCGTCATCGGCAGAAGTTCGCCGCTTGCCACCAGCGGCGCGCGCCAGCGCTCAATGCCTTCGGCAAGCCGCGCATTCTGCGCCCGCTGGGCGTCGCGCACGTCTTCGCCCCACTCGCTGCGCGAGATCTCGAAGAGGTAGCGCGCCTCGCGCCGGCTGGTGACGACCCAGTCGAGATGCGCCCGGATCAGGCGATCGATGCCCCGCTCGGCGTCGGGGCCGGGATCGAGCGCGGCCAGTATCGCGGCGTGATAGTGCCGCAAGACCTCCAGAAACAACGCACCGGCAAGTTCTTTCTTCGAACCGAAAACGTGGAAGAAGCTGCCGTTGGAAGCCCGCGCGCGGGTGCGGATCGCAGCCACCGTGGCGGCTTCGAAGCCGACGCGGTCGAACACGGCAAGGCCGGCCGCCAACAGATCGTCTCGTACGCTCGCCGTCATAGGCGCCTCCTAGAGCAATACTCTAGAGTACTACTCTAATGACGGTCAAGACGATGCGAAGGCCGCGGATGGGCGCGGCCTTCGCATCGTCGATCGAAAGATCCGGGTGACTTAGCGCGAGATCGGCGGCACCGGCGGACCGGAGGACGCAGGCGGCGCCGGCGGCGGCGGGGCTGCAGCGGTCGCGGGCGGCGCCTGTTCCTGCGGCTTGGCCGCGGGGGCCGGCTCGGCAGGTTTCGGAGCAGCCTCTTCCACCGGCTTGGGCGCGGCCGGCTCAGCGGGCTTGGCGGCGGCTGGAGCGGCCGGCGTCACCTGCGGGACCAGATCGGGCCGCAGCGCCGGCGTCTCGCTGCGCGGCTCGACCTTGGCGCTGTCAGGCTTGACGGGCTCCGGCTTCGGCTCGGTCTTCTTCTCGTCGGTCGCCGGCGCCGCGGCATCGACCTTCGGGGCTTCCTCCGTGCCGGGCTTGGCGCGCCGCTTGCCTTTGCGTGCCTCGGGCGCAGCCTCTCCCTCCGGCTTGGCACCCTCCTCGGCCGGCCGCGCCGCACGCTTCTGGCGCGTACCCTCGGCGGCAGGAGCAGCGCCCTCGCCCTCCGGCCTCGCGGCATCCTGCGCGCGCTGGCGTCGACCCTGTTGTTCAGGCGCGGCGCCGTCCTTCTTGGCGTCCTTGGCCTGATAGCGGGTGTCGGTGGCACCGTTCGAGATCAGATAGGCGGAGAGGACGCCCGCCATATCCGAACTCGTCGTGTAGTGCTGGCGCAGGAATCCCGGCAGCGAGCCGGGCGACACGGACTTCAGCAGCCCGCGCGGGCTCTTGTGGCAGACATTGCAGGTCTGCGAGAACAGCTGCGACGGGGTCTTGCCAGCCTCGAGGTTCGTCGCCTGCGCAAGAACGGAATTAGCCGCACCGAAGCCAATCAGAAGCAACACCGTCGCGAGGCTGAGCGCTCGGCTCGACATTCCCATCATCTCCGTTGAATTTCCGCAAATGCAGCCGGCATCCGGCGCGGCGGCGGTCACCTTTTAACCGATTGAGCCGCGAATGGAAGCAGGTCCGCGCGCAAGGATGTGATTAAGCGGTTTTCGAATATCTACTTTGAACACAGTGCAACTAGCGCAGCCGGAACCGGCTCGCTAGATTTGAATGCAAACGCATAGGAACCGCTGCGGCGCCTGGGCGTCAGTTATAAAGGCCGGGTAGTCGCATCTTTCGGGTTCGCTCGAGAGGATTGCCGATGGACCGTTTGTTGCGTCGATTTCTGTCCCAATTCATCCGCCGCGGGTCGTTGACGGTGACCAGCGCGAGCGGGTCGAAGTTCACCGTCGGCGACGGCTCCGGCGAGCCGGTCGCAGTCCGCTTCGTCACTGCGGACTCCGAGCGGAGGGTCCTCGTCAATCCCGAGCTGGGGCTGGGCGAGGCCTACATGAACGGCGAGTTCGTGGTCGAGCGCGGCACCATAGCTGATGCCCTCGCGATCCTGCTCGATCAACCCGACCCATTGCCGCAGTGGGCAAAGCCGTGGTGGCACCTGCGCTACCTGACGCGGCACCTCAAGCAGTTCAATCCCCGCCCGCGCTCCCGTCAAAACGTCGCTCATCATTACGATCTCGACGGCCGGCTCTATTCGCTGTTTCTCGATGCCGACAAGCAATATAGCTGCGCCTATTTCGAGACGCCCGAGATGTCGCTGGACGACGCGCAGCTTGCCAAGAAGCGGCATATCGCGGCGAAGCTTCTCGTCAGCAATGGCCAGCGCGTGCTCGACATCGGCTCCGGCTGGGGTGGCCTCGGGCTCTATCTCGCCGAGATCGCGAGCGCCGACGTCACCGGCATCACGCTGTCGACCGAGCAGCTGGAGGTCGCCAATGCGCGCGCCGCCGAAAAGGGCCTGACGGGCTCGGCCAGATTCCAGCTCCAGGATTATCGCGACGTCGAAGGTACGTTCGACCGCATCGTCTCCGTCGGCATGTTCGAACATGTCGGGGCGAGGTTCTACGACGCCTACTTCCAGCGCTGCGCCGAGCTGCTGAAGGAAGACGGCGTCATGCTGCTGCATTCGATCGGCCGTTCGCAGGGCCCGGATTCGACCAATCCGTGGATCGCCAAATACATCTTCCCCGGCGGCTACATTCCCGCGCTCTCGGAGGTGCTGCCGGCGATCGAGCGCGCGGGCCTGCTGGTCTGCGACATCGAGATTCTGCGCCTGCACTACGCCGAGACGCTGAAGGCCTGGCGCGAGCGGTTCATGGCGCGGCGCGAGGAAGCCGTGCAGCTCTACGACGAGCGCTTCGCCTTGATGTGGGAATTTTACCTCGCGGCCTGCGAGATGACGTTCCGCAAGCAAGCCATGATGAACTTCCAGATCCAGATCACCCGTCGCCAGGGCGTGGTGCCGATGACCCGCGACTATATCCCGCAGGAAGAAGCCCGGCTGCGGGCCCGGGAGGGCGCGGCCATGCCGAAGCTCAAGCTGGCTGGTGAATAGGTCCGGATCCTAGTGACGCAGGGTCGAAATCCCGGACGTCCGGAAAGACGCCGTTAACGCCAATTGCGCCCGCAATTCCAGCAGGATTTCGGGGGCGACCGGCTGGCGACGTACCTCGGGCCGCTCCGCGTGCTTCATAGCCGCGATCAGCCCCGACAGCCAAAGCCGGCTGCCTGCCTCGCTTCGCCAGTTCTGGTGCTGCCGTTCTGGCTGCATCGCTCGCCTCGTATCCCTCGTTGGCGGGGAATGAGATAATCCCCTGCCCATCCGCCTGTTCCGACATGACACCCGAAAGAATCCGGGGAGATGTGATCTGGTTCACAGAAGTCTGGTCGGGCCTGGCTTAGACCGTCGCCATGAGCAAAGAGACCCAAACCTCATTCGACGTGCAGGACGACCTCCGCACCGATTACGCCCTGATCGTCACCGGCGTTGGGGCGGCTCTGGTTGCGCTGGTCTACCTCCTGCTGGTCTGAAGCCGAGCCGAATCGGTCAGCGTGCGTCATTTTGCGCGCCTCTCGGTAGGTCTGCGCGTCAGCCCCCAGGGTTCACGGGTTTCAGGATTTTTCCGCGGCGCGATCACAGCCCTCTGCGCCGAGCGAGCTCCGCCAAAATCCAGTCAAGCGCGGCCCGTGCTGCGACTGCTAATCATCCACCATTTTAACTGAGCGGTTGATAGCGGTCAGCTTTTGCTTCCGCTTTGACCTGCGGCGGCGCTTTATCCCGGCCCCGCATCCGCCCAAGAAAATTGCTAAGCACGTCCGACCATGGCACTGACTGATTCGAACGTTCTCAAACTCGCGCCCGATGCCGGAACTCCCGCCTATCGGAGCGCACCGCACAATATCGAGGCGGAACAGAGCCTTCTGGGCGCAATCCTGGTCAACAACGACGCCTTCTACCGCGTCTCCGACTTCCTGGAGGCCAAGCACTTCTTCGAGCCGCTGCACCAGACCATCTTCGAGACCGCCGGCAGCCTGATCCGGATGGGCAAGATCGCCACCCCGGTCACGCTGAAGACGTTCCTGCCGGCCGATACCGATGTCGGCGGCATGACCATCGGACAATACCTGGCGCGGCTTGCGGCCGAAGCTACCACCATCATCAACGCCCAGGACTATGGCCGCACCATCTACGATCTGTCGTTGCGCCGCGACCTGATCGGCATCGGCGAGGACATGGTCAACGTCGCCTATGACGCCCCGGTCGACTTCCAACCGCGGGCGCAGATCGAGGATGCCGAGCGAAAGCTGTACGAGCTCGCCGAGTCCGGCCGTTATGACGGAGGCTTCCAGAAATTCTCGCAGGCCCTCACCGTCGCGGTCGATCTCGCGGCCAAGGCATTCCAGCGCGACGGCAAGCTGTCGGGCATTTCGACGGGCCTGCGCGACCTCGACACCAAGATGGGCGGCCTGCAGCATTCCGACCTCATCATCGTCGCGGGACGCCCCGGCATGGGCAAGACGTCGCTGGCGACCAACATCGCCTACAACGTCGCGCAGGCCTACGTGCCGGAGCTTCAGGCCGACGGCACCATGAAGGCCGCCAATGGCGGCGTGATCGGCTTCTTCTCCTGCGAAATGTCGGCCGACCAGCTCGCCACGCGTATCGTGGCCGAGCGCACCGGCATTCCCTCCTCCCACATCCGCCGCGGCGGCATCACGGAGGCCGATTTCGAGAAGATCCGGCAGGTCTCGATCGAGCTGCAGTCGCTGCCGTTCTACGTCGACGCCACCGGCGGCCTGTCGATCGCGCAGCTGATGGCGCGCGCGCGCCGGCTCAAGCGCCAGAAGGGCCTCGATCTCCTGGTGATCGACTACATCCAGCTGCTGTCGGGCTCGGGCAAGCGCGCCAGCGACAGTCGCGTGCAGGAAATCACGGAGATCACGACCAGCCTGAAGGCGCTGGCCAAGGAGCTCAACGTTCCCGTGATCGCGCTGTCGCAGCTCTCGCGTCAGGTGGAATCGCGCGACGACAAGCGGCCGCAGCTGTCGGACTTGCGTGAATCCGGCTCGATCGAGCAGGATGCCGACGTCGTGCTGTTCGTGTTCCGCGAGGAATATTACCTCGCCATGAAGGAGCCGCGCCCCGGCACCGAAGAGCATGCCAAATGGCAGGCCGACATGGAACGCACCGTGGGCCGCGCCGAAGTCATCATCGGCAAGCAGCGCCACGGTCCGACCGGCACCGTCGAGCTGCACTTCGATGCCTCGGTCACGCGCTTCGGCGACCTCGCGCATGACGGCCAGCTGCCGGACCGCAGCGACTACTAGATTGTTCCCCGGGTTGAACGGGGCCGGTCTCTTGCGTAAAACGACGCCATGACAATGGCGTCCGCCCCGAAATCAATCCCGCAATCCGGCCCACTCTCCCCGGAGGCCGACCAGGCTGCCGCGCTCGCCGCCTTCGGCGGCGTGCTGACCGTCGATCTCGATGCGATCATCGCCAATTGGCGCAAGCTCGAGAAGACCGCGGTGCCGGCCGAATGTTCGGCGGTGATCAAGGCCGACGCCTATGGCTGCGGCGCCGAGCAGGTGTCGCGCGCCCTGAGCAAGGCCGGTTGCAAGACCTTCTTCGTCGCCACCATCGAGGAAGCGCGCAAGGTGCGCGCCGCCGTTCCGGAGCCCACGATCTACGTGCTCGGCGGCTATTTCCAGAACACCGGCGAGCACTACGCCAAGATCAATTGCCGTCCGGTGATCGGCGATCTCAACGAGCTCGCCGAATGGGACGTGTTCTGCCGCCGCACCGGCTGGAACGGGGGCGCCGCTGTTCACATCGACACCGGCATGAACCGGCTCGGGCTGACGCTGTCGGAGGCGCAGGCCATCATCCCCCGCATCAACGCCGGCGATCACGGCATCACGCTGGTGATGAGCCATCTGGTCTCGGCCGAGCAGCTCAACAGCCCGATCAATGCCAGACAGCTCGCGACCTTCCGCAGCATCGCCAGTGAGTTCACAGGCGTGCCGGCGGCGCTCGCCAACTCCTCCGGCATCTTCCTCGGCGCGCCCTTCCAGTTCGACCTGGTGCGCCCGGGAGCTGCGCTCTACGGCGTCAACCCGACGCCGGAGGCCGACAATCCCATGCAGCAGGTGGTCGACCTCAAGGCGCGCATCGTGCAGATCCGCAGCATCGAGCGCGGCGAGACCGTCGGCTATGGCGGCACCTGGACCGCGCGGCGGCCGACGAAACTGGCGATCATCGCGGTCGGCTATGCCGACGGCTATTTCCGCGCCGCCAGCTCCAATGACGGCACCCGCGGCGCCGATGTCATCGTGGCGGGCAAGCGCTGCCCTGTCGCGGGCCGCATCTCCATGGACCTGATCGCGATCGACATCACCGATCTGCCGCCGAACGCGGTGCGGCGCGGCCACATGGTGACGCTGCTCGGCGAAGGCATCACCGTCGACGAGCTCGCGCACCATTTCGGCACGATCGGCTATGAGGTGCTGACCAGCCTCGGCCGCCGCTATGCCCGCGTCTACAAGGGTGGCAATGTCGAGGAGCCGCTGACGAAGCCGGAGCCCGCCTCGAACGCGGGGCAGCCGCCTTCCCCACCGTCGATCGAACAGCCGTCGGCGTTGCCGCCGCTGCCAAGTTAAACCATCCGCACCTACTTCTTCTTTCTGCTGTCCAGCGCCGTCTTGCAGGTGGCGCTGAGCTGGTCGCGCTTGGCGTTGAGGCAGGCGACGATGCCGCCGCCCGGCGCGATGCCGGCGCAGAATTTGTCGTAGTCCGCCTTGCACGCGCCGCGCGTTTCGGCTGACTGTGCCGTGGCCCCGGAGAACGCGACGATGAAGGCGGTAGCGGCAAAGCTCAGTTTGGACATTGTATCTCCGGGGACGAAAGGCAGAGCCGGTAGCTCTAGATGAAGATCGCGACATTCAACATCAACAACATCAACCGCCGTCTGCCCAATCTGTTGGCATGGCTGCGAATGGCGAGGCCCGATGTCGTCGCGCTCCAGGAGTTGAAGGCAAGTGATGGCGAATTTCCGGCAGCCGCCATCGAAAGGGCCGGCTATGGCGCGGTGTGGCGTGGACAAAAGACCTGGAACGGCGTCGCCATCCTCGCCCGCAATGCCGAGCCCGTGCTGACGCGCGACCGTTTGCCGGGAAAGCCTGCCGATCTCGAAGCGCGCTACATCGAGGCCGCCGTGCGTGGCGTCATCGTCACCAGCATCTATCTGCCCAACGGCAATCCGCAGCCGGGACCGAAATTCGACTACAAGCTCGACTGGTTCGCGCGGCTGCGGCGCCACGCCAACACCTTCATCAAGCAGGACCTGCCGGTGGTGCTCGCCGGCGACTACAATGTTGCGCCCACCGAGATCGACATCTATCCGACGCGCTCATGGGACAAGGATGCGCTGATCCAGCCGAAGAGCCGCGCAGCCTTTGCCGCGCTGGTCGAGCAAGGCTGGTGCGACGCGATCCGCGAGCTGCATCCGGACGAGCGCATCTACACGTTCTGGGACTACAAGCGGAACCGCTGGCCGCGCGATGCGGGCCTGCGGCTCGACCATCTCCTGCTCAGCCCTGCCCTCGCCCCGCGCCTCGCCAAAGCCGGCGTCGACAAGAAGATCCGCGGCGAGGACGGCGCGAGCGATCACGCGCCGGCGTGGGTGGTGTTGCGGTGATCGCGGCCCGACAAAAACCTGAAAAACAACCCCATGCACAGTAGCTGGCCCCAGTCCGCTCAATGACTTACGGGTAAACCGAAATCAAAGTTGATCCGTCGGGCAAAACACTGGCATGATGTCACCATCGAAGGCGTTCACGGGGCGCCGAGGGCTCTTCAGATCGCCCCTTCATCGGGAATGTTGAGGACGGTGCCGCAAGCCTTGCAATGCACCGCGTCGGCATCGTGCCTCTGGAGCCCGCACGTCGGGCATGGAAACCGCACCTTGTGGGGGCTGAGGAGCGCGCGGGCGAGATTGAAGAACAGCGTCACGCCGAAAATCATGATCACGACGGTGATCAGACGACCGAACGTACCCGCCAGCGTGATGTCGCCGAAGCCGGTCGTCGTCAGCGCCGTGACGGTGAAATACAGGGCATCGGCATAGTTCCGGATCTCGTCGTTGCGAAACTTCTGGGTCTCGTAAACGATCCCGGTCATCACGAAGATGAAAACGGCGAGGTTCGTGACGGCGAAGATGACCTCTTCGTTGCGACGAAAGAACGGGGAATCGATGCGCAGCCTCACCAGCATCTGGTAGTCGCGAAGCAGGCCCAGCGTTCGCAGGATCCGGAGAAAACCGCCCGCCTCGCCGGCAAGCGGCGCCAGGAAGGATACGATCGCAACCATGTCTGCCCACGTCGCGAGCTGGGTGAATTTTTGAAACGGATGCCGATCGACCAGGAGCCGGGCGGAGAAGTCGGCCAGCAGAATAACGCCGAACAGGACGTCGAGCGTCTCGACGATGTCACTGGGCGGCAGGAACGAGGTCGCAATAATGAACAGCACCGTCACGATATCGAAGATGAGCAGCGCATAACGGAAGCGCACGCCGTCCGGCGTTGCGCCCTCGTAAAGGAGTCGGACGTTGCTTTTGAGAGACGTGAGGGTCACTGCACCATGATCGCGGTTTGCACGGATGTTGGCAACTCGGAGCGTGTGCCGCAACCGACGACGTCTGTATACCTAGAGTGGCCCTCGCGATTAGGAACCCGGACCGCGACGCGGTGTTCAGCTCTCTTTGGGGGCTGAATGCTCAAACCCGACGATTGTCGCAAGCTTGCGGAGCAATATCGAGCGCGCGCGAATGATGCCACATCGGCGAAGCGCCTCGCCAATGTGCTTCTGAGCGTTTCCAACGCCTATCTCGCTCTGGCGAGCCAACTGGAGCTCCTTGCGTCCGTCGAACATCAGGAGCACGCGAGGAGAGCCGGTCCGAACGTTCAAGGCTGAGCCGTCAGACGAAAGATGCAAAGCGAGCCGACGGCGGCGCCATGAAGCCTCATCATTGCGGTGCCCCGCGATCGAGTTCGCCCCGCTGATCCCTTGGAGCGAAGCCTCTTGACCTCCGCGGCCTGGTAAGCATACTGGTCTGACCACAATCAGACCAAGAGACGGGGATGGAGTTCAAGCGAGCCGCCGACGGCGAAAAGGGGTTCGAGAAGGTGTTTGCCTTCCTGCGCGAGCGCCTGCTTACCGGCTCGCTCAGGCCGGGCGACCGCCTGATTTCGGAGCGCGAGCTCGCCACCCTGCTCGGCGTCAGCCGGCCAATCGTCCGCGAGGCGCTGCGCGCCCTCACCGTCCTCGGGATCGTCGAGATCCGCGACCGCATCGGCACCGTCGTGACGCGGCCAGATGTCTCGGTGCTGAACGACTTCTTCACCTTCGCCCTCGCCCAGCAGGCCGACATGCTCGAGGACGTCATGCAGGCGCGTGTCGCGATCGAATGCCAGGCGATCCGGCTCGCCTGCGAGCGCGCCAACATCGCCGATTTCGAACGGCTGCAGCGCGCGCTGACGAAGATCGGCGAGACCATCGACGAAGCCGATGCCGGCGGCATGGCGGATTTCGACTTCCACCGCGCGATCGTCGTCGCCTCACATTCGGAGACGCTGAGCGTGCTGCACGCCTCCATGGCGGGCCTGTTGACACATTCGCATCGCAGCCGCCGCGAGCTGGTGCAGGCCTTCCCGTCGATGAAGACCTACCTTGTCGACGATCACCGCCGCATCTTCGAAGCCCTCATTGCGCGCGATCCCGAGCGCGCGGATGCGACGCTGCGCAAGCATTTCGCCATCGGCGACGAATACCGCAGACGCGCCGTCGTCGGCGACATCGACAAGACCAGTGCCTCGGGCTGATCGCGCACAGCCCTTCAATCAAGACGCCAATTAAACAAGAAACGGACTGACGACATGGGACGGAACGACAAGGGCAAGGTCGGCTTCATCGGCATCGGCACGATGGGGCGGGAGATGGTGCGCAACCTGCAGGCGGCGGGCCACGCGGTCCGCGTCTTCGATCTGAACGAAGCCGCGCTGGCCGACAGCGTCAAGGAAGGCGCGACGCGTGCCAAAAGCCCTGCCGATGCCGCGCAAGGCACCGATATCGTCATCACCATGCTGCCCGACACGCCGCACGTCGAGGCGACGATCTACGGCGAGCAGGGCCTGCTGAATTCCCCGCCGCCGGGCAAGCTGATCGTCGACATGAGCACGATCTCGCCGGTCGCCGTCCGCCGCATCCATTCGGACCTGCAGAAGACAGGCGTCGGCTTCATCGACGCGCCGGTCTCCGGCGGGCCGGTGGGCGCCAGGAACGCCGCGCTCTCGATCATGGCCGGCGGCGATGCGGACACGTTCGCCAAGGCCGAGCCGTTCTTCCGCGCGATGGGCACGACCATCACCCATGTCGGCGCATCCGGCGCCGGCCAGACCGTCAAGCTCTGCAATCAGCTGATCTGCGGCATCAACATCCAGGCGATCTGCGAGGCGCTCGCGCTCGGCCGCGCTTCGGGCCTCGATCTCAACGTCCTGCGCCGGGTGCTGCTCGGCGGCTCCGCCGCTTCCTGGATGCTGGACAAGCTCGGCCCCGCGATGATCGCCGGCGACGTCTCCGCGGGCTTCCGGATCGATCTGCAGCTCAAAGACCTTCGCCTCGTGCAGGAGCACGCACAGGCCCTGAACGTGCCCCTGCCCGGCACCGCGCTCGTCACCAGCCAATACGTCGATGCGCGCGCCCATGGCGAAGGCAGCAACGGCAACCAGGCGCTGTTCCGCGTCTATGACCGCATGACCAACCAGACCACCGGCTGACCCTGGAACGATGAGCCTCCAACTCGACTTTCCCGCGGTGCTGGAGCGTTGGCCGAGCTTTCTGGCCGGCGCCGTCCTCACGCTTGAGTTGGCATTCTTCGCGACCGTGCTAGGCGCTTTGCTCGGCACGCTCGCGGCGGTCGGACGCGGCACGCACAATTCGCTGATTGCAGGTGCCTGCAAAGTCTATGTCGAGACCATCCGCAACACCCCGCTGCTGGTGCAGATCTTCCTGGTCTATTTCGGCCTCGCCAGCCTCGGCCTGAAATACTCCGCCTTCACGGTGGCGGTGGCGGCGCTGACCATCAATGTCGGCGCCTATACTGCTGAGATCATGCGGGCCGGCTTCGAGGCGATTCCGCGCGGACAGATCGAGGCCGCCGAGGGGCTGGCGCTGTCGCGCTTCCAGATCTACTGGCACATCATCCTGCTGCCGGCGGTCGAGAAGGTCTATCCTGCGCTCACCAGCCAGTTCGTGCTCCTGATGCTGGCCTCCTCGGTCTGCTCGCAGATCTCGGCCGAGGAGCTCACCGCGATCGCCAACTACATCCAGTCGGACACCTATCGCGCGTTCGAGACCTACATCATCGTCGCCGTGCTCTACGTCATCCTGTCGCTGGTGATGCGTGCCGGCTTCTGGGGCCTCGGCCTCCTCCTGTTTCCGCGCCGGCGCAGGCTCGGCACGCCGTTGTGAGATGACCATGGGCGGACATCTCAACATCAATCACCTGATGTTCCTCGGCCAGGGCGCGCTGTGGACCATTGGTCTGTCGCTGATCGCGCTGATCGGCGGCGGCATCGTCGGCTTCGTGATCGCACTGGCACGCATCTCGCCGCTGAAATCGGTGCGGCTCGCCAGTGCGATCTATGTCCAGTTGATCCAGGGCACGCCGCTGCTCGTCATCCTGTTCCTCGGCTATTTCGGTCTTGCCGCGATCGGCCTGAAGGTCTCGCCGCTGGTCGCGGCCGGTGCCTCGCTGACGCTCTACGTCGCGGCCTATCTCGGCGAGATCTGGCGCGGCTGCATCCAGTCTGTGCCGAAGCCGCAATGGGAAGCCGCCGAAGGCCTGGCGCTGAGCCGCACCCAGCGCATGGTCAAGGTGATCCTGCCGCAGGCGATCCGCATCGCGACGCCGCCGACCGTCGGCTTCATGGTGCAGATCATCAAGAACACCTCGCTCGCGTCCGTGGTCGGCTTCGTCGAGCTGATGCGCTCGGGCCAGATCGTCAACAATTCGCTGTTCGAACCGTTCGCCATCTACGCCATCATCGCCGTCACCTACTTCGCCATGTGCTATCCCCTGTCGCTGTTCAGCCAGAGGCTGGAACGGCGGATGGGACGTGGCAGGTCCAACCTCGCGCCAGCCTGACATGCAGCAAAACGCCCCCTCCTCCGAACCGATCGTGTCGCTCCACAACGTGCAGAAGAGCTTTGGCGCGCTCCGCGTGCTCGACGGCGTCTCCTTTGCCGTTGCACGTGGCGAGGTGCTCGCCCTGATCGGCCGCTCCGGCTCCGGCAAGAGCACGGCGCTGCGCTGCATCGACCGCTTCGAGAAGGTCGACGGCGGCCAGATCGTGGTCTGCGGGCATCGCGTCGACCGTCCCGACGTGAACTTGCGTGCGCTACGCCAGGACGTCGGCATCGTGTTCCAGAGCTACAATCTGTTTCCGCACCTCACCATCGAGCAGAACATCACGCTCGCGCCCTGCGCGGTGAAGGGCATGGCGACGTCGCAGGCCAAGGATCTCGCACGAAAAGTTCTGGCGCAGGTCGGGCTGGATGAAAAGCTGCACGCCTATCCCGAGCAGCTCTCGGGCGGCCAGCAGCAGCGCGCCGCAATCGCCCGCTCGCTCGCCATGCAGCCGAAGGTGATGCTGTTCGACGAGGTCACCTCCGCGCTCGATCCCGAACTCACCGGCGAAGTGCTGAAGGTGATCGAACAGCTCGCGGCTGACGGCATGACCATGGTGATGGTTACCCACGAAATGGGCTTCGCCAAGGGCATCGCCGACCGGATCGTGTTCATGCATCGAGGCAAGGTCCACGAGACCGGACCTGCCTCGATCCTGACGTCGCCGACCACGCCCGAACTCACGCAATTCGTGGGGACGGGGAACCTAAAATCATAACAGGGAGAGGAGAACCAAGGGATGACCAACAGAATGGTGCTGGGGACTGCCGCCGCGTTGTGCGGCCTCATCATGATGGCGGCAACGCCCGCGTCGGCCGATCTGCTCGACGACATCATGAAGGCGAAGAAGATCCGCATATCGACCGACCTCGCCATCCCGCCCTCGGGCATGATGGATTCCACCATGAAGCCGACGGGCTCCGATGTCGAAGTGGCGCAGATGCTCGCCAAGGATTGGGGCCTCGAGCTGGAATTCATCCAGACCACCGGTGCGACCCGCATCCCGAACGTCCTGACCGGCAAGGCCGACATCATCATCTCGACCCTGTCGGTGACGGCCGAGCGTGCCAAGGTGATCGACTTCACCAAGCGCTATGCGACGCTGCAATCCGACGTCGGCTGCCTGAAATCGTCGACCGTGAAGGACTGGCCGGACCTGAAGGACAAGCCGATCGGCGTCTCGCGCGGCACCACGCAGGACACGACCTTGTCCAACATGAAGGACAAGGACCTCAAGATCGCACGCTATGACGACGATGCCACCATGGTGACGGCGGCGGTGTCGGGCCAGGTCGACTGCGTCGGCTCGTCCGCGACAATCATCAACCAGATCGGCGTGAAGAATCCCTCGCGCGTGTTCGAGTCCCGGATTCCGCTGGCGACCTTCGACCTCGCGATCGGCCTGAAGAAGGGTGAGCAGCCGCTGATGGACAAGCTCAACGCCTGGATCACCGACAACGTCAAGAACGGCAAGCTCAACGCCATCTACAAGAAATTCCACGGCGTCGATCTGCCGGCGGACATGCGCAGCTGAACCACGGGGAAAGACATCGTGACAGCCGCGCGCGGCTGTCACGATCAATGCAAAGATCAAGAAGGACAAAGAATGCGTCTCGTCATCGGATCCGACCACGCCGGCTGGCCGCTCAAACAGACCGTCATCGACCACATCCGCAAGCTCGGCCACGAGGTCATCGACGTCGGCTCCTATGACGACAAGCCGGTGGATTTCCCCGACATCGCCCGCGCCGTGGCGGCGAAGGTGACGTCGGGCGAAGCCGCGCGCGGCATCATGGTGTGCGGCACCGGCGTTGGCGCCTCGATCGCCGCCAACAAGATGAAGGGCATCCGCGCCGCGGTCTGCCACGACGTCCACTCCGCGCATCAGAGCGTCGAGCATGACGACGTCAACGTCATGTGCATCGGCGCGCAGATCGTCGGCGCCTGGCTCGCTGTCGATCTCGTGTCGTCGTACCTGTCCGCCGAATTCTCCACCGACGAGGATTTCCGCCGCCGCGTCGAGAAGCTGCGCGTCATGGACGAGGAAGGCTGAGGGCTCTCCGCCATGATCCTGGTGTTCGGATCGCTCAACATCGATCTGGTCGCGCAGGTCCCGGTGATTCCAGGTCCCGGCCGAACGGTGCTGGCGCCGTCCTACCGGACGCATTTCGGCGGCAAGGGTGCCAATCAGGCCGTTGCCGCCGCGCGGATCGCCGGGCCTGGACGCGTGAGCATGGCTGGCCGCGTCGGCCGGGACGGATTTGGCGACAGCGCGATCGAGAACCTCAGAGCCAACGGCGTCGACGCCGACCGCGTCATCAGAGCCGACGAGCCGACCGGCTGCGCTTTCATCACCGTCGATCAGGCCGGCGAGAACGCAATCACGGTGGCGAGCGGCGCCAACATGACGGCGCGTGCCGGCGATCTTGCGAGCGAGCTGTTCAATTTGGACACCGTGCTAGTGCTTCAGATGGAGGTGCCCTTTGCGCACGCGCTGGAAGCTGCCCGAAGAACCGCCGCGGCCTCCGGCACCGTCATCTGGAACCTTGCACCCGTTCCGGAGCAGATGACGCGTGAGATGGTCACCGAGCTTCTCGCCGTCACCGACTATCTCCTCGTCAACGAGCACGAGGCGCGCGACGCCGCCACCGCCATCGGCCTGGCGTCCGCCGACTACGAAGCCGCAAGCGCCGGACTCGCGAAGTCCGGCAACCTCACCTGCATTGTCACCGCCGGCGCACAAGGCGCGCTCGCCGTGACGGCGGAAGGCACCCGCCTGCGGGCGCCCGCCCAGCGCATCACGCCGGTGGACACGACCGGCGCCGGCGACACCTTCGTCGGCGCCTTTGCGGCGATGATCAGCGAAGGCGTGTCGCTGCAACGCGCGCTCGAAGTGAGTTGCGAAGCGGCGGCTTTGAAATGCCTCAAGGCCGGCGCCCAGACCGGCATGCCCATGCGCAGCGCGATGGGCTCCCTCGCGTAGGACTGATCGCCCGCATCGCTGCCCGCGGCTAAACTCTCCCGATTCCTGGAGGCTGTTTTGGCCTTTCTCTTCGTCCTCGCCGTCGGCCTCGTCGCCGGCACCATCTCCGGCATCGTCGGCACCGGCTCGTCGATCATGCTGATGCCGGTGCTGGTGTATGCCTATGGGCCGAAGGAGGCCGTGCCGATCATGGCGGTGGCCTCCGTCATGGCGAATTTTTCGCGGATCCTGGCCTGGTGGCGCGAGGTCGATTGGCGGGCCTGCGCGGCCTATTCGGTCACAGGCATCCCGGCGGCGGCGCTCGGCGCGCGGACGCTGCTGGCACTGCCCTCGCATGCCGTCGATCTCACCATCGGCCTCTTCCTGATCGCGATGGTGCCGGTGCGGCACTTTCTGGCGCGGCACGAGCTCAAGGCCAATCTCTGGCATCTCGCCATCGGCGGCGCGCTGATCGGCTATCTCACCGGCATCGTGGTCTCGACCGGGCCGCTCAGCGTGCCGTTGTTCCTGTTCTATGGCCTGTCCAAGGGCGCGTTCCTCGCCACCGAAGCGGCCTCCTCGCTCGGGCTCTATTTCGCGAAGTCGGTGACTTTCGAGCGTTTCGGCGCCCTGACCGGGGAGGTCTTCATCAAGGGTCTGATCGCGGGCGCCTCACTGATGTCGGGCGCCTTCATCGCCAAACGCTTCGTGCTGCATCTGAGGCCGGAAACCTTCCGCCTGCTGATGGACGCGATCATGATCGCGGCGGGGCTCTCGATGCTCTGGACCGCAACGCAGCCATGACCCAGCCGCTACTCAGACGGCGAATTCGGGGGTGATCGATGGGCCGTCAGCGACGACGCGGCTCACCACGGCCGGCTGCCCGTCGAGCCATTGCAGCACGGCCCCGAGCGGCTGCGGCCGCTGATAGAGGAAACCCTGCCCGAGCCTCACGCCCATCTCACGCATGGCCTCGGCCTGCTCGGCGCGCTCGATGCCTTCGGCGACCAGGGTCAGCCCCAGCGTGGCGGCAAGCGATGCGATGACGCCGACGATGGCCTTGTCCTCGGCGCTGTCGGGGATCTCGCTGATGAACGCCTTGTCGATCTTCACCTTGTCGAGCGGAAACCGGCGCAGATGGGCGAGCGAAGAGTAGCCCGTGCCGAAATCGTCGAGCGCGATCGTGGCCCCCAGGCGCCGCAGGCGATGCAGCGTTTCGGAGGCGCTGGCGATGTTGTTGATCAGCGACCCTTCCGTGATCTCGAGCTCGAGCATCGATGCCGCGACACCGAAGCGCGCACAGGTCGCGTGCAGCTCGGCGGCGAGCGAGTGGTCGGCAAGCTCGGACGGCGGCAGATTGATCGCGATGCGCAGCTGCGGCCTGCCCGCAGCGGCCAATTGCTGCAAGGCCCGGCAGGCATCGGTCAGCACGTAGCGGGTCAGCCGCGCATTGTTGCCGCTGCGCTCGATCAGCGGCAGGAATTCGCCGGGGCCGATCACGCCGTGCTCGGGATGGCGCCAGCGGATCAGCGCTTCCAGACCGACGACCTCATGGCTATCGAGATCGACCTGGCTCTGGTACCAGATCTCGAATTGGCCCTCGGCGAAGCCGGTGGGAATTGCGAGCTCGAGATCCCTGCGGCGGCGATAGTCGCGCTGAAGCGCTTCGTCCAGCACGGCGACCGTGCCGGGCGCCTTGCTCTTGGCGTGATAAAGCGCGATGTCGGCGAGCGTCGGCAGATGCGACAGTTCCGGATCGTCGGCGTGGCGCACGGCAAGGCCGATGCTGGCGCGCGGCACCACCTGCTTGTCATGGAGGCGGATCGGCTCGGAAATGGCATCGAGCACGCGTTGAGCGAATGCGTGCGCGGCCTGCTCGTCGCTCACCTCGGGGCGAATGACGACGAACTCGTCGCCGCCGAGCCGGGCGACCCAATCCTCGGCTTCGACCGCGCGACGAAGGCGCTGCGAAATCTGGACCAGGAACGCATCGCCGGCCTCGTGACCGAAGGTGTCGTTGATGCCCTTGAAGTCGTCGAGATCGATGAAGCAGAACGCGACCAGCGTATCCGGCGCGCCTCCATTCTGGCTCGTCACGGCGAGGCGCTCGGTCAGGGAGCGCCGGTTCGGCAGCCCGGTGAGCGGATCGTGCGTCGCCATGTGCCCGAGCCGGTCCAGCGCGCCCGACGTCGTGTGCTGCATGGCGTTGAAAGCGCGCGCGAGCTGCCCGAATTCGTTCGAGGACGTGACATCGGCCGGATAGGCCCGGCCGTCCTGCTTGCTGCGCTGGATCGCCGACATCATGGCCGCGAGCGGCCGGCCGATGAAGATGTTGGCGGAGATGCGCATAGCGATCAGGGTCGCGAACGTTGCGAGCAGCCCGACGACGAGCAGCAGCATCAGGCGGCTGCCCGCATCCGCGTACAGCGTCGCACGCGAATACGCGATGGCGATGCGGCCGGCCTGAACGGCCATATTGCCGTTGCTGTAGTGGATCGGGTGCGAGACTTCGGCGACCGACTGGCCTTGGGGGCGTGCGACCACGCGGGCGATCGCAGCGCCGGTATCGTCATAGACGGCCGCCGCCGCAATGGTCTCGTCGTGCATGATCTCGTTGAGCACGCCCGTGACCTGGTCGTAGCGCATCTTCCAGAGCGGCTCGGCGATCAGCTCGGCCCGGCTCTCGGCGACGCGGGCCATGCGGGCGTCGAGTTGCCTGAGCTGCGACCAGAAGCTCGATGCCTCGACGCCGGCGGAGGCGAGCAATTGCACCAGCAGCAGAACGGGCACGGTGGCCCAGATCATCGCGTGGACGACCGAGCGCAAGCGCGGCGGCGCTGCCTGCTCGTTGCGATCCGGCTCGGTCATCGCCTCATCCTTGCGCATCAGTCGGCAACGCCTTCGGCGACCGGCAGCGACGAGATGAGCGCATCGAGGGAAAAGTCATATTGGCCGCAGCGCCCGGCCTTCGCCCGGAACCGCGCGAAGTCGATCCGGTCGAACGCACGGGTCTTGATGAGGTCGCCGACCGAAGCGAGATTGTCGCGCGTGATCGCCGACGTCTTGACCTCGACGCGGGGCGAGACGGCTGCAAAATCGCAGCCATCGGCATAATCGCGCAGGAGAATGACGGACCAGCCGCCGAGCAGGAAATGCCCGCCATCGGTCAGGAGCATGCGGCCCGCCTTGATCTCGCGCAGCGCATCCTCCGACCAGTTGAGGCCGACCACCTGGATGTTCTCGCCGGGCACGAGGCCGGCGGCGATCGTCGCGCGCAGCGCGCCGAGCGCCATCGGATCGTTTCCGGCCCAGATCCCGGCGGGCCGGATCTGCTTGCGCGCGGCCCAGCTCAGGTAGTTTGCCGTGACCCGCTCGGCCTCGGACTTCGTCCAGTTGGCGAACAGCATGCGGTCCACCACGACGTCGGACGCAGCATCCACCGCGAGCGTGAGGCCGGCGTTGCGGGCGATTGAGGCAGGCGTGGTCTCGTCGCCACCGATGCCGAGAATGTGGATCTTGCCGTCCGCGCTCTGCCATTTCTCGGCACGCGCCGCGGTGATCAGCGCATTGGCCATCCGCGCGCCCGCGGTCTGAAGATCGGTCGTGATGTCGCCGAGCCAGGTCTTGAGCTTTTGCCTGGGCGGTCCAAGGCGCACCGCGTCCTCGCCGATCAGCGTGTTCGAAAGCAGCAGCGTCTTGACGCCCGCGGCTTCGGCCGCCTCGAGGATGGGAACGGCGGCGGACTCCTCGTTCGACAGGATGAGGAAATCGGGCTTGTCGGGACGGGCCACCACGCCGAAGCCGAGCTCCTGCATGGTGCGGTGGTTCCGCTCGCTGGTCAGCACCTCGACATGCGCGTCGAGCTTGCGGCCGGCGGCCTGCATGGTCTGCGCGACCATGTCCCAATAGACCTCGCCGGACTTGCCGGGATTGACGAAGACGATGTTGAGCGGCTTGGCGATGCTACCGCCAACGGACCCGAAGACGCCGCAGGCCATGCCCGCCGCGAGCAATATTTGCAGGAATCTCGTCAATTTCGCCGCCCCCATTGGTTCCGAGATTGGACCCACGTCCGCTAAGAATTGGCAAAATCGCACCGGGCACAGCGGCGCAGGGCTAACGAAAGGTATATCTCCTCTGCCGAATTGAGATATTCGAAGCGCCGGCGATCGGCCTGCCAATCCGTGCTATCAACACATCTGAAACCCGCGACTCGCGCTTCCCATGGCCAAATCCACCCTCTCCTTCGTCTGCCAGAACTGCGGCGCGGCCTATAACCGCTGGCAGGGCAAGTGCGAGTCCTGCGGCGAGTGGAATACGCTCGCGGAAGAAGACACCAGCGGCAGCGTGCCGGTGTCGATCCGCTCCAAGCGCAAAGGAAGGACCTTCGCGCTGGAGAGTCTCGCCGGCAAGAGCCCGGATGCGCCGCGCCTGTCCTCGGGGATGACCGAACTCGACCGCGTCACCGGCGGCGGCTTCGTGCGCGGCTCGGTGCTGCTGGTCGGCGGCGATCCCGGCATCGGCAAGTCGACGCTGCTGACGCAGGCGACCAGCCTGCTCGCGCGCGCCGGCCACCGCGTCGTCTACATCTCCGGCGAAGAGGCGGTCGCCCAGGTGCGCCTGCGCGCCGAGCGGCTCGGGCTGTCGGACGCGCCGGTGCAGCTCGCGGCCGAGACCTCGGTCGAGGACATCGTCTCGACGCTGTCGGAGGGCGCGGTGCCCCGGCTGATCGTGATCGACTCGATCCAGACCATGTGGACCGACACGGTGGAATCGGCGCCCGGCACGGTGACGCAGGTGCGCGCCTCGGCGCAGGCGCTGATCCGCTTCGCCAAGAAGACCGGCGCCGCCATCATCCTGGTCGGCCACGTCACCAAGGACGGCCAGATCGCCGGCCCCCGCGTGGTCGAGCACATGGTCGATGCGGTGATGTCGTTCGAGGGCGAAGGCTCGCAGCAATTCCGCATCCTGCGCGCGGTGAAGAACCGCTTCGGGCCGACCGACGAGATCGGCGTGTTCGAGATGACCGGTCTCGGCCTGCGCGAGGTCACCAACCCCTCCGAGCTGTTCCTGTCGGAGCGCGACCTCGGCACGCCCGGCACCGCGGTCTTTGCCGGCATCGAGGGCACGAGGCCCGTGCTGGTCGAATTGCAGGCACTGGTGGCCCCGACCTCGCTCGGCACCCCGCGCCGGGCCGTGGTCGGCTGGGATCCGAGCCGGCTCTCAATGGTGCTGGCGGTGCTGGAGGCCCACTGCGGGGTCAAGCTGTCCGGCCACGACGTCTATCTGAACGTTGCTGGCGGCCTGCGCATCCACGAGCCGGCGGCGGACCTCGCCGCCGCCGCGGCCCTGGTGTCATCGCTGGTTAATGCACAGTTACCCACCGATGCCGTCTATTTCGGCGAAATCTCGCTGTCGGGCGTGGTGCGCCCGGTGGCGCAGACCCCGGCCCGGCTGAAGGAAGCGGCAAAGCTCGGCTTCCAGCGCGCCGTGCTGCCCGAATCGGCACGGGGCGAAGCGGGCGGCGACGCCGGACTGTCCCTGAACGCGGTGAACAGCCTGACGACACTGGTCGCCGAAATCGCAGCGCGGGGCTCCCGCCGGGGCGAATCCAGCGCACAGCCAGAGAAAAATGCCACACCGGCCAGATTCCGCCGTGGAGAGGGTTAGGTGGAGGTGACGCCGGAGGCCTCCGCCGCTATACAGCCGTCACAAAAGCAGCATGGGATTGCGTGGTTGCGGCCTTGCCGGGAACGCCGTCTGCCCTTCTTTTAGGGCAGCGGCCAAGCACCGATTCGCTAGAGCACCTTTGAAGTACGAGCGGACCAGACCAGCCGATGCCAGTAACCATCCTCGACCTGATCCTGCTCGGTGTGATGCTGATCTCGGGCCTGCTCGCGATGGTTCGCGGCTTCATGCGCGAAATCCTGTCGATCGCGGCCTGGGGTGCCGCGGCGATCGTGACGCTGTATTCGTTCTCGAAGCTGCTGCCGACCGCCAAGACCTATTTCAACAACGACACGGTGGCGAGCGTCGTCGTGGTGGCCGGCGTGTTCATCGGCACCCTGGTCGTGGTCTCCGTCATCACGGTCCGGATCTCCGACATGATCCTGGATTCGCGGATCGGCGCGCTGGATCGGACCCTCGGCTTCCTGTTTGGGCTGGCTCGCGGGCTTTTGATCGTCGTGGTCGCGTTCCTGTTCTTCACCTGGCTGGTGCCGGACAAGCAGCGCCCCGACTGGGTCAGCGGGGCCAAGTCCCGCGTCGTGCTGCAGGGAACCGGCGATTGGCTGATGGCCCTCTTGCCTGACGACCCCGAGAACACCATCTTGAAGAGATTCAAGAAAAACAAACCAGATGATGATCAAGCTGAATCCGAGCAGCAGCCTTCGGGCAGTGGCGACGGGTACAGTAAGTCGGCTCGTGACGGCATGAAAAAGCTGATCGAGAAACCTGCGGCGCGTTGATAGGGCCCCAAAAGAGAGGCGAGAACGAGATGCGACACCCTGACCAGGACGCCCTGCTTGATCTCGATCCAAACGCCGGTCCAGGCCCGGCGGCGCTTGAGCTTCAGGACGATCTGGAAGGCGATACGCTGCGCGAGGAATGCGGCGTCTTCGGCATCTACGGCCACCCTGATGCGGCCGCCATCACCGCGCTCGGCCTTCACGCGCTCCAGCACCGCGGCCAGGAGGCCGCCGGCATCGTCTCCTACGACGGCAGCCGCTTCCACTCCGAACGCCGCCTCGGCCTCGTCGGCGACACCTTCTCCCGCCGCGAGGTGATCGACCGCCTGCCCGGCAATGTCGCGGTCGGGCATGTCCGCTACGCCACGACCGGCGCGACCATCCTGCGCAACGTGCAGCCGCTGTTCGCCGAGCTCAATGCCGGCGGTCTCGCGGTCGCTCACAACGGCAACCTCTCCAACGGCCTGACGTTGCGCCGCGAGCTCGTCAAGAACGGCGCGATGATGCAATCGACCTCCGACACCGAGGTGATCCTGCACCTGGTGGCGCGCTCCAAGCGCGTCCGCTTCATCGAGCGCTACATCGACGCGCTGCGCGAGATCGAGGGCGCCTATGCGCTGGTCTCGCTGACCAACAAGAAGCTGGTCGGCGCCCGCGATCCGCGCGGCATCCGCCCGCTGGTGCTCGGCGAGCTCGACGGCTGCCCGATCCTGACTTCCGAGACCTGTGCGCTCGACATCATCGGCGCGCGCTTCGTGCGCGACATCGAGCCCGGCGAAGTCATCGTGTTCGACGAGAACGGCCAGGACATCCACAAGCCGTTCCCGCCGATGGCGCCGCGCCCCTGCATCTTCGAATACATCTACTTCTCGCGGCCGGATTCCATCGTGCACGGCCGTTCGGTCTACGAGGTGCGCAAGAATTTCGGCGCGCAGCTCGCGCGCGAGAGCCACGTTCCGGTCGACGTCGTCGTGCCGGTGCCGGATTCCGGCGTGCCGGCCGCGGTCGGCTACAGCCAGTATTCCGGCGTGCCGTTCGAGCTCGGCATCATCCGTAACCATTATGTCGGCCGCACCTTCATTCAGCCGACGCAGGCGATCCGCGAATCCGGCGTGCGCATGAAGCACTCGGCCAACCGCGCCGCGATCGAAGGCAAGCGCATCATCCTGATCGACGACTCCCTGGTGCGCGGCACCACCTCCAAGAAGATCGTGCGCATGATGCGCGATGCCGGTGCCAAGGAAGTGCACTTCCGCCTCGCTTCGCCCCCCATCCTCTATCCCGATTATTACGGCATCGACCTGCCCGACCGCGGCGGCCTCCTGGCGGCGACGCATTCGCTGGAGGAGATGCGCGAGCTCATCGGCGCCGACTCGCTCGCCTTCCTGTCGATCGACGGCATGTACCGCGCCATGGGCGAGCCAGGCCGCGACCCCGCTAATCCGAAGTTTGCGGATCACTGCTTCACCGGCGTCTATCCGACCCACCTCACCGACCAGACCCAGACCGAGCCGCAGCCGCGGCAATTGTCGCTGCTGGCCGAGGCGAGCTGACGCAAGGGCGCGCCGATGCAGCTGACCATCGCAATTCTCTGCGGAGTAATGTTGGTCGGCTTTGTTGTGTTCGCCTTCAGACAAGGCATGAAGGTCACCCCCGACGGCTCGGGAAACGGAACCAACAGCGACAATATTCAATCGGGCGGCGGTAGCTAAAGCTTGAGGGCCAAATTCCGTCGTGGCTGGGCTTGTCCCGGCCGTCCACGGCTGTAAAACCCCGCCATGACAAAGCCTCTCGCCAACCGTATCGCTCTCGTCACCGGCGCCTCGCGCGGCATCGGTTTCGCCACGGCAATCGCACTGGCGAAAGCCGGCGCGCATATTGTGGCCACCGCACGCACGCAAGGAGGGCTGGAAGAGCTCGACGACGAGATCCGCAAAGACGGCGGCAGCGCCACCCTGGTGCCGCTCAACCTCACCGATTCCGACGGAATCGCCCGTCTCGGCGCCGGCCTGCACGAACGCTATGGCAAGCTCGACATCCTCGTCGGCAATGCTGGCGTGCTCGGTCCCTCCTCGCCGATCGGCCATATCGAGCTGAAGACCTTCAACGACGTGATCGCGGTGAACGTCTCCGCGAACTTCCAGCTGATCCGCTGCATGGAACCGCTGCTCAGGCAATCCGATGCCGGCCGCGCCGTGTTCATCACCTCGGGCGCCGCCAACAAGGCCACCGCTTACGTCAGCCCCTACGCGGCCTCCAAGGCCGCACTGGAGACGCTGGCACGTGCCTGGGCGCAGGAAACCGCAAACACGAAGCTGCGCGTCAACCTGTTCAATCCGGGCCCGGTGCGCACCCGCATGCGGGCCACCCTGATGCCCGGCGAGGATCCGGCGACGCTCGACACGCCCGAGCAGGTCGCAGAATTCATCGTGCCGCTGTGCGCGCCCGACTGGACCGAGACCGGCAAATTCTACGATTACAAGAGCCGCACCCTGATGAGCTTCCGCGCGCCGGCCTGATTGCCCTCCGACGCCTTGGACGTCATGCCGGCGGTAATGTCCGTACCGCCGAGTTCGATACCGGAAAGCACATTTAGAATTTCAAGCCGACATCGAACGCGCTGAAATAGCGTCTCAACGCATTTTGCCCAAAAGTTAACCGATGGATGACGCTACGACGCAGCGTCATCCGGCTTTAGGTGCATTGCCGTCGGCCATGGGACACGGTAGAGCGTCAATTGGAATAAGGCTCCCGAAGAGAGCCGTCCGCATATTTGACAATGGAGGAAGCCTTTATGACGATGCCCGCACGCCGCGCCGCGGCTCTTCTGGCCTGTGCCGCTTTCGGCTTTGCCACATCCGCCTTCGCGCAAGACAAGACCATCAAGATCGGCGTGCTCAACGACATGTCGAGCCTCTATGCCGACATCGGCGGCCCGAACTCGGTGGCGGCAGTGAAGATGGCGGTCGAGGATTCCGGCCTGAAGGCCAAGGGCTGGACCATCGAGGTGCTCTCCGGCGATCACCAGAACAAGCCCGACATCGGCGTCAACATCGCCCGGCAATGGATCGACGCCGACAAGGTCGACGCCATCGCCGACACGCCGAGCTCCGGCGTCGCGCTCGCGGTGAGCAACCTCGTCAAGGAAAAGAATGCGGTGCTGCTCAATTCGGGTGCGGCCACCGCCGACCTCACCGGCAAGGCCTGCACGCCCAACACCGTGTCCTTCACCTACGACACCTACATGCTCGCCAACGGCACCGGCAAGGCGCTGACCAAGGCGGGCGGCGACAGCTGGTTCTTCCTCACCGCGGATTATGCCTTCGGCCATGCGCTGGAGCGTGATACCGGCGCGGTCGTCACGGCGACCGGCGGCAAGGTGCTCGGCGGCGTCAAGCATCCGCTGAACACGGCCGACTTCTCCTCCTTCCTGCTGCAAGCGCAGTCCTCCAAGGCCAAGATCATCGGCCTTGCCAATGCGGGCGGCGACACCACCAACGCGATCAAGCAGGCCGCCGAGTTCGGCATCGTCCAGGGCGGCCAGAAGCTCGCCGCGCTGCTGCTGTTCATCAACGACGTGCACTCGCTCGGCCTGAAGACCGCGCAGGGCCTGACCTTCACCGAGTCGTTCTACTGGGACCTCAACGACCAGACCCGCGAATGGTCGAAGCGTTTCCAGAAGGTCTCGCCCAAGGGCTCGATGCCCTCGATGACGGTTGCGGGCCTCTACGCCGAGATCCTGCATTACCTGAAGGCGATGGAAGCGCTCGGCAGCAATCCGCGTGACGGCGCCAAGGTCGTCGCCAAGATGAAGGAGCTACCGACCGACGATCCGCTGTTCGGCAAGGGCCCGCTGCGCCAGGACGGCCGCCGCCTCATCCCCGCCTATCTGTTCGAGGTGAAGAAGCCCGAGGAGTCGAAGGGGCCGTGGGACTATTACAAGCTGGTCGCCACCATCGCGCCGGAAGATGCGGCCAAGCCGCTCAAGGACAGCGACTGCCCGCTGGTGAAGAAGTAGGATCGTAGGGTGGGTTAGCATGCGGCTGCGCAAAGCGCAGTCCGCTGGCGTAACCCACCTCTTCCGCCTCCGCGGAAATGAAAGAGGTGGGTTACGCCTCGCGGTTTGCGCTTCGCGCGAACCGCGAGGCTAACCCACCCTACGAGACTGTCCTGGTCGCACCCAGCGACCGCACCGCGATCGCCACGCACACCACCATCAGCACCGCGGCGAACAGGAGCGGGGCGCCGGGCAGATGCAGCGGCGCGCTGGCGCCGATGAAATAGGAAAATGTCAGCGTGAACAGGAACGGGCCGACGAGCTGCGACACGCTCTGCACGCGGGGTTGCGCCCTGCAGCTGGCCCTGCTGATCCGGCGCGACGAGCCGCGTCGTCAGCGCTTGCGAGGCGGCACCAGAGATGCCCCACAGCGCCAGAATGGGAATCCCGAGCCACGATAGCGGTCCGGTCGGCGCAGCGCCGAGGACCACGAATCCGATCGCGCCACAGCAGAGGCCGAGCAGGAGCGCGTTGCGCTCGCCGAGCGCATGCACGATGGGGCCGATCGCAAAGCCCTGCACCACCATGGCGCAGATGCCGACCATGGCGAGCGTCAAGCCCACCGTCTTGGCATCCCAGCCGTAGCGATAGGTCGCGTAGAGCACGAAGGTCGAGGGCAGCACGACATGGGCGACCTGCGCGATGAAGTTGACGATCGACAGCGCGGCCAGCAGCGCGTCGGAGCGCAGCAGATGCAGCGCCCCGAGCGGATTGGCGCTGCGCCAGCGCAGCGGCGCGCGCTTGTCGGGCGCAAGCGACTCCGGCAGCACGAACAGGCCATAGAGCGCGTTGGCGAAGCTCAGGGCCGCCGCGGCCCAAAACGGCAGGCGCGGATCGATGTCGCCGAGCAGGCCGCCGAGCGCTGGCCCCAAAATGAAGCCGGCGCCGAAGGCCGCGCCGATCCGGCCGAAGACCGCCGCACGCCGTTCCGGCGGCGTGATGTCGGCGATATAGGCGAAGGCGGTCGAGATGCTCGCCGAGGTGATGCCGGAGATCACGCGGCCGATGAACAGCCACACAAGCGACGGCGCCAGCGCCATCAAGACGTAATCGGCTGCGAGCCCGAAATTCGACAGCAGCACCACCGGCCGGCGTCCGAAACGATCGGACAGCGCACCAAGCACCGGCGAGAACACGAACTGCATCAAGGCCCAGGCGGTGCCGAACAGGCCGAAGATGCGCGCGGCATGTGCGGTGTCGTTGTCGACGAAGCTTTCGATCAGCTTCGGCAGGACCGGCATGATCACGCCGAGCGCGACCATGTCGAGCAGGATCGTGACAAAGATGAAGGCGACCGCGCCGCGCGGGGCCGGCGCTGCGTCCTGCACCACCGCCTCGCCGGCACCGTCGCTCACGATGGCCGCTTGCGCTTGCGCGCGAAGGGATTGGCCTTCTCGCGCAGCGTGATGCGCACCGGCGTGCCCGGCAGCTCGAAGGTCTCGCGCATGGAATTGGTGAGATAGCGCAAGTAGGATTGCGGCACGGCGTCCGCGCGCGAGCAGAACAGCACGAAGCTCGGCGGCCGGGCCTTGGTCTGCGTGATGTAGTTCAGCTTCAGCCTGCGGCCGGAGACCGCCGGCGGCGGGTTGGCCTGGATCGCCTGCTCGAACCAGCGATTGAGCGCCGAGGTCGGCACGCGCCTGTTCCAGATCGCATAGGCGTCCTGGATCGCCTGCATCAGGCGATCGATGCCCTCGCCCATCAAGCCCGAGACGGCGACGATGGGCACGCCCTTGAGCTGCGGCAGCCAATGATCGGCATCGCGGCGCAGGCCGGAGATCGCGCCGCCGCCCTTGGTCTCCATCAGATCCCATTTGTTGACGGCGAGCACGACCGCCCGTCCCTCGCGCTCGATCAGGTCGGCGATGCGCAGATCCTGCTCCTCGAAGCGGTTCTGCGAATCCATCATCAGCACGACCACCTCGGCAAAGCGCACCGCGCGCAGTGCGTCCGCAACCGAGAGCTTTTCCAGCTTCTCCTCGATGCGCGAGCGCCGGCGCAGGCCCGCGGTGTCGAAGACGCGGAAATCGCGGCCCTTCCAGTTGATCTCGACTGCGATGGAATCGCGCGTGGTGCCGGCCTCGGGGCTGGTCAGCAGCCGCTCCTCGCCGAGCAGATGGTTGATCAGCGTCGACTTGCCGGCATTGGGCCGGCCGACGATCGCGACCCGGATCGGGCGCGTCGCGGCCTCTTCCTCGGAAAGCTCCGCATCATCCTCGTCCTCATCCTCGTCGACGGGTTCGGGCATTAGCCTCGCGAGCGCGTCGTAAAGCTCGCCCATGCCCTCGCCATGCTCGGCCGAGATCTGGATGGGATCGCCGAGGCCGAGCGCAAACGCTTCCATTGCGCCGGCATCGCCGTGCTTGCCCTCGCTCTTGTTGGCGATGAGCAGCACCGGCTTGTCGGCCTTGCGGGCGAAATCGGCGAAGGCGCGATCGGTCGGCGTCAGGCCGATGCGGGCGTCGACCACGAAGAACAGCGCGTCGGCCTGCGCGATCGCGGTCTCGGTCTGCTCCTGCATGCGCGCGGTCAGCGAGCCCTTGGCGCCCTCGTCGAGGCCGGCGGTATCGATGATGGTGAAGCGGAGATCACCGAGCCTGGCCTCGCCTTCGCGGCGGTCGCGGGTGACGCCCGGCAGGTCATCGACCAGCGCGAGCTTCTGCCCAACCAGGCGGTTGAACAGCGTCGACTTGCCGACATTGGGCCGGCCGATGATGGCGATCGTGAAGGACATCGGTCATTCGTGCGCTGCCGGGGCTGCGCCTGTCAATGCAACGGGAAATATTGTTTGAGCATGATCTTTTCGGAAAACCGCTTCACACTTTGCGCTAACGCGGCCCTCCGGGTCCGGATCATGCTCTAGCGCGAGAAGCTGCCGCTCGGCAGCGGTGCCGGGAAGGCGCTCTGCGATTGCTGCTGCGGGGGCTTGGTCGGCTGCGCCTGCTGGGTCGGCTGCGCCTGCTGGGCCGGCTGATCTGGCGGCGGCGCGGTGGTGCGCCTGCGGACGATCTTGTGCTTGGGCGGCGGAGCGGACGTCGCCGGCGCTGCCTCCGGCTGCGCCTCGCCGTCGAACTCGCCAGCGGGTGCTTCGGCTGGCGCAGCGGCCGTGGCGGGCTGCCTGGTCTGCTTTGCCTTGGCCCCCTTCGCCGGCTTGGCCGGCTCCGGCTCGGCAGGCAATGCCGCGACCGCAGGTGCATTGGGATCGGGCTGCTGCTGCTGTGCGCCTTTGTAGAGATCCCTCGGCACGCCCTGCTCGAGCCCCGGCACGCCCTCGGGGAAGACCGGCTTGCGGTCGCCCGGCAGCTTCTTCTTGGTGTCGAGGAAGTCGAGCAGATCGCTCGGATCGAAGCTGGAGCAGCCGCCCAGGGCGCCGGTGAAGGCGATCAGGAAGGCGGCTGCGATCAAGCGTGGCGTGCGGCGCATCTTGGTGTCTCGTTACGTCAGAGAACCGTCGTCAGCTTTTGGCGACGGGTGGCAACAAAGCCTGGAGCGCCTCGGCGCGAGAGCGCAGGCCGGGCGGCGTTTCGCCGTCTCCGTCAATCGCCTCGAGCCATTTGCGGGCTGCAGTCATGTCGTTGTTACGCCAGGCCGACAGCGCCAGCATCTCGCGGGCGGTGTGGCGGAAGGTCGATTTCGGCGCGGCGGAAGCTTCCAGCCGCTGCTGGATGTCGGCATAGCCGGCGCTGTCGAGCAGGAGCCCCGCGGCGCGGATCTTGGCCAGATCCTGCCACTCGCCGCCAATGCTGCGGTCGGCGGCGATGTCGTCATACATCTTCGCGGCCGCCTTGGGATCGCGGCTCGCGGCCTCGGCCGCAGCACGCAGCCGCGCCAGGGTGCGATAGCCGGACGGCGCCTTGGCGGCGAGCTCGGTGAAGGCTTTCTCGGCGTCCTCGTGCTTGCCCTGCTCGGACAGCTCGGCGGCCTTCTCGAAAGCGGCGCCGGCCGCGGCGGCCTTCTGGGCCTCCAGATACCTATAACCCTGCCAGCCACCGGCGCCGGCGACGATCAGCACCATCAGCGCGATGAAGTAGATCGAATACTTGTCCCACAGCTTCTTGAACTGTTCGCGACGTACTTCCTCGTTGACTTCGTCAAATAATTCAGACACTTATGCCAATCCCATGCCCGTCCGGGTGCGCGCGCCAAAGCGTTCGCGTCAGGAATCCCGTCCCCGTGTGGCGGCGAGGTAGCCTAACGATATGGCGGTGGCAAGGCAAAGCGAGCCCGATCAAGGCGTTAACCACCCGGGACATCCCGGATGCCCCTGCCCGGCTCAAGCTCCCAGCAGCTCCCGCAGCTGGCGCTTCAGCACCTTGCCGTTGGCGTTGCGCGGCAGCGGGTCTGCCGTGATCGCCATGGTTTCGGGAACCTTGTAGTCGGACAGGCGCTCGGCGCACCAGGCGCGCAGGTCCGTATCGGTTACCGGCTGTCGCGTCACCACCACGGCGTGGACGCGCTCGCCCAGCACCGGGCAAGGCCTGGCAATGATCGCGCTCTCGACCACGGCGGGATGGCCGGCCAGCACGGATTCGACCTCGGCCGAATAGATCTTCAGGCCGCCGCGATTGATCATGTCCTTCTGCCGGTCGAACACGCGAACGAAGCCTTCCGCATCGACCGAGCCGAGATCACCTGAATGCCAGAATCCGCCCGTAAAGCTTTCGGCGGTGGCCTTCGGGTTATTCCAGTAGCCCTTGATCACGGAGGCGCTCTGGATCCAGAGCTCGCCGATCTCGCCGGGAGGCAGCTCGCGCCCGTCCGGGCCCATCACAGCGATACGCGCGCCGGGACACGGCAGGCCGACGCTGTCGATATGGCGCTCGGTCAGCTCGCCCGGCATGATGGTCGAGGGCGAGGTCGTCTCGGTCGCGCCGTAGCAGTTCATCAGCTTCAGGCCCGGAATCTTCGCCTTGAGCTTCTCGATGGTGGCGACCGGCATCGGCGCGCCGCCGAAACCGCCGATGCGCCAGCTCGAGAGATCATAGCCATCGAAATCGGGCTGGAGCAGGCAGAGATTGTACATCGCCGGCACCATCACCGTGTAGGTGACGCGCTCGCGCGAGGCGAGCTTGAGGTAATCGGCGGCCTTGAACTCGGGCATGATGATCAGCGTCCCGCCGCAGCGGATCATCGTCGTGATGTTGGCGACGACTCCGGTGACATGGCCGAGCGGCACAGCTGCGATCGAGCGATCGGCTTCCGTCAATTGCAGGCAGGATACGAACACCATCGAGGAATGGACGATGTTGCAATGGGCCAGCATCGCGCCCTTCGGCTTGCCCGTGGTGCCGGAGGTGTAGAGGATCATCGCGGTGTCCTCTTCGCTCACCTCGATCGGTGCCGATGCCGGAGCGTTTTCGGCGAGCGAAGAGAAGCTCGACCGCGCGGCATCGTCATCGATGGCAATGCGACGGATCACATCGGGCACGTCCTTTGCGTCGGGCAGTCGCTCGGCGATCGAGGCCTCGTGGATCAGGATCTTCGCGCCGCAATCGGCGAGCACATAGGCGATCTCCGGCTTCTGCTGGCGCGTGCTGAGCAGCACGGTCACCAGCCCCTCATGTGCCGCGGCAAACAGCAGCAGCGGAAACTCGATGCGGTTGCCGAGCAGGATGGCGACGCGATCGCCACGCTGCAATCCGAGCTTACGCAATCCCGCAGCGATCCGTGCCGCCTGCTCCGCTGCCTGCCGCCAGCTCAGACGGACATTGCCGCAGATCAAGGCTTCGCCATCGGCATTGCGGCCGCGCGCCTCCGCGATCATCGCCCAGAGGCTCGATGGCCGATCGCAAAATGCCGGCACCACCCGCTCGCCAAAACGCGACTCGAGCCGCATCGGCGGGATCTGAGATTGCGACCAGTCCATGGGATGCCCTCGGCTTGTTGCTCTCGTTATCTTCCCCGCACGGTCAGGCGAGCCCCGTCTTGCGCCGATCGGCTAGACCCCGATCACGGGCACACCGATCACCACCGGATGGAAGGCGAAGGCCAGGGCCAGATAGGCGACCACGCCCACCGCGACCGCGATCAGATCGTTGGTGGGGCCGCCGACCGGAATCGGCGGGGCACCGGCGTCGGTGCGAGCTTTCAGCGAGATGCGGTCATAGACCGCCCAGGCGAGGAACGAGCCGAACAGGACGATGGAGCCGAGATCGCCATTGGCGAGCAGATGCGCCGCCGCCCACAGCTTGATGCCGGCCAGCATCGGATGCTTCAACGTCGCATAGATGCGGCCACGCATGTAGGACGCCACCACGAGGATGACTGCAGGCAGCATCAAGGCCAACGCGATGTGCTTCATCGCCTTCGGCGGATACCAGACGTCGATCCAGCCGGAGCTGCGGTAGTGGGCATAGCCCCAGATGATCAGCGCCAGCCCCGCGAGTGAGACCGCCGAATAGAGGAGCTTGTAAGTCCCCTCGCCCAGCCTCGCGATCGCCTGCGCGCGGGCCTTCCGTCTGGTTGTGAAAATATGGGATGCAAAAAACAGCACCAGCCCCAGGATCATGACCAGCAGACCCACGACATCCTCCCCGCAAAGCAGCCCCCGCCACTGAAGTATCATCGATCGGCCGATGCTCGCAACTCGCGCGCTATTTGCCGAGCTCCCGATTGTCGACATAACGGATCGCGATGGGCCGCCCGGCCAACGCCCCGCCGAGCCCGCTGGTCAATTTCAGCGGCAGACAGGCCTTCAGCGATGCATTGATGGCGTTCAGATAGGTCGTCCGGGTGTCCGCCGGCACGCCCGCAGTCGCGTATGTGAGGCGCGGCGGGCCGATCAGGCCGCCGGTCTTGTTGAAGCTGAAGCGTACCGACATCTGCATGCCTGCGCGCGCATGGTCCGATGGCGGCGACCAGCAGCTGCGCAGCGCGGCGAAGAGGTCGCCGATCGTGTCGAGATCGTGATCGGGCTTCCGGTATTTGGCGCGGTCGGCCTCGGCAGGCACGCTCTCGATCGTGAGCTGGAGGTTCTGGCCGTAAGGGTAGTCGATCTCGGGAATACAGGGGCCGGGCTCGAGCGGGCTGCAATAGGATGGCGTGCAGGGCTCGCCGTCGAGCACGCTGCAAGGCTCGTGCGCGAACGGAATCGGATTGATCTGGCGTCGCTGCGCGTCGGCGGCGATCGAGGTCATTGCCAGCAAGGCAAGAACAAGAATGCAGCGCCACATGTACCGGGACCGCAATGGCATTTGCAACAGGTGGCGACGGCTATGAAAGCTTCAAGGCTGGCCGCGATGGTTCGCTTCACTCGACAATCTGATCCGCTTGCGCCACCAGCGTGGGCGGTAAATTCAGCCCCAACGCATTGGCTGTCTTGAGATTGAGCAGGAACTGGAATTCATTCGGTTGTTGGACTGGCAAGTCTGCGGGACGGGTTCCTCTCAAGACGCGGTCGACATAATCCGCCGAGCGACCGACGAGCTGCGTGATCGAGACTCCGTAAGACATCAGCCCGCCGTCCGTGACGAAGGACGGGAACGGATACATCGCCGGCAGACGATGCGCGGCCGCCAAGTTCAGAATCAATTGCCGATGAACGAGTGGAAATGCGTCGGGAAAGATCAGCAGCCCGCCGTCTGGCTGCTCTGCAAAGCGGGAGATCGCCTGTTCGAGCTCGGCGGCGTTGTGCGCCGGCGCCGGAACGAGCTGGAGCTGGACTGCCGGAATGGCCGCCTTCACGGACGGCATCAAGATCATGGGCGCCGTTCGCGGATTGAAGATTGCGGCAACCCTCCGTATCGCGGGTGCCGCCTGCTTGAGCAATTGCAGCCACTTGCCCGCCATTTCAGGCTCGAAGGTCGTGAACCCCGTGATATTTCCGCCCGGCTTGCCCAGACTTTGGACGAAACTGGCACCCACGGGATCGGCAACGACCGTGAAGATGATCGGCAAGGTCGGCGCGCGTCGCCTCAGGGCTTCCACAGAGGGAGTGCCGATTGCCAGAAGCACATCCGGCCCCCACTTCACGAGCTCCGCCGCCTGGGCATCGGCGACATTCGGATCGCCGGCCCACCAGCGATACTCGATATGGATGTTGCGCTCCTGTTCCCAACCGAGCTCGCCCAGACGCTGTCTCAGTTTCTGGTAGCCGGCCTGGCTCTCCGGATCGCTCGACCTGCCTCCCGCCAACACACCGATCCGCCGCACATTCCCCTGCGCGGATGTGCTCAGCGGATAGGCCGCCGCGCCTGCAACGAGCATGATGAATTCGCGCCGCCTCATGACCGTCGACCTCGCTGTCCTGCTTCACGGAAAAGGTCTGGGAAACATTACCCCTTCTTCTTGACATCCTTGACGTTGCTGAACTCGATGCCCTCGGCACGCTCCCGGGTGTAGCCGAGGTAGAACTCGTTCCGGGCGAGATAGACGGGATCGCCATCGACATCGTCGGCAATGCTCGAATTGTTCGCGGCGATGAAGCTGTCGAGCTTCTTGCGGTCCTCCGAGGAGACCCAGCGCGCCAGCTGGAACTCGCTGACCTCGAACTCGACCGGCAGCGAATATTCCGCCTCGAGCCGGGCCTTGAGCACGTCGAGCTGCAGCGCGCCGACCACGCCGACCAGCGCCGGGGCGCCGTCGCGGGGGCGGAACACCTGCACCACGCCCTCTTCCGACATCTGCTGCAGCGCTTCCTTCAGCTTCTTCGCCTTCATCGCGTCGGTGAGACGGACACGGCGGACGATTTCCGGCGCGAAGCTCGGCACGCCGACGAAGTTGAAATCCTCGCCCTCGGTCAGCGTATCGCCGATGCGCAGCGTGCCGTGGTTGGGAATGCCGACGACGTCGCCGGCGAAGGCTTCGTCCGCGACCGAGCGGTCCTGCGCGAAGAAGAATTGCGGGCTCGACAGCGGCATGCTCTTGCCGGTGCGCACGAGCTTGGCCTTCATGCCGCGGCTGAGCTTGCCCGAGCACAGGCGCGCAAACGCGATGCGGTCGCGGTGGTTGGGATCCATGTTGGCCTGGATCTTGAACACGAAGGCGCTCATGCGCGGATCGGTGGCCTCGACCTTGCGCTGGTCGCTGTCCTGCGCGCGCGGCTCGGGCGCAAACTTGCCGAGGCCCTCCAGGAGGTCTCCGACGCCGAAATTACGCAGCGCGCTGCCGAAATAGACCGGCGTCAGATGTCCCTCGCGGAACGCGTCCAGCTCGAACGGCTTCGACGCCTCGGTGACGAGCTCGAGCTCGTCCTTCACGGCGGAGACATCGAGATTGGCGTTGAGCTTGGCGAGCTCTTCGATCTCGATCTCGAGCGCCGCGCCGGTCTTGGCGCCACCGCCTTCGAGCAGGCGCACGCCGCCATTGACGACGTCATAGGTGCCGAGGAAGTCGCGGCCGCGGCCGACCGGCCAGGTCATCGGCGTGGTGTCGAGCGCCAGCGTCTTCTCGATCTCGTCGAGCAGCTCGAACACGTCGCGGCTCTCGCGGTCCATCTTGTTGATGAAGGTGATGATCGGGATGTCGCGCAGACGGCACACCTCGAACAGCTTTCGGGTGCGCGCCTCGATACCCTTGGCCGCGTCGATCACCATCACGGCGGAATCGACCGCCGTCAGCGTGCGATAGGTATCTTCCGAAAAGTCCTCGTGGCCCGGCGTGTCCAGCAGGTTGAAGACGAGGCCTTCGAACTCGAAGGTCATCACCGAGGTCACCACCGAGATGCCGCGTTCGCGCTCGATCTTCATCCAGTCCGAACGCGTGTTGCGCCGCTCGCCCTTGGCCTTGACCTGGCCGGCGAGGTTGATGGCGCCGCCGAACAGCAGCAGCTTTTCGGTCAGCGTGGTCTTGCCGGCGTCGGGATGGGAGATGATCGCAAAGGTCCGCCGCCTCGCCACCTCGGCGGCAAGCGGGGAACGGGCCGGCGATTCGGCTGTGGTGGCGGCGATGTCGGACATGGCGGGAGCGTGTGGCAGGGAAAACGGGCCTGATCAAGCCTCATTTGGTGATTGCGAAGGTTTCCGGCCAGCCCCATATCCCCCTTTTGGGAGGACGACCTCCCTGCCCATCAGCACACCAGCCGCGGGGACGACCCTGCCTTGAATGGAGGGTCGTCATGGCCTGGAGCATCCTGTTCGTCGCCGGTCTCCTCGAGATCACCTGGGCCATCGGCCTGAAATACACCGAGGGCTTTAGCAAGCTTGTCCCGTCCGCGGTCACGCTCGCGGCCATGGCCGGCAGCGTCATCCTGCTCGGATTTGCGCTCAAATCCCTGCCCGTCGGAACCGCCTATGCGGTCTGGACCGGCATCGGCGCGGTCGGCACCGCGACGCTCGGCATGGTTCTGTTCGGCGAGCCGGCGACGGCCTTCCGCCTCGCCAGCATCGGCCTGATCGTCGCCGGCATCATCGGACTGAAGCTCGTCACTTGACGAGCTGGACCACCCACCAGGTCAGCGCGGCCACGATGCCTGAGGCCGGGATCGTGATCACCCAGGCATAGACGATGGAGCTTGCGACGTTCCAGCGCACGGCCGAGACGCGGCGGGCGGCGCCGACGCCGACGATGGCGCCGGTGATGGTGTGGGTGGTCGAGACAGGAACCCCGAGGTAGGTCGCCATGAACAGAGTCACCGCGCCCCCGGTCTCGGCGCAAAAGCCCTGCATCGGGGTCAATTTCGTGATGCGCAGGCCCATGGTGCGGACGATGCGCCAGCCGCCCATCAGCGTGCCCAGCGCCATCGCCGCCTGGCACGACAGCACCACCCAGAACGGCACCGAGAACTCGCTGCCGAGATGGCCCTGCGAATAGAGCAACACCGCGATGATGCCCATGGTCTTCTGCGCGTCGTTGCCGCCATGGCCGAGCGAATAGAGCGAAGCGGAGACGAATTGCAGGATGCGGAAGGCGCGGTCGACCGCGAACGGCGTCGAGCGCACCGAGGCCCAGGACACGATCGCAACCAGCGCCATTGCGAGCAGGAAGCCAACCAGCGGCGACAGCACGATCGCCAGCACGGTCTTGGACAGGCCGCTCCACACCGCGGCCGAAATACCGGCCTTGGCCAAGCCGCCGCCGACGAGCCCGCCGATCAGCGCGTGCGACGACGACGATGGAATGCCGAGCGCCCAGGTCACGAGGTTCCAGACGATGGCGCCGACGAGGGCTGCGAAGATCACCTGGGCGTCGACGACCGCAGGATCGATGATGCCGGTGCCGATGGTCTGGGCGACGTGCAGCCCGAACACCAGGAAGGCGATGAAATTGAAGAACGCGGCCCAGAACACCGCGAATTGCGGTCGCAGCACGCGGGTCGAAACGATGGTCGCGATCGAATTGGCGGCGTCGTGCAGGCCGTTCAGGAAATCGAACAGCAGCGCGACGGCGATCAGGCCGACCAGGACGGGAAAAGCCAACGCAGCATCCACGGCGGCCCTGCCCTACACTTGCTCGATGACGATGCTGTTGATCTCGTTGGCGACGTCGTCGAAGCGGTCGGCGACCTTCTCGAGATGGTCGTAAATCTCGACGCCTACGATGAAGTCCATCGCATTGCCGTCGCGATGCTTGAGGAACAGCTCCTTCAGGCCGATGTCGTGGAGATCGTCGACACGGCCCTCGAGCTTGCCGAGCTCCTCGGTGATCGCGGTCAGCATGGCGACGTTCTTGCCGATCTCCTGCATCAGCGGCAGCGCACGGCCGACCAGATTGGCGCATTCGATCAAGAGTCCGCCGATCTCGCGCATCGGCGGCTCGAAACTGCGCACCTCGAACAGCATCACGGCCTTGGCCGTCTGCTGCATCTGGTCGATGGCATCGTCCAGCGACGTGATCAGGTTCTTGATGTCGCCGCGGTCGAACGGGGTGATGAAGGTGCGGCGCACCGCCGTCAGCACCTCGCGGGTGATATTGTCGGCGTCGTTCTCGAACTGGTTGACGCGCTGGCAATAGACCGGCGTCTCCTCGCCCCCGTTGAGCATGCCCTGGAGCGCGACCGCGCCCTGGATCACGGTCTGGGCATGGCGGTCGAACAGGTCGAAGAACCGCTCTTCCCTGGGCAGGAACGCACGAAACCATCGCATCATGGGGACAAACTACCGGTTGGAAAATGGTCAGGCCCGCAAGGGCTGTCACAAAACTGTCATAGACCATTTTCGATCCGCGCGCGTGTCGCCTCACGCCCGCGGAGCCGGATCATCCACCGCTTTCATGCATCAATGAAACTGATGCAATACCAGTTACTTAGAGCGATCGCCGGAAGTAATGCGCGATTTCGCCGACGACGCCGCGGCGGAAGGTGAGCACGCAGACCACGAAGATCGCGCCTTGGATCACCGTCACCCACTGGCCGAAGCCGGCCAGATATTGCTGCATGGCGATGATCACGAAGGCGCCGACCACGGGACCGAAAACGGTGCCGAGCCCGCCGACCAGCGTCATCAGCACGACCTCGCCCGACATCGTCCAGTGCACGTCGGTGAGCGAAGCGTTCTGCGCCACGAACACCTTCAGCGCACCGGCAAGTCCGGCGAGCGTCCCCGACAGCACGAAGGCCAGGAACTTGTATTGGTCGGTGCGGTAGCCGAGCGAGATCGCGCGCTGCTCGTTCTCGCGGATCGATTTCAGCACCTCGCCGAACGGCGAGTTGATGATGCGGAAGATCAGGAGGAAGCCGGCGAGGAAGCCGACCAGCACGACATAGTACAGCACCGTCGGCTTGGACAGATCGAGCACGCCGAACATGCGTCCCTGCGGGATGCCCTGGATGCCGTCCTCACCATGGGTGAACGGGGCCTGGAGATAGATGAAGTACAGGAGCTGCGACAGCGCCAGCGTGATCATCGAGAAATAGATGCCCTGGCGTCGGATCGAGATGTAGCCGGTGACGATCGAGAGCACGAACGCCGCGGCGACGCCGACGAGAATGCCGAGCTCGGGCGGCAGCGCCCAGACCTTCAGCGCATGCGCGCTGCAATAGCCGGCCGTGCCCAGAAACATCGCGTGGCCGAACGACAGCAAGCCGCCATAGCCGACCAGCAGATTGAAGGCGCAGGCGAGCAGCGCAAAGCACAGCGCCTGCATCACGAAGAACGGATAGACGCCCGTGAACGGCACCGCTGCGAGCAGCAGCGCCATCACTGCGAATACAATCATCTCGTCGCGCATTGCGCGCGGGGTCACAGGAAGCGTGTCGTCCGTCAGGGTTGTCATCTCAGGCCGCCCTTCCCGTCAATCCCGTCGGCTTCACCAGCAGCACCAGCACCATCAGCACGAACACGACGGTGTTGGAGGCCTCGGGGTAGAAATACTTGGTCAGGCCCTCGATCACGCCGAGCGCAAAGCCGGTGATGATGGAGCCCATGATCGAGCCCATGCCGCCGATCACCACCACCGCGAACACGACGATGATGAGGTCGGCACCCATCAGCGGCCGCACCTGGTTGATCGGCGCCGAGAGCACGCCGGCAAGCGCGGCAAGGCCGACGCCGAGACCGTAAGTGAGCGTGATCATGCGCGGCACGTTGATGCCGAAGGCACGCACCAGCGTCGGATTTTCAGTGGCGGCGCGCAGGTAGGCGCCGAGCTGCGTCTTCTCGATGAGAAACCAGGTCGCAAGGCACACCGCCAGCGAGAACACGACGACCCAGCCGCGGTAGATCGGCAGGAACATGAAGCCGAGATTCATGCCGCCCCTGAGCTGCTCGGGAATGGCGTAAGGCAGGCCCGAGGAGCCGAAATAGTTCTGGAACACGCCCTGCACGATCAGCGCGATGCCGAAGGTCAGGAGCAGGCCGTAGAGATGATCGAGCCCGGTTAGCCATTGCAGCATGGTCCGTTCCAGGATCATGCCGAAGATGCCGACGATGATCGGCGCCAGCAGCAGCGCCCACCAATAATTGATGCCACCAAGGTTCAACAGGAAATAGGCGACGAAGGCGCCCATCATGTAGAGCGCGCCGTGGGCGAAATTGATGATGTTGAGCATGCCGAAGATGACGGCAAGCCCGAGACTGAGCAGCGCGTAGAACGAGCCGTTGATCAGTCCCACCAGTAGCTGAGCGTAGAGAGCCTGCATCGATCCCGCACCCGGTCCCTTCTATTCCTCAAAGACAGGCCGGCGCCGTTGCGCGCCGGCCCGCATCGTTCACCGTTACTTCTTCACCAGCGGACAGGCGCTTTCCGACAGCGGCCGGAAGGCCAGGTCGCCGGGGGTCGTGCCGATCAGCTTGTAATAGTCCCAGGGGCCCTTGGATTCCTCGGGCTTCTTGACCTCGAACAGATAGGCCGGATGCAGCTTGCGACCGTCCGCACGGATCGTTCCCTTGCCGAACAACGCATCGTCGGTCGGCATCTCCTTCATCTTGGCGACCACCTTGGCCCCGTCATGCGGATTGCCGCCCATCGCCTCCAGCGCCTTGAAGTAGTGCAGCAGGCCCGAATAGACGCCGGCCTGCACCATCGAGGGCATCGCCTTGTTCTTCATCCGCTCGGAAAAGCGTTTGGAGAAGGCGCGCGTGCCGTCGTTCATGTCCCAATAGAAGGTCTCGGTGAAATTCAAGCCCTGCGCCACCTTCAGACCGAGCGAGTGCACGTCGGTGATGAAGAGCAGCAGACCCGCAAGCTTCTGGCCGCCCGAGACGATGCCGAACTCGGACGCCTGCTTGATGGTGTTGGTGGTGTCGCCGCCGGCATTCGCCATGCCGATGATCTTGGCTTTGGAGGCCTGCGCCTGAAGCAGGAAGGACGAGAAGTCAGCGGTATTCAGGGGATGCTTGACGTTGCCGATCACCTTGCCGCCCGACTTCACCACCACCGCGGCGGTGTCGCGCTCGAGGGCATGGCCAAAGGCGTAGTCCGCGGTGAGAAAATACCAGGTGTCGCCGCCCGCCTTCACCAGCGCCTGCCCGGTACTGTTGGCCAGCATATAGGTATCATAGACCCAGTGGACCGTATTCGGCGAGCATTGCGCGTTGGTGAGATCCGACGTCGCCGCACCTGTGTTGATCAGGATGGAATTCTTCTCTTTGACGATATTGTTCACCGCCAGCGCAACGCCGGAGTTCAGGACATCCATGAAGATGTCGACCTTCTCGACGTCGATCCATTGCCGAGCAATCGTGGAGCCGATGTCGGGCTTGTTCTGATGGTCGGCGGAGATCAGGTCGAGCTTCCAGCCCTTGGCAGCGAGCCCGGAATCCTCGATCGCCATCTGTGCGGCGACGGTCGAGCCGGCGCCACCGAGATCGGCATAAAGTCCTGAATTGTCGGTCAGCACGCCGATCTTGATGTTCTTGTCCTGCGCGACCGCGCCGCCTGCCGCGCCGAGCGCCAGGGCCGTCCCGAGCAACATTGCCGAAATGCTGTGCTTCATAATCCGACCTCCCAATATTCCTTTGATAGTTACTCTCGATCGTCCGGCCTGCTCGGCTACACACCGAGATAGGTGTGGAGCTTGTCCATGTTGGCGGCAAGCTCCGAATTGGAAAACCCGTCAATGATCTTGCCGTGCTCGACTACGTAATAGCGGTCGGCGACGGTGGAAGCGAAGCGGAAGTTCTGCTCGACCAGGAGGATCGTGAAGCCCTCCTTCTTGAGCCGCGCAATGGTATGGCCGATCTGCTGGATGATGACGGGTGCAAGACCCTCGGTCGGCTCGTCCAGCATCAGGAAGCTCGCGCCGGTGCGTAGGATGCGCGCGATCGCCAGCATCTGCTGCTCGCCGCCCGACAGCTTGGTGCCCTGGCTGTTCAGCCGCTCCTTCAGGTTCGGGAACAGCTCGAAGATCTGGTCGAGCGGCAAACCGCCTTCGCGGACAACCGGCGGCAGCATCAAATTCTCGCGGACGTCGAGGCTGGAGAATATGCCCCGCTCTTCCGGACAGAAGGCGACGCCCATGCGCGCGATCTTGTCGGAGGTCGCGCGGATGATCTCCTGGTTGTTGAACTTCACCGAGCCGGTGCGCTTGCCGATGATGCCCATGATCGACTTCAGCGTCGTCGTCTTGCCGGCGCCGTTGCGCCCGAGCAGGGTGACGACCTCGCCCGCGTTCACGTCGAAGTTGATCCCGTGCAGGATGTGAGACTCGCCGTACCAGGCTTCCAAGTTGCGGACTTGCAGGATGTTCCCGCCAGTCGCAGCCCTGGCCGGAGCCTCGGCGATCGCTGTATCAGGCATGACCGGCTCCCAGGTAAGCTTCCTTGACGCGCTCGTCCTTGGTGAGCTCGGAGTAGTGGCCTTGCGCGAGCACCTGCCCGCGCGTCAGCACGGTGATGATATCGGAGAGGTTGGCCACGACGCTTAAGTTATGCTCGACCATCAGGATGGTGTATTTCGCGGAGATGCGCTTGATCAGCGCCGCGATCTTGTCGATGTCCTCGTGGCCCATGCCGGCCATCGGCTCGTCGAGCAGCATCATCTCCGGGTCGAGCGCCAGCGTGGTCGCAATCTCAAGTGCACGCTTGCGCCCATAGGGCATCTCGACTGCCGGCGTGTTGGCAAACTCGTTGAGGCCGACATCGTTCAACAGCTCGCGCGCGCGGTCGTTGAAGCGGTTGAGCACCGACTTGGAGCGCCAGAAATCGAACGAAGAGCCATGCTGGCGCTGCAGCGCGACACGGACGTTCTCGAGCGCGGTGAGATGGGGAAACACCGCCGAAATCTGGAACGAACGGACCAGCCCCATGCGGGCCACATCCGCCGGCGCCATCGCGGTGATGTCCTGCCCTTTGTACAGGATTTTCCCGGCCGACGGCTTGAGGAACTTGGTCAGAAGATTGAAGCAGGTCGTCTTGCCGGCCCCGTTCGGGCCGATCAACGCATGAATGCTCCCACGGCGAACCTTGAGCGCAACGTCGCGGACGGCGAAGAAGCCCGCGAACTCCTTGGTCAAGCCTTCCGTTTCGAGAATGAACTCATCGGCCAAACAGTTTTCCCCCTGCCCGCGCGCGGCGCGTGGCTGTCCTTGTTGCTTCGGCTGTCCGGAGGACTTGCAGCCCACCGGGGCGCCGCCTCCGGGCGCGGAATATGCCGGAGGTGACGGGGGTTAGGCAAGGCGGAAAGCTGAGCAGGTCAGGCCTCCGGCCGGGGTACAAATGCTCCCTTAGTCGCAGAGGTCGATGTCGTGCCTGCCCGGCCTTTCCGGTTCGCAAGGCACCGGCCATCAAGCCGTCGTTAACGGTCTTTCGTCTCCCGCGCCAGCCTTCATCGAAAATTTTCCCGCAAGCCCGATCATCCCAGGGTTTTCACGCGCGGAGAATATTGTCTTGGATTTTGCAAGCGCCGCTCCCTCCGTCGTCAAGTCGATCCGCCAGCGTGATCTCCTCAACACGTGGCTGCGACTTTATGCGCGCCAGCAGATCGCTCCCGCGATCTGGGAGTATCAGCCCGCGCGGCTCGAGGAGGAGCTGTCGGATCTCATCTATTATACGGTGGAGCTTTCGACGCCGACGCCGCGTCTGGTCATCCAGAGCGAAGGCACGCGCATCTCGCGCGCCTATGGGCATACCGGCAAGGGCGTTTCGCTCGATGATTACGTCGGGCCGCGGCTCGCACCATACGTGATGCCGATCTATCATGAATGCGTCGCGCGCGGCCTTCCGATCTACAGCGTTGCCGACGTCGACGACGCCTATGGCCGAATCGTCGCGTATGAGCGGCTGCTGCTGCCGTTCCTGACCGACGGCAGGGTCAGCCACGTCATCGCGTCAGTAAAGACCTTCTGCGAGGACGGCGGCTTCGAGATCAAGAATCTGATGCGCGGAAATGACGCGCTGCCGCGCCCGAAGCTGCGGGCCGTGATCGATCGCGAGCTGTTTCATCGCGCCCCCGGCCGCATCGCACCCGCCGATCCGGTCGAGTTCTCGGACCAGCCGGGCCGCGCCATCTCCAACGAGATCATTGAGCTGAACTAGCCGTCAGCGCGCCTTGCCGCCGACCTCCTTGGCATAGATATCCGGCTTGAAGCCGACCAACAGCTTGCCGCCGATTTCGAGCACCGGCCGCTTGATCATCGATGGTTGCGCTAGCATCAAGGCCAGCGCCTTCTTCTCGGTGAGGCCTTCCTTGTCGGAGTCGGGCAGCTTCTTGAAGGTCGTCCCGGCGCGATTGAGCAGGGTCTCCCAACCGACCTTGTCGCTCCACTGCTTCAGCCTGTCCTTCTCGACACCCGCCGCCTTGTAGTCGTGAAACGCGTAAGCCACGCCATGGCCATTGAGCCAGGCGCGGGCCTTCTTCATGGTGTCGCAGTTCTTGATGCCGTAGATGATGGTGGGCAAGACGGTCCTCGCGCATGGCGTAGCGGTGATGTGCGTGGCGTTGTACGAAACTCCGCGTCGCGCGACAATGTCGCGAGACGCGTCACCCCACCGAACGGACATCCCATGCACGTCACCCACGATCCCGCAGCGGCGGCCGCACCGACCATCGACTTCGACACATTCCTCGCGGTCGACGTCCGTGTCGGCACCATCGTCGACGCCAAACCGTTTCCGGAAGCGCGCAAGCCAGCCTGGCGGCTGTGGATCGATTTCGGCCCCGCCATCGGCGTGCGCAAGAGCTCGGCCCAGATCATCGACAACCACCCGCTCGAAAGTCTCGTGGGCCAACAGGTCGCGGCCGTCGTCAATTTCCCACCGCGCCAGATCGGCCCGGTCGTCTCCGAGGTGCTGACGCTCGGCTTCCCCGATGCCGACGGCAAGGTGGTGCTGGTGCAGCCGAGCAAGCCGGTGCCGAACGGCGGACGGCTGTTCTAGCCTCAGGGCCTTGTCAGGGCCTTGCCGGAATGTTCAATCCGCGCTGCACCGCGGGACGCGCGAGGCCGCGTTCGAGCCAGGCGCCGACCGCCTTAAACTGGGCGAATTCGACGAGATCGCCGGCACCATAAAAGCCGATGAGATTGCGCACCCAGCCGAGCATGGAGATGTCTGCAATGGTGTAGTCGTCATCCATGAACCATTGCCGGCCGGCCAGATGCGTATCCATCACGCCGAGCAGGCGCTTGGCTTCGGCGACGTAGCGGTCACGAGGCCGCTTGTCCTCGTAATCCTTGCCGGCGAATTTGTGGAAGAAGCCGACCTGACCGAACATCGGCCCGACGCTGCCCATCTGGAAGTGCAGCCATTGCAGCGTCTGATAACGCCGCGCGGCATCCTGCGGCAGCAGCTTGCCGGTCTTCTCCGCGAGATATTGCAGGATCGCCCCGGACTCGAACAGCGCCAATGGTTTCCTGTCGCGGGGACCGTTGGGATCGAGGATCGCCGGAATCTTACCGTTGGGATTGAGCGAGAGGAATTCGGGCGTCTTCTGGTCGTCCTTGCCGAAGTCGACCAGATGCGCTTCGTAAGGAAGCTCGATCTCCTCCAGCATGATCGAAACCTTGACGCCGTTCGGCGTCGGCAGCGAATAGAGCTGAAGTAATTCCGGATGCTTGGGTGGCCAGCGCCTGGTGATCGGAAAGACTGACAGACGGTCCCAGTTGGGGACAGGAATGGAGGACATATCGGACATCGGGACTCTGGGTGCATGGACTGAGGCGTGCTCAATCTAGGCAAGGTACCGCACCGCGCAAGTCACTTCCGGCTGTGCTAGGGCGGCAGTGTCGCCATCGCCACGAACGGGGGCATTGCTTCATACTGCAGCCTCGACTCGATCTGCAGCCTCGACTCGATGAACCATTGACCCGTGATCAGCAGCAGGGCCGTAAAGGCAACCGCGAGCATCGCGGTCGCCAATTGGCACACGTCGTACATGGTGTTCTATATCCCTCGACAGCCTCTGGCGTAGAACGTCGGCTCAGGCGCCACGTTCCAGACGGCAACCAAATATTGCTACTTTTTCCCGATCCTGCTGCGACGGCATCGCTCTGTTCCGGCGGCTCTCAAAGGGACCAATGGCCCCCTCGCGCGTTGTCGCATAATGAACATCGAGAAACGCGCCCTGCTCGACCACGCCGAACGCTGTCGCCGCGTCGCGAACGATCTCACGCACAGCAAAGCGGCGCAGCGGTTGCGGGCGATGGCCGAGGAGTACGAAGCGAGAGCAACAAGACTGGACGACGAAGACGTCCGCTCGACTCCAAGCCGCAATAGTCGCTGCCGGCTGGAAGGTAAAGGCGAGCGGCAGGGCTGATCGCCTTCAGAAGTTGATCTCCATCCGTAGTCCGCGCGGATCGATCCTGCCGTCACCAACGGATTGCGTGCTGTCGCGCGCTGCGACAGCGCAGGCACAGGCGTCGATGAGATCGTCGCGACCGATCCCGGTGCCGTGGCGAAGCGTGAGCCATCTCTTGACCTCAGTGAAGCCGCGGCCTCTCAAAAGCGCGATACGCTGCTCGCGGCCCCGCGGCGAGGACTTCGGTTCGAGCCGCACGCGTCCTGCCAGATTCCAGAAGATCAATTCCGGATGCGCTTCGCCGATCGTCGCCTGCCGCGCCGGCGTCATGGCTTTGTCGACCTCCCTCATCTTGTCCCTGATATTCCAGAGCTGCGCCGACACGCCCCTGCCCTCGCCTTCGTGCTTCCAGTAATGGCGATTGGCCGCCGCCATGTCGTGGAACGCCCAGAGGTCGCGGCGCGCGCCGAGAAACACGGCTGGGCCGATCAGTTCGCGTGCGCGCAAATCGCAGGCGCGGTAGCCGCTCGCGTTCAGTCCGATCGGCATGTCGATCATCGCGCGGGCGTGCGGGATTGCGAGCAGACGCATCAGGCTTGGCGAATAATCGAAGCCTTGATCGCCGCGCTCGTCAATCCACGCTGCGACCCAGCCGAAGCGAAATCCGTCGAGCCCCAGATAGTTTTTGCAAGTCATGCGTCCGTCAATTTCAGTTTCCTCGCGCGTCTCGCTTGACATCCGCAAGTTGCGGGCGTATGTCCCGCGCCCTCGCAAGCACTTCCGTTTGCGACAGACACCATGAACCGAGCGATGTCGTACCGCTACGAAAGAATTATCCGCATACCGAATAGCCCAAAGCTGTTCGATTGCGCATGCCCGGCCCATGGGAGCGATCTTGCCTGACCGCAAGATCGACAGTCCGCTTCTCACGGACCCTCCCGAGCCTGCCGCTCCGGAGGGTTTTTTGTTGCCCGCCGCGCGGCCCCACCGAACATCCCGGCAATGGCCGGAACGAGAGACCCGGATCTCGGGGCTCGCGCTGGAGAGGCGCGTGCCCAAATGCGCGGGGCCTGCCGGAGGGAACGAGGCGATGAGCCGGACACCGATGGCAGAGCGAACCCAGTGGGTTCGCAATGTGCGGCGCGTCGACAGCGCCGCGATCGAATTTTTCTAACTCGGTTTGCCGTGAGGGATCGCGGCTCAACCGACGCTGGTGGTGAAGATGTCGGATACTTCTCCACACGGCACAGCGGGTATGCCTCCCGCCTTTGACACACGCACCGGGATGCGGCCTCCGAAAAGGCTTGCACGCGGCCCGGCGCAGGATCTATCCGTTGGGGACAGAGACTGTGTTGTTGTCACTGAAAGCCGATATCGCCCGTTCCCCAGCGTACCCATCAATGGCCGATGCGAAAGCACTGGCCTGGCGGTGGTGAAGATGTCTGTTACTTCGTGGTAAAGGCGGGAAAGCGCCGAGCAGGTTCGAACCCTGCGCGCCGAAAGGCGGATCGCCCGCAAGGGCAGCAACAGCATCGATCGTTCCCCGCCAACCCGTCACGATCCGTGGTGAAGATTTCTGTTACTTCGCCTGCAACGCGAGAGGTCGCGGGTTCGAATCCCGCCCGGTGTCCCATGCACCGGTAGCTCAGAGGATAGAGCGCTTTCCGGCGAGCTTCGGCTCGTCGGGTACAGCAATCGCCCGTTCCCGGATCGTGTCCCCTAGCCACCGCCGGTGGTGAGGAGCGCTGTTACTTCGGATCGCAATGTCGAAGGTTCGACTCCTTCCGGACGAAAGTCCGTAGCTCAGCGGTAGAGCATGTGACTTGCCCGCAAGGGCAGTACAGCCTCGCCTGTTCCGTTTCCATCCCCATCAACCCAAGAGGAGGCCATCATGGTCAGGCTCAACAAGATCGTTCGCGCCTTCACGCGGGAGGGCGCACGCGCAATTCGCTTCACGCCCGAGATGGAGCTGAAGCGCGCGCTGATGAACTGCCTCCTGTGGGAGGACCAGTTCTACGAGGATGGCGTCGCCATCGCCGACCGCATCAAGGCCCTCGTGCCCAAGGTCGCGCCCGCGCGCGTCGCGCAGCTTGCGATCGAGGCGCGCGAGGTGATGAAGCTGCGGCACGCACCGCTCCTCGTCATCCGCGAGATGGCGCGGAACGAGAAGCACCGCACCCTCGTTGCCGACACGCTCGCCCAGGTGATCCAGCGTCCCGACGAGATGACGGAGCTGCTCGCGATCTACTGGGCGGATGCGCTGGGGCCGATGCAGCAGCGCAAGCGCCAGCCGGTCTCGGCACAGGTGAAGAAGGGTCTTGCCCGCGCGCTGACCAAGTTCGACGCCTATCAGCTCGCCAAGTGGGACCGCGACGGCGCGGTGCGGATCAGGGACGTTCTGTTCCTGGTGCACGCCAAGCCGAAAGACGCCGATCAGGCGAAGGTGTGGAAGCAGCTCGTCGATGGCGAGCTCGCCTCCCCCGACACCTGGGAGGTTTCGCTCTCGGCCGGCAAGAACAAGCGCGAGACCTTCGAGCGGCTGATCGCCGAGCGAAAGCTCGGCGGCCTGGCGCTACTGCGCAATCTGCGCCTGATGCAGAACGCGCAGGTCCCGCGCGAGACCATCGCAGGCGCGATCGAGGCGATGCGGACGGATCGTATCCTGCCCTATCGCTTCATCACGGCGGCGCGCTATGCGCCGGACTTCGAGCCCGAGCTCGAGGCTGCGATGCTCAAGTCGATCAAGGACCATGTGCGGCTTCCGGGCCGCACCCGGCTCCTGATCGACGTGTCCGGCTCGATGTTCGCAACGCTCTCCGCGCAGTCGGAAATGACGCGCGCGGAGGTGGCGTGTGGCCTTGCCATTCTCGCCCGCGAGATCTGCGACGAGGTCGAGATCTTCACCTTCTCCAACGAGGTCGTGAAGGTCCCTCCCCGCCGCGGTTTCGCGCTGCGGGATGCGATCATCAACTCGCAGCCGCATGGCGGAACCTATCTCGGCAAGGCGGTGACGGAGATCGACTGCAAGGGCGATCGCCTCATCGTCTTCACCGACGAGCAGAGCCACGACCAGGTCCCCGAGCCGAGGGCGCGCGGCACCATGGTCAACGTGGCCTCGTATCAGCACGGCGTCGGTCACGGCGCCTGGACCCGCGTCAACGGCTTCTCCGAGGCCGTGGTCGCGTGGATCGCGGCGTCCGAGACGGCGTTGACCTGATGCGCAACAACAATGGCCCCGGACGCGAGATGCGCCCGGGCCAACGAAATCTCTGAAATGATCCGCCCGCCCCCGTTATGGTGCGCGCGGAATGACAAGGATCTACGACCATGCGACGACCCGATCCCTACATGGAACGCGCCCGCGAGCTCTGCCTCGCCGCCGGTGTCGATCCCGACTCGCGCGTCGGCGAAGGCCGCGGCCAGCCGGCCTGGTGCCTGTACAAGGACGCAGCGCGCAAGGAGCATCTTGCCCGCGAGGCCAATGCGACCGCGAGCTCGATCGCCGCGTTCCGGACGCAGGACGCCCGCTTCCAGAATGCGCCGCTGAAGGTGTTCGGCCCGCATGAGGAGGCGACGATCGCGCAGATGCGCAATTGCATGGCCATCGGCAATGTCGTCTCCGGCGTGATCTGCGCCGACGGCCATCTCGGCTATGCGCAGCCGGTCGGCGGGGTGATCGCCTATGAGAAGCAGATCAGCATCTCCGGCGTCGGCTTCGACATTGGCTGCGGCAACATGGCGGCTCGGCTCGACACGCGCTTCGACGACATCGCGGGGATCGCTCCCACGATCATCCGCGACGTCGCCAAGGTGATCTCGTTCGGCGTCGGACGTGCCAACGCGGAACGGGCCGAGCACGACCTGTTCGACGACGGCGAGGCCTGGCGCGAAAGCGACATGGAGGACTACCGTCAGAAGGCGGTGAAGCAGCTCGGCACGGTCGGATCGGGCAACCACTATGTCGACCTCATGCGCGACGAGGAAGGCTTCGTCTGGATCGGCGTCCACTTCGGCAGCCGCGGTCTCGGGCACACCTCCGCGACGCGCTACCTCAAGGCCGCCGGCGGCAAGGACGGCATGAACGTCCCGCCCGCCGTCGTCGACGAGGACAGCGAGCTCGGCCGCCGCTACATCGCGGCGATGCAGCTCGCCGGGCGCTATGCCTATGCGGGCCGCGAATGGGTCGTCGAGCGCGTCCGCCAGATCATCGGCGGCAGCGTGACCGAGAGCGTGCACAACCACCACAATTATGCCTGGCGTGAGACCCACGACGGCAAGGATTTGTGGGTGGTGCGCAAGGGCGCGACGCCGGCGTTTCCCGGCCAGAAGGGGTTCGTCGGCGGCTCGATGGGTGACGACGCCGTCATCCTCGAAGGCGTCGACAGCCCGGAGGCCAAGGCCTCGCTCTACTCGACCGTGCACGGCGCCGGCCGCCTGTTCGGACGGCGTGAGGCGAAGCGGCGCTTCTCGCGCGAGGAGATGGACCGCTGGCTGAACGAGCGCGGCGTCACCTTGATCGGTGCCGACCTCGACGAGAGCCCGATGGCCTATCGCCGCCTGCCGGACGTGCTGGCCCAGCACGCCGGCACCGTGCGCGTGCTGCACACGCTGCGGCCATTCGCCGTCGCCATGGCCGGCGAAGGCGAGTTCGATCCGTGGAAGGACTAAAGCGAAACCGTGGGCGGGAGGCGACGTCTCCCGCCCACGTCACTCCATTTTCTTTCTTTGAATCCGGTCGCCTCTCATCTCGTCAGATATTCGCGCATTAACGCGCGGGCGCGATGCAGCCGCGCCTTCACGGTCTGCCTGCTCGCGCCGAGCGCGGCGGCAATCTCTTCGATCGTCATCTCCTTGACGTCGCGCATCAGCGCGACATCGCGATAGTGCGGCGGCAGCGCCTCGAACGCCGCGGCGACGTCGAGCCGCAGATCGGCCTCAGGGCGCAACAGCAGTGCGGCCTCCGCCTCGGCGCCATCGACCGCCGGCACAACGCCGGCCCGGCGCGCGAGCCGCAGGCATTCGCGCCGGACCACGCTGAACAGCCAGGCCGACAACGCCAGCAGCGAACGGATCGTGCCGACGTGGCGGAACAGGATCCACAGCGCCTCCTGCGTCGCATCCTCGGCGTCCGCCGAGCTGCGGCAGGTCGCCCGCGCATAGCGACGGATGTCCGGCTGCGTCGTCTCGAGCAGACGCGCAATCGCCTCGGCATCGCCGAGCCGCGCGGCCTCGAACAGGTTTGGCGAGATCGCCGCCGCGCTCACGACACCCCTCCCTTGCCGATGCCCGCTATCGCGCACATCGGACAATAACCGACGAGACCGGTCAGCGCGAAGCCGGCGCCACCGAGCGCGACCAGCCATGCTGTCGCGCCGGCAAGATAAACGAACGCCGCAGCCGCCACCGCAATCCCCAGGACGACCCGCACCACCTGATGCAGTCCGCCGATGTTCTTCCTATAGAATCCCATCACATCCTCCGATATGGGCCGAGACCGATTGCCTCGACCAACAAGAGGACGCGACGGCCAAGAAGGATTCGCGCTGACGGAAGATTTTTTTGCGATCAGGCTCCGACCGCCTGATAGGCCAGGCGCTTGAACTCGAAGAAGAACGGATTCCAGAAGCCCATATAGCGCTGGGCCATCAGCACGCCCGCCGTATTGGCTTCCGGACAGATCCACCAATGGGTCCCGGCCAGGCCGCCCCATTGGAATTCACCGGTCGAGTTCGGGGGATCGAACGGTGTCGGCGCGAAGGTGACGGCGCCGCCGAGGCCAAAGCCCTTGCCGGGAATCGGGCCGAGATTGGCAAAGCGGATGGTCTGGCCTGCGGGCAGCTGGTTCGTCATCATCTGCCGCAGCGTTTCCGGCTTCAGCAACGCATCGGACCCGGGCAGCAGCGCACACACCAGCGCGAGCATGTCTGGCAAGGTCGAGACCAGACCGCCGCCGCCCGAGAGCCGCGGCAGCGGCCGCCGATAGGCTTGCGGGTAAGGCAGATGGTCGGCCCGCGTGAGGCCGGGCTTCATGGGGTCGAGCACGTCGGCGCCGTTGTAGAGCGCGACCAGCCTGCCCTGCTGGGCCTCGGGGATATAAAAGCCGGTGTCGGTCATGCCGAGGGAATCGAAGATGCGCGCCTTCAGGAAGGCGTCGAGCGGCTGGCCCGAGACGACCTCGACCACACGGCCGAGCACGTCGGTCGCCACGGAATATTCCCAGGCCGTGCCAGGGTGATAGGACAGCGGCAGGTCGGCGAGCCTGTCGATCATGTCGCTGAGCGGCGTCAGCGGATTGAGCACGCGCGCCTCGTTGTAACCCTTGAACAGCACCGTGCCGGGATCGAAGATACCGTAGCTGAGACCGGAGGTGTGGGTCAGGAGCTGGCGGATCGTGATCGGACTCTTCGCCGGCTCGACATCGGCAAGGCTCGAAGCGCCCTGCTTCAGCACCTTGCGATTGCCGAGCTGCGGCAGGAATTTTTCGACTGCGTCATCGAGCCCGATGCGGCCTTGCTCGACCAGCAGCATGATCGCGCAGGTGACGAAGATCTTGGTGTTGGAGAACGCCCGGAAGATATGATCGGGCCGCAGCGCAGTGTTGGCCTCTCGGTCGGCAAAGCCCACGCATTGCTGATCGACCACCTCGCGGCCGCGCAGCACGGCCCAGGATACGCCGGGAATGATCTCCTGATCGACGTAGCGCTGCATCGCCGTCCGTACGGCGGAAAAATCAGTCGTTCTGGCGTCCATGTGCTCGCCCCCCGATTTGTGGTTGGAATCGATATAGCGCGATTTCTCAGGATATGAAGCCCACGGTGCAGCTCATCCCTGCTTCATCAGCACGGTGACCTGCAGCCGGCGCCGAATCCGCATGCCCTGCCGCTGGTACAGCGCGATGGCAGACGTATTGCTCGCGAACACGTGCAGGAACGGAATTTCGCCGCGCGCCTCGATCTGGCGCGCGATGGCGGCGAGCAACGCCTGTGCGTAACCGCGACCGCGATGATCGGGATGCACGCAGACCGCCGTCATCTCGGTGAAATTGCCCGGCTTCATCCGCTCGCCGGCCATGGCGACCAGCTCGCCGCGTGCACGGATGCCGAGGAATGTGCCGAGCTCGTGCGTCCGCGCCGCAAACGGCCCGGGCTTGGTCAGCTCGGTCAGCGCCATCATGGCGGGAACGTCAGTCGCGCCGAGGCGGACGATCTCGGCATCGCGCAGCGAAGTGTCGGCGGGCGAGCCGATCAACTGCTCGCCGGGCTCCGCGAGCAGCACCTTGAAGCCGGCGGGAATTTCGACGGGCTCGGGCGTGAACAGCACCGCGACTTGCGAGCCCGACATGAGATCGCCGAGCGCCGCAAAACTTGCCGCGGACATGTCCGCCATATCGGCAAACGGCGTCATGTCCACGGGATAGCGCAGAGCCCGCGGGCCGCCCTCGGCCAGATGCTTCTGGCTCGTCGTCAACGCGCTCCAGATCGGGCGATCCAGCAGCGCCTCATCGCTCGCGGACATCGGCCTAATCCTTGTCGAAGCTGACGATGACGGCGGCATTGGCGATCAGGATGGGATCGTTGGCCACTTCCGTGGCCGAGGGGATCTCCAGCCCGCCCTTGACCGCGGTGACGGTCACGGTGCCGTAAGGCAGCTCCTTGGCGACGGCTTCCTTGTCGACGGTTTCTGGGTTCGGCACGCCGATCGTGACGTCCACGAACATGTCGTTCGCGGTCTTGCCGATCATCCGAAAGAAGCCGAGGCTGGAATGCCTGATGGCATCGGAGACCGCGCGCTTGGCCGCCTTGGTGGCGTCCCTGCCGTGGACGTCGACGCCCATGCCCATCTCGGTGACACAACGAACGCGAGGCATGCTTTATTCCTGTGGCTGGTTGGGTAGTGGAGAGTTTCGACGATCGGCACGCCCAACACAAGTGTGGTTGTCATGTTGAACCGAGACGTGCGCCACAGGCTCCGTCATTGCGAGCGCAGCGAAGCAATCCAGAATCTTTCCGCGGTGACAGTCTGGATTGCTTCGTCGCAAGGGCTCCTCGCAATGACGAACGGTGAGAGCGTCGCACAAAATTCACGCCTTCGCCTTCTCGTGCGCCCGCAACTCGTCGACCAGCACCCGCACGTTCTCCGAATAATCGATCGGGACCACGACCAGATGCACGCCGCCCTCCCTGAAGGCGGCATCGAGCGTCGTGCCGAAGCTGTCGATGCTTTCGATGCGATGACCCTTGGCGCCATAAGCCTTGGCGTATAGTGCAAAATCCGGATTGCCAAACGTCATGCCGTAATCGGCAAAGCGGTCGACGGCCTGCTTCCAGCGGATCATGCCGTAGGCCTTGTCCTCCAGCACCAGCACGACCAGGTTGAGCTTGAGGCGGACCGCCGTCTCTATCTCCTGGCTGTTCATCATGAAGCCGCCGTCGCCGGCAACCGCAAGCACGCGGCGGTCGGGATAGAGCATCGCGGCCATCATCGCCGACGGCAGGCCGGCGCCCATGGTCGCCAGCGCATTGTCGAGCAGCAGCGTGTTGGCGACGCGGGTGCGATAGTTGCGCGCAAACCAGATCTTGTACATGCCGTTGTCGAGGGCGACGATGCCGTTCTCCGGAATCACCTGGCGGATGTCGTGCACGATGCGCTGCGGCGTCGGCGGCCAGCGCGCTTCGATGGCGCGGTCGGCGATGTGCTTCAGTATCTCTTCGCGCAGCGGCAGCAGCGCCGCGGCCTGCGGCAGCTTGCCTTCGAGTCGATCCGCCAGCAGCTCCAGGCTCGGGCCGACGTCCCCTACGACCTCGGCATCGGGGAAATAGACCTGCTCGACGCTCGCCGGCGTGTAGCTGACGTGAATGACCTTTGGCCCTGACGGCCCCATGATGAAGGGCGGTTTCTCGATCGGGTCGTGACCGATCGCAACGATCAGGTCGGCAGCGTCAATGGCATCATGCACATAGTCGCGCTCGGACAAGGCGGCAGTGCCCATGTAGAGATTGGTGCCGCCGGGCACGGTCCCCTTGCCCATCTGCGTCGTGAAGAACGGCATGCCTGTCCGCCGCACGAAGCTTGCGATGCCGTGTGTCGACCGCGGCCGGCTGGTCGCCGCGCCCATCATCACCAGCGGGCGCTTGGCGGCCATGATCATCTCGGCGGCGCGGTCGAGCGCGGCGCGATGGGCGACCGGGATTTCTATCGGATGGACCGGGATCACGGGGACCGCAGGCACCTCGTCCCCGGCAACGTCCTCGGGCAGTTCGAGATGCACCGGCCCGGGCCGCTCCTCCATCGCGACGCGAAAGGCGTCGCGCACCACGGTCGGGATGCTGGAGGCGCTGACGATCTGCCGCGACAGCTTGGTCAGCGGCTTCATGGTCGCCACGACGTCCACGATCTGGAAGCGGGCCTGCCGGCTGCTCATGATCGGCTTCTGGCCGGTGATCAGGATCATCGGCATGGCACCGAGATGCGCATAGGCGGCGCCCGTCGACAGATTGAGAGCACCCGGGCCGAGCGTCGACAGACAAACGCCGGGCTTGCCGGTCAGCCGCCCGTGCGTTGCGGCCATGAAGGCCGCGGCCTGCTCGTGGCGGGTCAGGATCAGCTCGATCCTCGAAGCACGCAGCGATTCGACCAGATCGAGATTCTCTTCGCCGGGGATGCCGAAGATGCGGTCAACACCCTCATTCTCCAACGCCGCGACAAACAGGTCCGATCCCTTCGCTTTGCGTTCCATCCCGCCCAATGCCGCCTCCGCTCGTTGTGAATTCAGACTCCCCGAGCGGCCGCATGGTAACGGCTCCCGACACGGGAACAACTCACAAAGAGGCGCGCAACTGCAACTCGATCAGCTCTCGCACGATTGACAAGCCGCGATATCTGACTAAAGTCAGATATCATGCTCAATCCCGTCTCCCGCGTTCGCCGCTTCAACCGCGCCGTCACCTCTGCGGTCGGAGCACTCGATACGTCGTTTCTCGGGCGCGGCCGGCCGCTGGGTGCCGCGCGCGTGCTCAATGCGATCGGGCACGGGCGATCGGACGTGGCGGAGATCCGCGACTATCTCGGTCTCGATTCCGGGCTGATGAGCCGGCTGCTCCGCAGCCTCGAGGACGAAGGGCTGATCGAGACCGCCGCACGCGAGGACGATGCGCGGCGGCGCATGGCAACGCTCACACGGGCGGGCCGGCGCGAGTTCGCAGCCTACGAGGCGCTGTCCAACGCGCAGGCCGAAGGCCTCCTCGCGCAACATTCGCAACGCGAGGCGTTGCTGGCGGCGATGGACCTGATCGCCTCCGCGCTGACGCGCGAGCGCGTCGCGCTGGAGGAGACGGATCCGCGCTGCGAGCAAGCGCGCTACTGCCTCGGCGAGTACTATGCCGAGCTCGGCCGCCGCTTCAGCCAGGGCTTTGACGTCTCGCTGTCACGCGACCCCGACGCCAAGGACATGCGCCGGCCGCGCGGCACATTCCTCGTTGCGATGTCGGACACGCTGCCGATCGGCTGCGTCGGCTTGAAGGGCACCGATCACGGCTACGCCGAGATCAAGCGGCTGTGGGTCGCGCCCGCCGCGCGCGGGCTGCGGCTCGGCCGCCGCCTGATGGATGCGGCCGAGAGCGCCGCGCGCGAGCTCGGCATCGCACTGCTGCGGCTCGACACCAACAGCGCACTGCCCGAAGCCGGTCAGCTCTATCGCAGCACGGGCTGGCGCGAGATCCCGCGGTTCAACGACGATCCCTATCCGGACCTCTTCTTCGAAAAGCGCCTCTGACGCTGGACCGGTTCGCGGTCCTCGCGCGTTGGTCGAGGCCGTGGGAGCTTCGATAATGATGAGAGACGACCTCGCCGACATCTACCGCGCCTACATCGCTTGCCTGAATCGGCGGGATTGGCCGGCACTCGGACAATTCGTGCATGAGGAGGCCACCCACAACGCGCGGCCCCTTGGGCTTGCGGGCTATCGCGCGATGCTGGAACGGGATGTTCGGGAGATCCCCGATCTGCAGTTCCATATCGAGATGCTGATCTCCGATCCTCCCCGCATCGCCGCCCGATTGAAGTTTGACTGCACACCGGTCGGGACATTCGTTGGTCTTGCGGTCAACGGGCGGCGCGTGTCCTTCTGCGAAAACGTCTTCTACGAATTTCTCGACGGCAAGATCCGGCAGGTCTGGTCGGTGATCGACAAGGCCGCGATCGAGGCGCAGCTCTGACGCCACGCCTCGATCTCGAATTCACGCCGCCGCGGGCGCCACCTCGCCTTGCGGCTTTGCGAAGGGGCGGAACGTCATGGCCATCAGGAAGGCCCCTAAGCCCATCGCCCAGGAGGCGATGTAGAGCCAGGCATAGCTGGAGAAGGCATCGTAGATCAGGCCGCCGGCGAGCGGGCCGGTCGCCATGCCGAGGCTGCCTGCCATCGCCGTGCCGCCGATCACCGTGCCCATCATCTTGAGCGGGAAGTTCTCGCGGATCAGAACGGCATAGAGCGGCATGGTGCCGGCATAGATGAAGCCGAAGATCGCGCCGACCGCATAGAACGTCGTCAGCTGTTGCGCGAAGACATAGGCGAGCGCGCCGAAGGCCTGCAGCAGCAGGCCCGAGACCAGCACGCGCTTGGCGCCGAAGCGGTCGCCCATCAGCCCGAAGGCGATGCGCCCGCCGAGGCCGGCAAATCCCTCGATGCTGTAGATCGTCACCGCTGCGACCAGCGGGATGCCGCAACTCACGGCATAGCTGACGGTGTGGATGATCGGGCCGGAATGCGTCGCGCAGCAGAAGAAGTTGGTGGCGAGCAGGATCAGGAATTGCGGCGAGCGCAACGCCTCGCCCATCGACATCTCGTTTTGTCCGGCGGTTTCGCCGGCGGGCGCGGCCGGACCTTGCGCGAGCGCCGGCGGACGGCGCACCAGGAACGAGACCGGGATCATGATGGCGCCGACCACGAGCGCGATGATCTGCATCGAGGTGCGCCAGTCGTGGCCGGAGACGAGCCAGGCCGCCAGCGGCGACATCGTCATCGGCGCCATGCCCATGCCGGCGGAGACCAGCGACACGGCGAGGCCGCGATTGGTGTCGAACCAGCCCGTGACGGTCGCCATCATCGGCGCGAAGATCGCAGCGCAAGCGGCGCCGACCAGCAGGCCGAACACGATCTGGAACACGAGAAGCGAGGTGGCGTGGCTCGCCGCAAACAGGCTGAGCGTCTGCACGACCGATCCCGTCACCACCACCGGCAGCGGCCCGAACCGGTCGGACAGCGTGCCCCAAGCCATGCTGGTGAAGGCCATGGCCAGAAAGCCGATCGTCATCGCGCTGGAGATGCCGGTCACCGACCAGCCGGTGTCCTTGGTGATCGGCTGCAGGAACACCGGCAGCGAAAACATGCCGCCGATCGCGACGCAGCCAAGCACGCCGCCGGCGGCGACGATCACCCAGCGATAGTTGGACGAAGTCATTTCAGTCTCCCGTCAGGTCTGTCTCGCGTGAAAGACGAATGGGAACTGCGCCCGCCGACAGGCCGACGTCATTTTTGCCGCACGCTTTCGTGAGCGGCCAGCAAAACTCGCAAAACAACCCCATGCACAGTAGCCGGCGCCAGCGGGATCAATGACTTACCTACCAGGAACGACAGCTCAGCGGCTCCCTGTCCTCGCGCGACATCATCACAGATCGGTTTGACACGTCGGGCAAAACAGCCGCAGAATGACAGCATCCCACACATATTGATCTGGTCCGCGATGTTCATCGTGATGATGCTTCGCGCCGCCGGTCTGTTGGTGGATTGCAGGGAGTCCCACATGCCAAAGATCGACGTCGCCACCGTGCCGGCCCGCAAGGGCTCCGGCTATCCGGCGCCTTTCAATGCGCCTTGCGCCGAGCGCATTCGCAAGCGGCTCGGCGATGCCGGAGGCTTGTCGGATTTCGGCGTCAACCTGATGCGCCTGCCGCCGGGCACCTGGTCGAGCCAGCGGCACTGGCATTCGCACGAGGACGAGTTCGTCTACATTCTCGAAGGCGAAGTGACGCTGATCGAGGATGGCGGCGAAACCGTGCTGCACGCCGGCGATTGCGCCGCCTTCCCCAAGGCCAGCGGCAACGGCCATCACATGATCAACAGGTCGAGCGTGACGGCGGTTTATCTCGAGATCGGCTCACGCTCGCCAGCCGACCTCATCACCTGCTCCGACATCGACATGATGAGCCCGGCAGCGGACGGCCGCTTCCTGCACAAGGACGGCACGCCCTATCTGTAAGTGACATTGCGGCTCACAGGGCCGCACTACGGCGCCAGTCGCCGACCGTGAGCCAGACCGCCGAGACCAGGAAGTAGATCGCGCCGACCGCGGCATAGCCCGCGACATTCGCAATCGACGGCACCGCAGGCGTCGCGGCCTGGAAGATGAAGAAGCCGCCCGCCAGGGCCGACTGGCCACCGCTGAGCACCATGGCCCATTGCGCGCCGAGACGCTTCCAGCGCCGCACGGCCGTGCCGACCTGGAGCAGTCCGGACAGGATCGCCCAGGCTCCGAAGATTCCGAGCACCCAGTTCATGCTGACCTGCAAGGCCAGGATGACCGCAATGGTGGTGGCGAGGCTGACCAGCACGTTCAGGCCCTGCGTGCGGTTCTGGTTCAAGCCACCGCTCCAGAGCGCGTCGAGATAATTGGCGGCAGCGTCCCAGGCCGGATAGGCAACGAGCAACGTCGCTGCGATCACTGCCGATGACGGCGCGATCGCGAGGGCCGCAATGACCCAAGCGACGGAAAACGCGGCACGCATGAAGTAGTACTGCTTCAGCCATTGCGCCTGGTCGGCGCCCAAAGCCATCTCGCTGGTTCTCATTTTCTGCTCCTTACCTACTAGTTGGTAGTTTACATACGACGCCGAGCACCGCCCTGCCCGGCCTGTGCCGATCTCGTCAGTGCCTGGTGGAAAGCCGCTCCAGCAGCGGCCGGGTGATTGTCCCGAAGATTTTTGGATCGCCATAGGCCCGCGCCGACAGCATCGCGCCGTGAACGGTTGCCATGAATCCCTCCGCCTCGGCCCGCGCGGTGCCGGAGAGATGGAGCCGGCCTTGCCGCTTGCCGCGCTCCATCACCGAAGCCAGCCACGACGACACGGAGCGGAAATGCGCGCGGACTTCGAGCGCCACTTCCTCGGGCAGAATCGGAAGCTCACTGGCAAGGAGCGCGCAGACGCAGAAGGGAGCCGTCGCATCCTTGATGCACGCCTCCCAATAGGCGATGTAGCTTTTGAGCTGCTCGGCGGGGTCGGCGACATTGCGCTCGAGCGCCGACAGCCCTGCCTGGGCCTCCTCGCGATAGCGCGACACCAGGGTGCGGACCAGATCGATCTTGCTGGCAAAGTGGTGGTGGATGCTCGGCTTGCGGATGCCGACGACATCGGCGATGTCGGCGTAACTGAAGCCGTTGTAGCCGCCCGCGATGATCAGCGTACGGGCGCAGCCAAGAATGTCGTCGGCGGTCGAGGAAGCGGTGCTCATGGCGCTTAGCTACCTTCCAGTAGGTAGGCGGTCAAGCGAGGATGCTTCAATGATCCGTGAGTGAGTGGTAGGAGCCCTGCATGACCATCCGCCCGATCGTGCGCTATCCCGACCGCCGGCTTGCGCTGCCGGCCCGCGCCGTCACCGCGTTCGACGATTCCTTGCGCGAGCTCGCGCAGGATCTGCTCGACACAATGCGCGCCGCGCCCGGCATCGGCATCACCGCGCCGCATATCGGCGTGCCCTTGCGCGTCGTGGTGCTGGAGCTCGACGCGAAGGACGGCCCGCAGACCTACGTCAATCCGGAGATCACATGGGTCTCGCCGGAGATGATCATGCACCGCGAAGGCAGCGTCTCGATGCCGGGGATCAACGACGAGGTGCAGCGACACGCGCGGGTGCGGATCAGCTATCGGGATCTCGACGGCAACATGCACACCGAGGAGTCCGAAGCCCTGCGAGCTGTCTGCCATCAGCACGAGATCGACCAGCTCGACGGCATGTTCTGGATTCAGCGGCTGTCGCGGCTGAAGCGGGAGCGGCTGGTGAAGAAGTTCGAGAAGATGTCGCGGAATTCGTAGGGTGGATTAGCGCAGCGTAATCCACCTGAGTACGACAAAATGAGAGAGATGGTGGATTACGCCGCCCGCTGCGCTTCGCGGCGGCCTGCTAATCCACCCTACGCTACTGCCTGTGTGGGACACCCCGGATTACGCTGCGCTCCATCCAGGCTACGGAGCCCGATTACGCCCTCTTCCCTGTCCGCTTGATGATCGGCGCCTTGCGACGCTCGCGCTTGCCGCGCGCGATCTCGGTGGCGAGCGCGTCCAGCTTCGGCTCCCAGAAAATCCTGAACTGGCCGACCCAGGCATCGACCGCTTGCAGCCCGGCGGCGTCGACCGAATAGAGGCGCCTTTGCGCCTCCGCCCGGACGCTCGCAAAGCCGCTCTCGCGCAGCACCTTGAGGTGCTGCGAGACGGCCGCCTGGGTGATGCCGAACTCGGCCCCGATGACTTCGACGACCTCGCCGGACGCCATCTCCTTGAGGCCGAGCAGCTCGAGGATGCGGCGGCGCACGGGATCGGCGAGGACCTCGAAGGCGTGCATCAGCTTCCGGTGCCGGGATGAACGATGTCGGGCGGCATCTCGCCGCGATAGAATGCGATGGTGCGGTCCGAGCGCTGCTTCGCCTCGTCAGGATCGACCCCGCTTGCGACATGCGCCGCACGCCAATATTCGCCGCTCGTCGTCATGAAGTCCTTGCCCTCGGGCGAGACCATCCACGCCTCCGCCGTTTCATGATCGACCGATGCCCCGGTCGCAAGATATCGCTCAAGTCCCGCAAGCGCGAGGTCCCAACCGATACCGACCGCACCCGGACCGAACTGATTCCAATGATCCTCGATGATCGCGGTGTGCTCAAGCGTCAGGCGCGCCTGGCTCCGCTCGGCTTTCAGGCTGACGTCGATCCAGCTCGTGGCGCCGCCGAATTCCCAGGTCGCGGCGAAATGGGTGGGCGGCGTGCAGGACGTGATGGTGCCGCCGGCATTGCCCTTGACCTGGTAGCGTCCGCCGAGCCGGAGGTCGCCCTCGACCGGCGCAAACCAGCGCGGGATCCGCTCCCTGCTGGTCACGGCGTCCCAGAGATCGTCGACGCTGGTGTCGTAGAGCCGCGTTAGCGTCACCGCGCTAGCCGGCTTGCCGTCTCTCTCCAAGCTCCTCACCGAGCGCGTCACAAGCCCCAAGACCCTGGCGACGTCGATCTGCATTTTCGGTTCTCCCTGTGGTTCATCCGCCGAACAAATATCGATCGCGACTAATATAAGTCAATACTTATATTGCGCGACGTTCCGCTGTGTCAAACCGCCCGCGAGGCGGAACCAAACAACGGCCACGGCGTCTATCCGTGCCCTCCCCCAGCCCCACAAGACGGAATGACCTCATGAAAGTTCGCAAATTCGCCATCGCCGACGCCTCGCTCGAGCGCTCACCGGGACAGGACGGCGATATCTTCGTCGCCAACTTGGTCGACCAGCGCCACGGCGGACCTATCACGATCGGCTTCGGCCGCTACGCGCCGAACCAAAATCTCAAGGAGACGATGAAGGTCGACGATGTCATGATCGTCCTCGAAGGGAAGCTGTCGGTCACGAGCGACGGCAGCACCGTGACCGCGGGGCCCGGCGAGATCGTCCATATGCCGAAGGGCGAGACGGTCACGATCCGCTCGCACGAGCAAGGCGCCGTCACCGCCTATGTCACTTATCCGCATTGGCAGGAGGCGCATGAGTGAGGCACGAGCTGCGACGCACTACCCGCCGGGCATCAGCGCCTTCGCCAGCTCGTAGGGCGGATTAGCCGAAGGCGTAATCCGCCATTGCCGACACGGCGCGGCGAGAGATGGTGGATTACGCCGGCGGACTGCGCTTCGCGCAGCCGCAGGCTAATCCACCCTACGCACCGACCACTAGCGCTTTGGCTAGCGCCATGTAGGCCGGCAGCGTCACGGGATCGTTGGCGGCGTTGCCTGCCATGGGATGCGAGGCGTAGCGTGCGATCACCATTTCGGCCTTGGGATCGATGTAGATGCCCTGGCCGTAGACGCCGCGCGCCATGTAGGCGCCGTGCGCGTTGTGCGTCACCCACCATTGATTGCGGTAGGAGGCGCCCGGCAGCGTGGTGTAGCCGGCCGGCTTGAATTTTTCGGGATCGCCGCCGCGCGCGATGTCTTCGACCACCTGCGACGGCACGATCTGGCGGCCGTTGAAGCGGCCGTGGTTGCGCATGGTCTCGCCAAAGCGAGCGAGATCGCGCAATGTCGTGGAGAGACCGCCGCCGCCGCTCTCGGTGCCTATGCGGTCGACGTGATAATGCGCGTCCTCCTCAGCGCCCATCGGCTGCCAGATCCGCTCGGACAGGAGGTCGGACAGCGTCAGGCCGCTGGCGCGCCTGATGATCCACGCGAGCACGTCGGTGTTGACGGTCTTGTAGGCAAAGGCCTTGCCGTGCTCGCCCTGCTTCTTCTGCGCGATGAGGAAATCGAAGATGGTGGTGGGGCCGTCATAGCCCGGAGGGATCGGCGCCATGCCGTTGGCGCGCCTGAGGCCCCACACGTCCGAGTTCTTGTCGGTGTAGACCTCGGTGTAGGCGAGCCCCGTGGTCATATCCATGACCTCGTGCACACGCGCATCGCCGAACGCGCTTGGCTTCAGCTCCGGAACATAGTCGACGACGGGCGCCTGCGGATCGACCTTGCCCTCAGCGACCAGAATCCCCGCGAGCACGCCGGTGAACGACTTCGTCACCGACATCGCGATATGCGGCTTGTGCGGCTTCAACGCGCCGAAATAGCGCTCATAGATCAGCCTGCCCCGGTGCAGCACGGCGATGCCGTCAGTGTAGGTCTCCTCCAGCATCTTTTCGAACGTCATGGGTCGGCCGTCCATCGTGACCGAGGCAACCCGGCCGATGTCCTGCTCCGCCCGCGGCAACACCGACGCCGGCCCTGCCCCGCGCCAGACGTTCACGGTCGGCACGAGCTGGCGGATGTTGCTCCAGGCCCAGCGCAGCTCGGGGAAGCTGCGGAAGGAGCCGTCCTGGAAGGTAATGAGGCGGTCGGGGGATGGCGGGAAGCCGCGCATATAGCCGAGGGTTTCGGGGTCGGTTTCAGCGGCAGCAGGCTGCTGGCTGGCGGCAGTCGCGACGGACATTAAGCGGGCTCCTTGGAGACGATGCGGATGTCGTATCACGGGAGCAGAGGTCGGGCATCCGACGTTTGTGCCGGGGAGCTACGCACAGTCGGGATGACGTGGCCAAGCATGGCACGCGAGGGGCTCGCAGCGCCGCACTATGCCGAGAGGAGTGGCAGCCTGCCGATCCTGCCCGCTCCGGATTCCTCATCCCGCCTTGAGCAACCACCGGATCGGCAATGCGATCACGAAGAGCGTGGTGACACCTGCAGCCCACAGCGTCACGAACCATAGCAGCTGCTTCCAGGTCCGCGATGCGCGCAGCATCAGTGATACCCCTCGCCGTGCCGCACCTTGCCGCGGAAGATCCAATAGACGTAGCCGGTATAGACAAGGATCACCGGTACCAGCACCGCCGCGCCGACGAGCAGGAACAACTGGCTGCTGGGATGCGTGGCTGCCTGCCAGATCGTAATCGAGGGCGGCACGATCATCGGCCACATGCTAATGCCCAGCCCGGCATAAGAAAGCAGGAAAAAGCCGAGCGCGCACAGGAACGGCATCCCATCCTCGCCCTTCGCGAGCGCGCGGTGAAAGCGCCATGCCAGCAGGGCCAAGAGAACTGGCACAGGCGCTGCGTAAAGCATGTTCGGCAGCGTCAGCCATCGCTCCCGGAACGCAGGGCTTTGGATGACCATCATCAGTGATATGAGGGCGATGAAGCCGAGTGTCGCAAACCCGAGAACGCGTGCGTAGTTGCGGCAGCGTGCCTGAAGCGCGCCGTCGGTCTTCCATATCAGCCAGCACGCGCCGAGCAGGCCGTAGCCGACGACAAGGGCAACACCGGTCAAAACCGAGAAAGGTGTCAGCCAGTCCCACCACCCGCCGGCGTAAGCACGCCCCTCCACGCGGATGCCCTGCACGATGGCACCAAGGCAAACGCCCTGGAGCAATGCGGCCGCAAAGCTGCCCCACGAGAAGGCGCGGTCCCACCATATTTCACCAGCCGACGTCCGCGCTCGAAACCGCATTTCGAAGGCTACTCCGCGGAACACCAGCGCCAGCAGCATCAGAATGAGCGGCATGTACAGCGCAGGAAAAATCGTCGCGTAGGCCAGTGGAAACACGGCGAACAATCCGCCGCCACCGAGGACGAGCCAGGTTTCGTTGCCGTCCCAGACCGGTGCCACCGAGTTGACCATGACATCGCGATCGGGCCTCGCCACCTCGGCCGGAAACAGGATGCCGACGCCGAGGTGGAAGCCGTCCATCACAACGTAGAGCAGCACGGCCGTGGCGATCAGCAGCGCCCAAATCAATGTGAGGTCGATGCTCATGGCCGGATCCCCGCTTGTCGCGGCTCTGCTCTGTGCGTGTCTGACCCTGCTATCAAGGCTGGCGCCGGCGTGATGCCGGCCGTGCGGACCGGCTGGCCTTGTGGCGGTCCGTGCTCGCCGGCTTCAGGGGTCTGGCGGAAGAGGTGAAACAGATAAGCAATCCCCGCGCCGAACACGACAAAGTACACGACAACGAATGCCGCCAGAGACGCGGCCACGGCCGGCGCTGCGATCGGCGCCACGCTATCGGCGGTCCTCAGCAGTCCATAAACCGTGAATGGCTGGCGTCCCGCTTCCGTCACTGTCCATCCAGCTGTCACAGCAATCAGCCCCGACGGCCCCATGGCCACGGCAAAGCGATGCAGCCATGGCGTGTCGTACAGGGCGTCTCGCCAACGCAGAACGAGCGAGGCCATGCCGAGCACGATCATCAGAATCCCCAAGCCGACCATGATGCGGAACGCCCAGAAGACGAGCGGAATGTTGGTCGGCCAGGTGTCTTTCGGGAAAGCCTTGAGCCCCTTGACCTCTCCATCAAGGCTATGCGTGAGATAGAGGCTCGCAAAGCCAGGAATGGCAATTTGGCCGCGCGTCACCCCGGCTTCGGCGTCCGGCATTCCGAACAGGATGGAAGGCGCGCGGCGCTCGGTCTCGAAGTGACCCTCCATGGCGGCGACCTTGGTGGGCTGGTGGTGATACGAATTCACCCCATGCAGATCGCCGATCAGAAGCTGTAGCGGGGCCACGATCGCGGCCATCCACATCGCCATTGAGAACATGATGCGAGCGCGTTCGTTCATCCTGTTCCGCAGCAGGTGCCAGGCGCCCACGGCTCCCACGATCATCGCGGTCGTCAGGTAAGCCGCCGTCACCGTGTGGGCGAAGCGATAAGGGAACGACGGATTGAAGATGATCGCGAGCCAGCTCTCGGGGATGAATTGGCCGTCCGCTCCCATCGCGTGTCCTGCCGGCGTCTGCATCCAGGAATTTGCGGCTAGAATCCAGAAGGCCGAGAGCAAGGTGCCGCCCGCGACGAAACAGGTCGCGACGAAATGCAGGCGCGGGCCAACGCGTCCCAGGCCGAAGAGCATGACTCCAAGGAAGCCGGCCTCGAGAAAGAATGCCGTCAGCACCTCGTAGCCGAGGAGCGGCCCGAGCACCGGGGATGTCTTGTCGGCAAACACCGACCAGTTCGTGCCGAACTGGTATGACATGACCAAGCCCGACACCACGCCCATGGCGAAAGCGACAGCGAAAATCTTAAGCCAATAGCGGTAGGTATCTAGATAGGCGCCCCGGCCCGTCCACAGCCACAGCCCTTCGAGCACCGCAAGATAGCTCGCCAGCCCGATCGTGAAGGCCGGAAACAGGAAGTGCCAGACCACCGTGAAGGCAAACTGGAAGCGCGCAAGATCCAACGCGCTGGGTAATAAGTCGGACATAGCTCCGCCCCCGACATCAAGTGCGGCCCGCAGCTAACGCTTTCAACCTACGCTTGTTCCAACTGCCTCGAACATCCGATGTCGAGGGTTTTAAGCATTCTGCGGGCACTGTCCTTGAAGGCTATCCTCGGCACATTACCATCTCAATATGCCGGAATGTCCTACCCCGCGCACGGCCTGCAACGGACGAGTTGCGGTTGAGTTCGACGCGCAGAGGCCGTTCTGCCGGCTTCGAAGAGCCGGCGCAGAGCTTATTTGATCAATGCAAGTTGCTGACGCGCTGCCGTTGGGCAAGCCTCACAAGAGGCCATTGTCCTTGAGCAGTTGAACTTCATCACCCGTAATCCAGCCGAAAACCTTCAGCAGCCCATCATTCTGCTCAAGCAGATAGGCATTGGTAAAAGGCACGTCGATACGCCTGCCATCTTTCTCGAATTCGCTGCTCCAGCCCACGTGGACAAGGCAATGTGTTTCATCGATCGAATGCATCTCGATCTCGGAGACGGTGACCGCCTTGTTTCCGATCTGACGGTAGCGCTCGTATCCTTTTGAAATCCGCTCGACAAAACTGTGATCGTTGTCCCCTGCCATGACACCCTTTGGTCCTGCAGCGATATATTGGGTGGAAAAAAGCGAACGGAAAAACTCCTCATCAAGAGTACCGTCCAAGCCATCTCTGAAGGCTTGGGCATATCGTTCAAAGAACTGTTCCACTTCGCTTGTCGAGATGGTCATCGCAGCTCCTCCTTCGACCTCGAGAAAGTGTTGCCAGATCCGCCGCAAGCTGATGGTCCGCTACCTATCGATCTTGGCAAAGATGGACAGCGACGCGAGTCTTGCCGGCGCTCGCAAGCACCAGCTTGAAAACGAAGAAGCCCGCATCTCTGCGGGCGTTCCAGGGTTTCACCTTTCTGGTTCCGGGCCGTGCCAACCAACCAGATCACTCCCACTCGATCGTCCCCGGCGGCTTGCTGGTCACATCATACACCACGCGGTTCACGCCCTTCACCTCGTTGATGATCCGCGTCGCGGTCTCCCCTAAGAACTTCATGTCGAACTGGTAGAAGTCCGCGGTCATTCCGTCGGTCGAGGTCACGGCGCGCAGGCCAACGACGTAATCGTAAGTGCGGCCGTCGCCCATGACGCCGACGGTCTTCACGGGAAGCAGCACGGCGAACGCCTGCCAGATTTCGTCGTAGAGGCCGTGCTTGCGGATCTGGTCGATGTAGACGGCGTCGGCTTTGCGCAGGATGTCGAGCTTGTCCCTGGTGATGTCGCCGGGGCAGCGGATGGCAAGGCCCGGGCCCGGGAACGGATGGCGGCCGACGAAGATTTCGGGCAAGCCGAGCTCACGGCCGAGCTTGCGCACCTCGTCCTTGAACAGCTCGCGCAGGGGCTCGACGAGCTTCATGTTCATGCGCTCAGGAAGGCCGCCGACATTGTGGTGCGACTTGATGGTGACGGAAGGTCCGCCGGTGAAGGAGACGCTCTCGATCACATCAGGATAGAGCGTGCCTTGCGCCAGGAAATCGGCGCCGCCGATCTTCTTGGCCTCAGCCTCGAACACCTCGATGAAGAGGCGGCCGATGGTCTTGCGCTTGGCTTCGGGGTCGGTGACGCCCTCGAGCTCGCCGAGGAATTGCTTGGAAGCGTCCACGTGGACGAGCGGGATGTTGTAGTGGTGGCGGAAGAGGTCGACGACCTGCTCGGCCTCGTTGAGGCGCATCAAGCCGTGATCGACGAACACACACGTCAGCTGGTCGCCGATGGCCTCGTGGATCAGGACGGCCGCCACGGCCGAATCGACGCCTCCGGAGAGGCCGCAGATCACCCTGCCCTTGCCGACCTGTGCACGGATTTTTGCGATCTCCTCCTCGCGGAAGGCGCGCATGGTCCAGTCGCCGGTGAGGCCGGCGATCTTGCGCACGAAGTTGCGGATGAGCTTTGCGCCGTCGGGCGTGTGCACCACTTCGGGGTGGAACATCAGGCCGTAATATTTGCGCTTCTCGTCCTGGATGATTGCGAAGGGCGCATTCGGCGAGGTGCCGGCGACGGAGAAGCCCGGCGGCATCCTGGTGATGCGGTCGCCATGGCTCATCCAGACCTGGTTCTTGCTGCCTGACGACCAGACGTCTGCGAACAGCTGGCTCTCGGCCTTCACCTCGACATCGGCGCGGCCGAATTCGCGGTGATGGCCGCCCTCGACCTCGCCCCCTAACTGGGCCGCCATGGTCATCTGGCCGTAGCAGATGCCCATCACCGGCACGCCGGAATCGAAGATGAGTTGCGGGGCGCGGGGTGAGCCGGCTTCATGCACCGACTCGGGGCCGCCGGAGAGGATCACCGCTTTCGGCTTCATCTCCTCGAAGGCGGCTTCCGCCTTGTTGAACGGGACGATCTCGCAATAGACGCCGTCCTCGCGCACGCGACGCGCGATCAGCTGCGTCACCTGGCTGCCGAAGTCGACGATGAGAATCTTGTCGTGCGCCGAGGCCACCGAGGGCGTCGACGCGGAGCGGTCGTTCTGTGCTGCTGTCATGGCCAGCCAATACGCTGGCGGCGCGCGGGCCGCAACCGCGGTGGTGGAGCGCCCACATGCTTCTTTGGGCATGGACACGAGGCGCTTAGGTAAGTAATATTTACCTAATTTGGTCAACGCAAACGTCGTCGCAACGCTAACGAGCGCTCCAAGAAAAAGCGGCCACATCGGGGCGACGACTCGCGCCCGCAATGACGGAGGCAACAGCGTGCGCTAACAAAAGCGGCGCCGGCTCCGAGACAGGATCGCCCCCATGAAACTCCCCACCTCCCCCTTCACCGTCACCGACTGGAGCAAGGTTGAGCCGACCACGCATCCGGGCGAGAGCGGCGAGGCCACATGGCGCACGCTCAACATCGGCGAACTCCGCGTGCGGATGGTGGAGTACTCGCCGGGCTATCTCGCCGATCACTGGTGCGATCGCGGCCACGTGCTCTATGTGCTGAAGGGCGAGCTCGACTCTGAGTTGCGCGACGGGCGCAAATTCAAGCTCACGGCGGGGATGAGCTACCAGGTATCGGACTTAGGCGACGCCGCGCACCGGTCCTCGACGACGACGGGGGCGACGCTCTTCATCGTCGACTGAAGCGCGCCGACGGTTAATTTGCACCGCAAAATAGCAAAGTCGCGCGACGTTTCGGGTCGCGGGTGGTGCCTTGAAGTGGCCCCAAATTCTCGCTATATTGTGATCATCGATACTTGGCCGAACGACTGGGCCGCTTCGCTTCGTTGCTGACGGGCGCGCACGCTTCAGATGAATTCTCCAAACATCGACTCATCAGGGACTATGGGCGCAATGCTGCGTACCGGTCTGCGTGCGTACCTCTCTAACTTAACAAGGAAATTCCCATGGCTATGGGCACCGTGAAGTGGTTCAACACCCAAAAGGGTTATGGTTTCATCCAGCCGGATGACGGCCAGAAGGACGTGTTCGTTCACATCAGCGCCGTCGAGCGCGCTGGCCTCTCCTCCCTCAACGAGGGTCAGAAGGTCTCGTTCGACATCGTCGCCGACCGCCGCAGCGGCAAGTCGTCGGCTGACAATCTCCGCGTCGGCTAACGCCCTCGCACCGTTCTGACCGCGGACATACCGGCAGAACGTTGGAACTCGAAAGCCCCGCGACCGGGATCGGTCTGCGGGGCTTTTGTTTTTGATGTCATTTCGGGGCGCCCGCAGGGCGAACCCGGAATCCATGGACCCGCGGAGACCGCCGCACGATGGATTCCGGGCTCGCGCTACGCGCGCCCCGGAATGACAACGTCGATCAGCCGGTCTTTTTCAGCACCGACACGAAAAACCCATCCGTCCCGGTCCGGCGCGGCGTCATCAGCCAGCCCTCGGCTGACTGCAGCGCAGCCTCGCCAAAGGCTTCCGCCTTGTCCCAGAGCACGCTTGCAGTCTGCTCGGGCGGGACGACCGAGAACTCGCCATGTCGGCCGACGAACGCCCTCACCTGCTCGCCGTTCTCCTCCGCCAGCACCGAGCAGGTGATGTAGGCGATGCGGCCGCCCGGCTTGACCAGCGGAACCGCGCGCTCCAGCACCTCGGCCTGGTCGCGCAGACGGATCTCCAGCGCGCCGGGGCGCATGCGCCATTTGGCATCGGGGTTGCGGCGCCAGGTGCCGGTTCCGGTGCAGGGCGCGTCGATCACGACGAGGTCGGCGGTGCTGCGGATGTCGGCAAGCGAATCGGCCTCGCCCTTGGGCGTGCGGATTTCGGCGTTGTGGACGCCGGCGCGCGACAGCCGCTCATGGATCGGCGCGAGCTGGCGCTTGTCACGGTCGGTTGCGATCAGCCGACCCTTGCCCTGCATCAGGGCGGCCAGCGCCAGCGTCTTGCCGCCGGCGCCGGCGCAGAGATCGATCACCTGCTCGCCGGGTTTTGCCGCGGTGAACTGGGCCGCAAGCTGCGATCCCTCATCCTGCACTTCAATCGCGCCCTTGATGAAATCCTCTTCCGCCTGGATGCCGGGATTGCGCGCATCGGCCGAAAGCTCGATGCGCAGGCCGGTTGCGGACCAGGGCGTCGGTTTTGCATGAAGATGAGAAAGCGCCTTCAGCGCCTTGTCGCGGTTGGATTTTAGCGTGTTGACGCGCAGGTCCAGCGGCGCCCGGCTCGCCATGGCGGCCGCCTCCGCGGCGCGGTCCTCGCCGAACACCTTGGCAAGGTGCGGGTCGAGCCATTCCGGGTAGTCGCCGGCGACGGCGGCAGGTGCGTCCTGGAGGGAGCGCGAGGCGAGCGCAGCCTGCTCGGCCTCGGTCAGCGGCGCCGGCGCAAAGCGGCTGCCGTCGAACAAGGCGCCCATAGTCGCCGTGTCCATGTTGCGCTCGAGGCGGAGCATGCCGATCAGCCGGGCCCGCGCGGTATCGGAATCCATCAGCCAGGCGCTCGAGGCGTAGCGGCGCAGCACATCCCAGACGAGGCCGGCGATGGCCGCGCGGTCGCCGGAACCGGCGAAGCGGTGCGCGGTGCCCCACTCCTTCAGCGCCTTCGCCGCGGGCACGCGGTCCCTCTCGATGGTGTCGATCAGTTCGATGGCTGCGGACAGCCGGGCAGCAGGGGTCATTCGCGTTCTTTCAAGTGGTGCGCAGCGCCTAGATCAGCAGCAAAAGCTTCAGCGCGAAGTAAATCCACATCGCGAGCAGCACCAGCACGCCGGCGAGCCAGACCGTGGAGCGGCGGCCGAGATCGTTGGAGGAAACGAACACGCCGGCATGGGCAAAGCGCGTCACCACGAACACCCAGGACATCAGCACGATGAAGAGATCGGCGCGGCGCAAGGGCAATGCCAGCGCAATCAGGACATAGAACAGCACCGGCAGCTCGAACTGGTTGCGGTAGCAATTGGCGATTTGTGTGGCGCCCTTCGGCCAGTTCGGCTCGCCGAGCGCAATGTCACGGATCTTGGTCTCGCCGGAGACCAAGGTCTTGCGGCGCGCCAGGACCATGCCGATCAGCAGCGCGAAGGTGAGAGCGACCTGCACGAAGACCGGCAGCAGGACCATTTGAACGGACATCGGAACTTTCCCGGGAGGCGAAATGCCGCCGACGTCATTAGCCGCGACTTTTGGCGCTGACAATGAACGACTTGAACCGGCATTCCCGCTTCCCCGACCAACCCCAGATTGTTGAAGCGATTTCGGCCCCTTGGGCCCCGAGGCGAGCCAGCCATGAATTCCTTGTCCAGCTTGTTCAGCGAAGCCGCCGCGGGCCAGCTCGGGATCCTGATGTCGGCGCTGTCGGGGATCGCGGCAGCGCTCGCGGTCGCGCTGGCCATGACGGTCTACTTCCGCCTGAGTTACAGGACCTGGCGCGACGTCATCAGGCATGGCCTGGCGACCTTGGCCGCGCTCGCGCTGTTCGCCTTTGCCGCCTACGACATGCGCCATGCGGCGCTCGCCTATCTCGGCCTCAATCCCTCCAAGCCCGCCATCGAGTTCGAGATCCGCATGCCCCGGGAGATGCTGACGGCGGTGAACGACAGCCAGATCGAGCTGCACACCGACCGCAACCAGACATTGGCGCTGGTGGACGGCGTGCGCGACCTCTCGGACGGCCGGGCCGTGCTGCGCGGCGCAGTGGTGCTCAACCACCGCACGGCCGATCGCGTTCTGGTCGTGAACCTCTCAGGCAAGGGCGTCTTCGAGTTCCGCCTCCGCCTGCCGGCCGAGCCGCATCGCTCCGGCCAGTTCGGCCCCTGGCACCTCGCCGACCGCATCGCTTCCCCGCTCGCCGCTGCCGTCGCCCCGCAGGACGGCTACAGCATCCGCTATCGCGTGCTTTAAACTTTGTTCGCTGCGATCCATGCCCGCCCCGTCATCGTGCCGACGCGCGGCGACCGGTAGGATGATCGCATGTCCGAATTTCGTCTCACGCAGATTTCCGACACCCATCTTGGCCGGCGCTTTCCCGGCCTGATCGCCAACTTCGCGGCGATCAGCGAGCATATCGACGCCGGTAGGCCCGATCTCGTCGTCAACACCGGCGATGTCTCGTTCGACGGGCCGACCAGCCGCGACGACGTCGAATTCGCGAAGAGCCTGCACGACGCGCTGCCCGTCACCTGCCGCTATCTCCCCGGCAATCACGATATCGGGGACAATCCGACCGCGATCGGGCCGGCGCCGAAGCCGCCGGTCAGCGAGACGCACCGCCAGCAGTTCTGCGACATCATCGGCGAAGATCATTGGGCGTTTGACGCCGCGGGCTGGCGCTTCATCGGCCTCAATTCGCTGGTGATGAATTCGGGCCTCGCCTTCGAGGCCGAGCAGCTCGACTGGCTGTCTCAGGAAATCTCGCGCGTGAACGGCAGGCCGGTCGCACTGTTCCTGCACAAGCCGCTGTTCCTCAACCTGCCCGACGACGCCGAGACGCCGGAGACGTCGATCCGCTACGTGCCGCAGCCGGCGCGGGCGCGGCTGATCGAGATGTTCGGCAAGGTCGACCTGCGTCTCATCGCCAGCGGGCACGTGCACCAGCGCCGCGACTTCACCTTCCGCCACACCCGCCACGTCTGGGCGCCGTCAGCGGGCTTCGTCATCAACGATCAGCGCCAGGACCGGATCGCGATCAAGGAAGTCGGCCTGGTCGAATACCGCTTCCAGCCCGACAGTCTCGAGGTCCGCCACATCAGGGCGGCCGGCCAGGTCGATGTCGATATCGAGGAGCTGCTCATCCAGATGGGCGACGGGCACTGATAAAATCGGCTGCGTGCAGTAGGCGCGCTTGATGTCCGCCTGTCACTCAACACCTAGCGCAGAGCCGGACACGCGTGCTCCACATCCCGACCCCGTAAGCGAGGCCTGTCTAGTGGTTCTGGAGCTTCGGCTTGCGACCAACAGGAACATCGCTGGCTCCGCGCGCATTGAAGGACGATCAGACTACGTCGATGGAGGCCCCATGACCAGGACAACGCTGAATGAAGCGAGGCTGACCAATTTGGCCACGGCTTGCGCGGCCTTGGCACTCGTCCTCACGATGGTTCCGGCAACGGCGCAGGAGGCTGGGCGCTCGAGAGTCGGCACACTCACGTGCAACATATCGCCCGGAGTCGGCATGATTGTTGCGGGACAACGGCAGCTGAGCTGCATCTATGCATCGGCACGAGGCAGGGCGCGCGAGGCTTACGAAGGCACCGTCAGCACGCTTGGTCTGGACATAGGAGCCACGTCCGGCGGTCAGCTCGTTTGGACCGTGTTTGCGCCAACGACAGTTCGCCGGGCAGCCTTGGCCGGAACTTATGCGGGCGCGACCGCCGGCGGCACTGTCGGCGCCGGAGTTGGTGCCAACCTCCTGGTGGGCGGCTCGGATCGTACGATTGCCTTGCAGCCGGTGTCCGTCCAGGCGCAGACAGGTGTGAACGTCGCAGCAGGCATATCAAGAATGGAATTGCGGCCGGTTGCTGCGCCTGCACGCGGCAAGGCCCAGTGACGGCCGTCGCTGCCGATCTCAGGAGTTCGTCATTGAGTTGACGACCTCCACGATGGCGGCGGGGTCTGCGTACGTGACCATATGCCCGGCATTTGGAACAAGGTGAAGATCGGACCGAGGCAGTGCTTGATGTAAATCCTGCGCTTGTCTGAATTCGATCACTTGGTCCTCTGTTCCGTGGAATATCTGCACTCGCTCGCCGATGGCTGGATAATAAGCTTGGAATTGTGTTGCAGTTGGAATGAGGAGTGCACTTTCCTCCGCAGCCGCCCTCAACTGTGTGGGTCTGAGCACCAAAGACGCTGGAAATTCATTCCTGAACGTCTGCGGGACAGAACGGGGCGCAAAGATCTTGCGAAGAGCTCCTGGCAGGACGGCCCACGAAACGATCGGCGCGACAGTGTAACTGACCAGGTCGCCCAGGACCGGTATGGCTGGACCTGACATCAGCCACACGTCCAATCGGCCGGTCGGGAAATAGTACCCTGACGCAAGCACAAGACCCTGGGTCGGATAATCCTTTCGCACGGCGAGAGCGATAGCGACCAAGGCGCCCCAAGAATGGCCGAGCACAACCGGATTGCGGATTCCAAGTTGATTGAGCGCCTTCGCCAGCAGAGCGGCTTGAGCTGCCGCGGTCCATATTCGGAGCCGCGGCCGCTGACTATAGCCAAAGCCTGGGCGATCGAAGCACACCACGCGATTGGTGCGGGCAAGAAGATCGACCAGACCGCTGATCGTGAAGTCCTGGATCATGGATCCGTTGCCATGGAGCAGCACGACGCAAGGAGCGGCCGGATCCCCTCGATCGACATAGTGGAGCACTACGCCGTCGCATTCGAGGAACTTGCCGATTGGTGGATTCCTCCACTCGGCCAGTTTGGAGAAGCCGATGTTACCGACGACGAGAAGCGCCAATAACAAGGCAGCGATGAGCAACACGGTTTCAGCGGTGGTCATTACTGACCCTTGATGATCGAGGGTATGAACATGAGACCCGCGGTGCCAAGCAAGTGAACCAATCCATGGAGTAATTGGAAGTTGAAGCGCTCGTTCCTGCGCGCGATCGCGGAGGATTGATTAAAAATCACGTGCCCCGGAACGGTCCAGAAATGCCCACGTTGGCCGCTAAGGATCGCACCTGTGACGGAGAGGATCCGACGTCACCAACAATAACCAAGGAGCAACAGATGGCTAATCCACGCCAGGAGGAAAAGTCTACGCAAAGCCCTGAGGACACAATGCGCCGCGCCGCCGAAAGGACCGCTGAGCAAACCAGACGGATCGGCTTAGCTACCGCTGAGGCCAGCGAGGAGGTGGCCCAAGCCAGCAGTCACCTGCTGCAACAGAATGCCGAGATGTTGCAAAACAGTTGGCGCTTCGGCGTCGACATGGCCACTGTAATGTTGGGCCGGTCTGCTGATCAGCTTGGTCGCACGTTCGGTGTGACGGGCAATGAAACGGAGCAGGCAACAGAACGATCGGTCCGCAACGCTGAAGCAATCATGTACTCTACAACCGCGGTCGTCAAAGGAATGAACGGCGTCTCACGCGAGTACTTCGATTTCGTTCGACAGCAGATCGAGAGGACCATGGACCGTATGAATGAACTCTGGCGCTGCCGAACTCCGCAGGATTTGGCGGCTGTGCAGACCGATCTGATGCGCGATTCGATCAGAAGCGCCCTCGATACCAGCCGCCGGATGGCGGACATGTCTTTGAAGGTGGCTGACGATGCAGGAAACCATATTACTCAGAGTATCGAACGCATGCGGCACGCCGCCTAAAGCGCGACGCGATTAAGATGAATCGTCATCGCGCTTTGGGTTACTGTTTGAGCATGAGCTTTTCGGAAAACCGCTACCCACTTTTCCGAATCATGCTGTAGCGCGCTGTCACAGCCATGGCGCACATGTGCGGCTGAACCTCAGCCGCTCTTGTGTTGCGGCCTCGCGAAAGACTCAAGCCACGCTTTTGAGATCCTGCTGGATCGCGGCGAGCAGCGATTGCAGCGCGGCGCTGTTCACCGGCTTGGCCTCGGTGCTGGCTGGCTCGGCAGCGGGGCGCTGCGCAGCTTTCACGGGACGCTTCGGGAATAGCGGAGGCGCAGGCATTGCGGCCGGGGCGAATTCGCCCTCGTCCTCGGCGTGAACGAACTTGCCATGGATGACGTCGTCGCGACGGCCCATGATGAACATGGTCGCCCAATAGCCGACGGCCAGGAGGATGACGCAGAAAATACCAATCTCTAACATCGCAGCACCTAAAATATGCACGATGATTCAATGCCTTCGTCCGGCCGTCAATGAACAGGCGGTCACACCCGCGGCTTTTGCGGGCAGGTGTGACCATTTGGTGACTCTTTCTTAACTATCCCCACGCGGCGTGTGGCCGCGGGGCCACGTGAGTCCCAGTCCCTGTCACCTAAAGCGCGATGAATGCGCTCGCGCTTTAGGTTGTTGTTTGGGCATGATCTTTCCGGAAAACCGCTTCGCACTTTTCCGGAGCATGCCTAGGCCTTGTCCGGCCCGATCCGGACCAGCTGCTTGCCGAAATTGGCCCCCTTCAGCAGGCCTATGAAGGCGCCGGGGGCGCTTTCCAGGCCCTCGGTGACGAACTCCTTGTACTTGACCTTGCCGTCGCGAACCCAGCCGGACATGTCGCGCAGGAAGTCTCCGTGGCGGGCGGCGAAGTCGGAGACGATGAAGCCGCGGAAGGTCAGCCGCTTGGTCAGCGTCGCGCGCATCAGGCTGGCCGCCCATTTCGGCGGCTTGGCCTCGGTGTCGTTGTAATGGGCGATCAGGCCGCACACCGGCACGCGCGCAAACGGGTTGAGCAGCGGAAACACCGCCTCGAACACGGCACCGCCGACATTCTCGAAATAGACGTCGATGCCATCAGGGCAGGCGTCCTTCAGCTTGGCGGCGAGATCGGGATCGCGGTGATCGATGCAGGCATCGAAGCCGAGCTCCTTCACCACGTAGTCGCACTTGTCCTTGCCGCCGGCGATGCCGACCGCACGGGCGCCCTTGATCTTGGCGATCTGCCCCACTGCCGAGCCGACCGCGCCGGACGCACCGGCAACGACGACAGTCTCGCCCTGTTGCGGCTTGCCGATGTCGAGCAGGCCGGTATAGGCGGTCATGCCGGGCATGCCGAGCACGCCGATCGAGGTCGAGATCGGCCCGAGCTTGGGATCGACCTTGATCAGGCCCTTGCCGCTCGAGATCGCATGAGTCTGCCAGCCCGAGCGGATGCGCACGATGTCGCCGACCGCGAAATCGGGATTGTTGGACGCCGCGACCTCGCTGACCGCCTCGCCCTCCATCACGCCGCCGACCGGCACCGGAGCTGCGTAGGACGGCCCCTCGCTCATGCGCCCGCGCATATAGGGATCGAGCGACAGCCAGATCGTGCGCAGCAGGACTTCGCCCTGCCCTGGCGTCGGAACGGCGAATTCCTCCAAACGGAAATCAGACGGCTTGGGTTCGCCGACGGGACGCGCGGCGAGAACGATGCGTTTGGCTTGGGCCATGGCTTCCTCCTTTTGTCTTTCGATACGGACGGAAGCGGAGGCAGCGAGGCGCGTCAACACAAAAGCGGTGAGCGGTTGGCCCCTCGGAGCCGAGGGCGCGTCAGCGTCGATTCAAGGCCTATCGCCGATCAAGCCTGTTCAGATCCGTTGTCGCCGTTTCCAGCATTTTGTGCCGAGACAGCGTCCTTCATTCGGGTAGCCCGGCCATCCGCATGCCCTCCGAGGCGAGCGCGAAATCCTGCGGGCGGCGGACGAGCAGCCAATCCTCCAAAACGCTGACCCGTAAAGTCGGATCCAGCCTGCGGACGTGGGCCATCGCTTCACGGGCTTCGTCCATCCGCCCGGCTAGCGCGTGGCTCGCCGCCATGAAGGCGGCCACCCGCAGGACGTTCGGCATCTGCCGCGATGCCCGCTGCAGTGACGCCACCGCGTCGTCGAAGCGGCGGCAATACAGATGTCCCATCGCGATCCCGGTCTGCATCTGAAATATCTCGGGGTCGAGCGGGCTGAGCCGCATGGCGCGACTGAAATAGTCGATCGCGCTGTCGTGTTCGCCCATCGAGATTCGTTGATACCCGCCGAGATACCAGATCGTCGACGAATTCGGATTGAGCACCAGCGCGCGGTCTACATGGGCGACGCAGGTGTCCAGATCGCCGCCGAAATGGGGCCATGCGTGGCCGCCACGGCACAATGCAACTGCGTCGTTCTTGTTCAGCGTCACCGCGCGCTGGCACAACCGCGCCGCCTCGGCGCCATCGGCGGCGCGGTCTGCGAGCCAGCGATTCATCTTGCGCCAGTAAAAGCACCACGCCGCCATGCCATAAGCCGCAGCAAAGTCCGGATCGCGATCGATCGCCCCGTAGAACAGCGCTAATGCCCCATCGATTCCGTCGCGGGTCGCGGTGTGGAATTGCGCCAAGCCGCGGAGATAATAGTCGTAGGCATCGAGGCTTTCGGTCGGCTTGCGCTTGGCGCGTTCGATTTCGGCGAGCTCGAGCTGCGGCGCAATCGCGCCGACGACGCTGGCGGTGATCTGGTCCTGCAGCTTGAAGATGTCGTCCATCGCGCTCTCGAACCGCTCAGCCCACAGATGAGCGCCGGTAGAGGCGTCGATCAATTGTCCGGTGATGCGCACGCGGCCAGCGGAGCGGCGCACGCTGCCTTCCAGGACGTAGCGCACGCCCAGTTCGCGGCCGATTTGCTTCACATCGACCGCGCGGCCCTTGTACGTGAAGCTGGAATTGCGGGCGATCACGAACAGCCAGCGGATTCGCGACAGACCGAAGATGATGTCTTCGACGACGCCGTCGGCGAAGTAGTCCTGAGCGGGGTCCCCGCTCAGGTTCAGAAACGGCAGCACAGCGATCGAGGGCCGGTCGGGCAGGTCGAGCGCGGCAACCGGCTTCTCCGCCGACGGCACGATCGCGATGCGCTGATCGGCCGCTACGTGCACCTCGCCGACAAAGCGGAACCCCTTGCGCGGAACGGTTCGAATCAGCCGCTGCCCCTCTCCACTGTCTTCCAGCGCCTTGCGCACAGCGTTGATGTGGCTGGCCAGCGTCGATTCCGAGACGATCCGCCCGCCCCAGACCGTGTCGAACAGATCATTCTTGCTAACGACGTGGTCGCGGTTGCGCACCAGATACAGCAGCAGATCGAAAGCCTGCGGCGTGAGGCTGACAGCCCCGGAGTCCCGCCGCAACTCCCGCCGGTCCTCATCGAGGACATAGGCTTCGAAGGTGAACCGCACCACAAAGACCCTGATTGAAACCCGAGCGGCATCCCGCTCTCGGCGCACGACAGCCGAGGCTGCTGCGCCCTGTTTGGACGAAACTGCAAGCAGATTTCAAGCAAAAACCAAGGGCGCTGCACGTCCATACCAAGGTCTTGGGCCGGATTCCGGCGCATCCTGCCGCATCTGGAGCGAACGAGACGCGAGGGCACAATGAAGATCGTGGTGATCGGCGGCAGCGGCCTGATCGGAAGCAATGTGGTGCGCAGGCTTCAGGCCAAAGGCCACGAGGTGGTCGCGGCCTCGCCCTCCTCCGGCGTCAACACATTGACCCGCGAGGGCCTCGCCGAAGCAGTCGACGGTGCACAAGTCGTAATCGACGTCTCGAATTCGCCCGCCTTCGATGACAAGACCGCGATGGATTTTTTCCGGACCTCGGGCCGCAACCTGCTGGCGGCCGAAACCGCCGCCGAGGTGAAGCATCATCTCGCGCTGTCGGTGGTGGGCACCGACCGACTGCAGACGAGCGGCTATTTCCGCGCAAAGCTTGTGCAAGAGGAGCTCATCCAAGCATCAAGCCTTCCATACACCATCCTGCGCGCGACCCAGTTCTTCGAATTCATCGACGCGATCATCGCAGGCGGCGCCGAGGGCGACGTGATCCGGCTGTCGCCTGCGCATCTCCAGCCCGTCGCTGCCGACGACGTCGCGGCCACACTGACCGAATTGGCGCTTGGTCCGCCTCGCAACCGCATAGTCGAGATCGCTGGTCCCGAAAGGCGCGGCCTCGATGAGTTTGCACAGCAGGTTCTGGCCGCCAGGGGCGACACACGCCGAGTGATCCCCGATATCCGGGCGGACTATTTCGGCCTGCCCCTGAACGATCAGTCGCTGACGCCGGGCGACGAGCCGCAGCTCGGGCGGACCCGGCTCGCCGACTGGCTCCACAACTCTCTCCTCACCCCAAAGGACGCAAAACGATGAGCACGATCACCACTAGGGACGGCACCGAGATCTATTACAAGGACTGGGGCCAAGGCCCCGTCGTGACCTTCTCGCACGGCTGGCCGCTGAATGCAGACGCCTGGGACGGCCAGATGCTGTTCCTTGCCCAGCACGGCTTTCGCGTCGTCGCGCACGACCGGCGCGGGCATGGTCGCTCCAGCCAGGCCTCGGAGCACAACGACATGAACGGCTATGCCGACGATCTCGCCGCGGTGATCGAAGCGCTTGATTTACGGGACGCCACGCTGATCGGCCATTCCACCGGCGGTGGCGAGGTCGCGCGCTATATCGGCCGCCATGGTACCGGTCGCGTCGCCAAGGCGGTGCTGATCGCGGCGGTGCCGCCGATCATGCTGAAGACCGAAGCCAACCCGGAGGGACTTCCGGTCGAGGTGTTCGATGCCATTCGTGCAGGCGTCGCCGGCGACCGGTCGCAATACTACAAGGATCTGGCGATTGCCTTCTACGGCGCAAACCGGCCGGGTGCAAAAGTCTCGCCGGGCACGCTCGACCAGTTCTGGCTGTGGAGCATGCAGGCAGGCGCCAAGAGTGCCTATGAGAGCGTCAAAGCTTTCTCGGAAACTGATTTCACCGAGGACCTGAAGAAGTTCGACGTGCCGACCCTGGTCCTGCACGGCGAAGACGACCAGATCGTGCCGGTCAAGGACTCCGCGCGCAAATCGGCGAAGCTCATCAAAGGCGCCAAGGACGTCTACTACCCGGGAGCCCCCCACGGCCTGACCGCCACCCATCAGGATCAGATCAACGCCGAGCTGCTGAAATTCATCCGGAGCTAGCGATCTCGTTCACCTGAATTGCAGACCTCAACGAGAAAGACAGCAGCATGGACAAACCTGCCCACCCCACCCTCGCGGGCGTCGTCGTTCCCGACGCTCCCATAGTCGATGCCGCAATCGAACATGCGCGGCAGCACTGCGCGCCGTATCTGTTCAACCACGTCGTCCGCTCGTGGCTGTTCGCGGCAAGGCTCGGACAATTGCAGAACGTGGTGCACGATGAGGAGGTGCTCGCGGTCGGCACCCTGCTGCACGACATCACGCTGAATGAAAGCTTCGCCGGACCTCGCCGCTTCGAGGTCGAAGGCGCGGACCTGGCGCGGCACTTTGCCGCCGAGCGCGGCTTCGACCGGCGCCGCGCCCAGCTGATCTGGGACAGCGTCGCGCTGAACTCGACCCCGTCGATCGCTCTCTACAAAGAGAGCGAGGTTGCACTCGCCACAGCTGGCATCTGCTTCGACGTCATCGGGCTGCAATACGACGTCATTCCCGCCGCCGAAGTGTCGCGGATCATCGCCGAATTCCCGCGAATGCAGATCAAGCGGCAATTCCGCCGCTGCTTCTGCCATATCGCAAGCACCAGGCCGGAAACAAGCTACGACAATTTCATCCGAGATTTCGGCGAGCGCTTTGTCGAAGGATACAGCGCGCCTTCGGTGGTTGATCTGGTGGATGCAGCGCCATTCGCCGAGTAGGATTGCATCTCAACCTTACCTGAGCGACCGCGACGACGAGCTTATCCGAAATCCGGTCGCGGGCCGCTCCGGTCGAACCAAGCACGGCAGTATCTTATCGCGCGCAAAACGCGCGCGCGACCGAAGCGCCTAACCCCCGCCCGGATAGTTCGGGCTCTCGCGCGTGATGGTGACGTCGTGGACGTGGCTTTCGCGCAGGCCCGCGCCGGTGATGCGGACGAACTGGGCCTTGTCGTGCAGCTCCTTCATGTCGCGCGCGCCGACATAGCCCATTGCGGCGCGCAAGCCGCCGGCGAGCTGGTGCATGACGTTGCCGACCGGGCCCTTGTAGGGCACCTGGCCCTCGATGCCCTCAGGCACGAGCTTGAGCGTGTCCTTGATGTCCTGCTGGAAGTAGCGGTCGGCCGATCCCCGCGCCATCGCGCCGACCGAGCCCATGCCGCGATAGGCCTTGTAGGAACGGCCCTGCCACAAAAACACTTCGCCGGGCGTCTCGTCGGTGCCGGCGAGCAGCGAACCGACCATGGCAATGTCGGCGCCGGCCGCGAGCGCTTTCGCAAGGTCGCCGGAATATTTGATGCCACCGTCGGCGATGACGGGGATGTCGGCCTTCTTCGCCGCTTCGACCGCATCCATGATCGCGGTGAGCTGGGGCACGCCGACGCCGGCGACGATGCGCGTGGTGCAGATCGAGCCCGGGCCGATGCCGACCTTGATGCAATCCGCGCCCGCATCGATCAGCGCCTGCGCGCCTTCCGTGGTGGCAACGTTGCCGGCGACCACCTGCACCGAATTGGACAGGCGCTTGATGCGGTTCACCGCCTGCAGCACGTGACGGGAATGGCCGTGCGCGGTGTCGACGACGACAAGGTCGACGCCGGCATCGATCAGCCGCTCGGTGCGCTCGAATCCGGTATCGCCGACCGTGGTGGCGGCAGCGACGCGAAGACGCCCCTGCCCGTCCTTGCAGGCGAGCGGATGGGCAACCGCTTTCTCCATGTCCTTCACGGTGATGAGCCCGACGCAGCGATATTGATCGTCGACCACCAGCAGCTTCTCGATGCGGTGCTGGTGCAGCATCCGCCGCGCCTCATCCTGGTTGACATTCTCACGGACCGTGACGAGCCCTTCACGGGTCATCAGCTCGGAGACTTTTTGCCGGCGGTCGGTGGCAAAGCGCACGTCGCGGTTGGTGAGGATGCCGACCAGCTTGCCGGGCGTGTTCTTGCCGGCGCCGGTGACGACCGGAATGCCGGAGATGCCGTGGTCGCTCATCAGCTTGAGCGCGTCGTCGAGCGTGGCGTCGGGGCTGATGGTGAGCGGGTTCACCACCATGCCGGACTCGTAGCGCTTGACCTGCCGCACCTGGGCGGCCTGCCCTTCGGGATCGAAATTGCGGTGGATGACGCCAAGGCCGCCGGCCTGCGCCATGGCGATCGCCATGCGGGCCTCGGTGACGGTGTCCATGGCCGAGGCCATGATCGGGATGTTGAGCGGGATGGCGCGGGTGACGCGGGAGCGAATGTCGACCTCGCCCGGCATGACGTCGGACAGGCCCGGCTTCAACAGCACGTCGTCGAACGTAAAGGCTTCGCGGATGCCCTGAAGTTGCAACGTGGCCATCTGCCAACTCCTTCCTGCGGCCCTGCCGCAAATGCTAATGGATGAGCGCCGCCCTCGGCGTCCCTTGCGGCAACGCCTTGAGAATCGGAGCCCATCGGTGGGGTTGACGCGGGTCGATAGCACGGCCGCGTGACGAATCAAAGCGATTCGGGCCGCTGGCCAGCCATGCACAGGGGTTTTTTGGCCGATTCAGCGGGGTTGGGCTCGGTACGCCGTCCCTCCACCGGTCATTCCGGGGCGCGACGAAGTCGCGAGCCCGGAATCCATCGCGCAGCGGATGCTGCAGTCCGATGGATTCCGCGTTCGCGCCAAGTGGGCGCGCCCCGGAATGACGAAAGACGGTCACACCGTTGTTACGCGGGATTTAGGTACCATGCATGGATCCGCAATGGTCGGCGGCGGACGGCGGTGATAAGCCGCAACTCCACTCCTCCTTCCGATTTCATTGCCCTCATGGTCGACAAGCAACGCGTCATTCCGCTGATCGTGGCCACGGCTCTCTTTATGGAGAACATGGATTCGACCGTGATCGCCACCTCGCTGCCGGCGATCGCAGCCGACATCGGCACCAGCCCGCTGACGCTGAAGCTCGCGATCACCTCCTATCTGCTGTCGCTCGCGGTGTTCATTCCGGCGAGCGGCTGGACCGCCGACCGGTTTGGCGCGCGGATGGTGTTCGCGATCGCCGTCGGCGTGTTCATGGTCGGCTCGGTCGGCTGCGCGCTCTCGACCTCGGTCACCGACTTCGTGTTCGCGCGCATCCTGCAAGGCATGGGCGGCGCCATGATGACGCCGGTCGGGCGCCTCGTGCTGCTGCGTTCGGTCGATAAGAGCGCGCTGGTCAACGCCATGGCTTGGGTGACGGTCCCTGCCCTGATCGGTCCCGTGATCGGCCCGCCGCTCGGCGGCTTCATCACGACCTATGCGTCCTGGCACTGGATCTTCCTGATCAACATCCCGATCGGGCTGCTCGGGATCTTCATGGCGCTGAAGTACATCGACCCGATCAAGAGCGAGGAACGCGAGCCATTCGATCTCTACGGCATGGTGCTCTCTGGGCTGGGGCTCGCAGGCATCGCCTTCGGCCTTTCCGTTGCCGGGCTCAACCTGCTGCCATGGAGCACGGTGGCCGCGCTGGTCGTGGGCGGAGCGATCTCGATGACGCTCTACGTCATCCACGCGCGGCGGACCAGATCGCCGGTGCTGGACTTCTCGCTCCTGAAGCTGCCGACGCTGCGCGCAGCCGTGTTCGGCGGCTTCCTGTTCCGGCTCGGCATCGGCGCGCTGCCGTTCCTGCTGCCGCTCCTGATGCAGATCGGCTTCGGCCTGTCGCCGTTCCATTCCGGCCTCGTCACCTTTGCCTCCTCGCTCGGGGCGATGGGCATGAAGACGCTGGCGGCGCGCATCATCCGCACCTTCGGCTTCCGCAATTTGATGACGGTGAACGCGATCGTCAGCGCGTTCTTCCTCGGCGTCTGCGCGCTGTTCACGGTGACGACGCCGCTGCTCATCATCATGGTGATCCTGGTGGTCGGCGGCTTCTTCCGCTCGCTGCAGTTCACCGCGATCAACACGGTCGCCTATGCCGACGTCGAGACCGCGCAAATGAGCCGCGCCACAACCCTCGTCAGCGTCAACCAGCAGCTCGCGATCTCGGCCGGCGTCGCCGTCGGCGCGGCCTGTGTCGAGACGACGATGTGGTTCAGCCACGTCAGCGAGCTCAACGCCACGGTGTTCGCGCCCGCCTTCGTCGTGGTGGCGCTGACCTCGGCGGCCTCGAGCTGGTTCTTCTGGCAGATGCCCGCGGACGCAGGCCACGAGATTTCGGGGCGCAAGGCGGTGGAGATCGCGAGCCGCAAGGGCGCCGGCAAGGGCGCAGAGAAGGCCGCGGTCAAGGCGGCGTCCGAGGATACGCAGGACGTGCGGGATCAGCGGCTGGGGTAGTCTCCTCCCGTCATTGCGAGCGAAGCGAAGCAATCCAGAATCTCTCCGCAGAAGCACTCTGGATTGCTTCGTCGCAAGAGCTCCTCGCAATGACGGAGTACGTAGCTACGCCGCTCCGCCGCCGCGAAATCCCGTCGCCAGCACGTAGCGTTCGGACGAATCCTGCCGGCTCGCGGCCGGCTTGACGTGACGCACGGTGGCGAAGTCGCGCTTGAGCTGGGCCAGCAGCTCAGCGTCGGCGCCGCTCTGGAACGTTTTCGCCAGGAACGTGCCGCCGGGTTTGAGCACGTCGCAGGCAAAGGCCGCCGCCGTCTCGACCAGGCCGACGATGCGGAGCTGGTCGGTCTTGCGGTGGCCGGTGGTGTTGGCGGCCATGTCGGACATCACGACGTCGGCCTTGCCGCCCAGCATCGCGGTGAGCTTCTCGGGCGCGTCGTTGTCCATGAAGTCGAGCTGCGCGAAATCGACCCCGGGAATCTCCGGCATCTCCAACAGATCGATGGCGACGACCTTGCCCTTGCCTTCCAATGATCCGACGCGCTTTGCTGCGATCTGGCTCCACCCGCCGGGTGCCGCGCCGAGATCGACCACGGCCATGCCGGGCTTCAAGAGCCGGAACTTGTCGTCAATCTCCAAGAGCTTGAACGCGGCGCGCGAGCGATAGCCCGCCGCCTTGGCCTTGGCGACATAGGGATCGTTGAGCTGCCGCTCCAGCCACAGCTTCGACGACAATTTGCGCTTGCCGCCGGTCTTGACCTGAACGTGCAAGCGGCCGGTGGTGTCCTTGGCCATACTCACCAGCTCCTGAGCGCGCCGTCCTCGCGCATCATCTCGACCAGCATGCCCTCGCGCAAGCCGCGGTCGGCGACGCGCAGGCGCGGCAGCGGAAAGGCGCGGCGGATAGCGTCGAGGATGGCGCAGCCCGCCAGGACGAGATCGGCGCGCTCGACGCTGATGCAGCTGTTGGCGGCACGCTCCTCGTAGCTCATGCCGAGCAGCTTGTTGATGGTCGCGGTGATGTCGGCATCGTTCATCCAGATGCTGTCGATGCGGCGGCGGTCATAGCGCGCGAGGTTGAGATGGATGCCGGCCAGCGTCGTCACCGTGCCCGACGTGCCGAGCAGGTGCATGTCGGCGAGATCGCGGCCGTGCTCCTCGGCGAATGGCGCGACGTGGCTTGCGACCTCCTGCTCCATGGCGGCATAGATCTCTGGCGTGACGTCGCGTCCGCCGAACTGCTCAGCGAGCGTGACCACACCATAGGGAATCGACATCCAGGCTTTTATGCGCGGCTCCGGATTGGTGGCGTCGCGCTCGATCCGCACCAGCTCGGTGGAGCCGCCGCCGATGTCGAACAGGATCGCGCCCCGCCCCCTGGGGTCGACCAGCGGCGAGCAACCCAGCACGGCGAGCGCGGCCTCGGTCTCGCGGTCGATCACCTCGAGCTCGATGCCGGTCTCGGCCGCAACGCGGCTGCGGAAACCTTCCGCGTTCGAAGCCGCGCGGCAGGCTTCGGTCGCGATCAGCCGCAGCCGACGCGCCTTCCGCAGATTGATCTTGTCGCGGCAGATGCTGAGCGCGGCGATGGCGCGCTCGATCGCGGCGTCGCTAATGCACCCCGTCGCCGAGACGCCCTCCCCGAGCCGGATGATGCGCGAGAAGGAATCGACCACACGAAAGCCGTCCTGAGTCGGACAGGCGATCAGCAGCCTGCAATTGTTGGTGCCGAGGTCCAGCGCCGCATAGACGCCGGTTCCCGGCGCCTGCGCGCCGACGGCCGGATTGGTGGCCAATGCCACCGCCGCCATCGACCCCTCCAGCTCGCTATGCGGCGCATGGCCGTCGCGGAGCCGCGTGTGGTCATTCATACAAACTGTCTTTCCGCGGCCGGTCGGGCCGGTCTGGAATTGATTATTCGCCTGAAACATTAGCAGCGCGGCAGGCCTGCGCAACAACGCATCACATGGGACCATGTCCAATCGTGCGTTGTCGTGAACGGGGGTGGTGGGTTATTTGAGGGAGTCCGGTGCTCCGCTGCCGCGAAAATGCGCAAATGCCGGCTTTTCAGGTCAATTCCCATGCAAGAACACACCAAATCGTCGACGCTCGAGAACGCTATTGCACTGCAAAAGTATGGCGTCGGGCAACCGGTCCGCCGCAAGGAGGATGACACGCTGGTGCGCGGCAAGGGCCGCTACACCGACGATTTCAACCTGCCGAACCAGGCCCATGCCGTAGTCGTCCGCTCGACCCATGCCCATGGCATCATCCGCAGCATCGGCCTCGATGCCGCCAAGGCCATGCCGGGCGTGCTGGGGGCGTGGTCCGGGAAGGATCTTGATGCCGCCGGCTATGGCCCCTTCACCTGCGGCCTGCCGCTGAAGAGCCGCGACGGCTCGCCCCTGCTCCAGACCAACCGCCAGCCCCTGGCGACCGACAAGGTCCGCTTCGTCGGCGATCCCGTCGCCTTCGTGGTGGCCGAGACGCTGGCTCAGGCGCGCGACGCGGCCGAGGCGGTCGAGCTCGACATCGAGCCGCTGCCGGCGGTGACGGACCCGGAGCAAGCCGCCAAGCCCGGCGCGCCGCAGCTCTATGACCACATTCCTGGTAACGTCGCGCTCGACTACCACTATGGCGACATGGACAAGGTGAACGCCGCCTTCGCCAGCGCCGCTCATGTGACCAAGCTCGACATCGAGAACACCCGCGTTGCCGTGGTCTCGATGGAGCCGCGCGTGGGGCTTGCCTCCTACGACAAGAAGACCGAGCGCTACACGCTTCAGGTGCCGACGCAGGGCGTTGCCGGCAACCGCGCCAACCTCGCCAAGAACCTGAAGGTGCCGAACGAGAAGGTGCGCATTCTCACCGCCAATGTCGGCGGCTCCTTCGGCATGAAGAACATCAACTATCCCGAGTACATGTGCATTCTGTATGCGGCGAAGGCACTGGGACGCCCGGTGAAGTGGCTGGACGAGCGCTCCACCAGCTTCCTCTCCGACAGCCACGGCCGCGCCCAGAAGATCCACGCCGAGCTCGCGCTCGATGCCGAGGGGCAGTTCCTCGCGGCAAAGCTGTCCGGCTACGGCAATCTCGGCGCCTACATCACCGGCGTCGCGCCGGGGCCGCTTTCGCTCAATACCGGCAAGAACTTCTCCAGCGTCTATCGCACGCCGCTGATGGCGGTCGACATCAAGGTGGTGCTCACCAACACCACGCTGATGGGGGCCTATCGCGGCGCCGGCCGGCCCGAGGCGAACTATTACATGGAGCGGCTGATCGACCGCGCCGCCGACGAGATGGGCATCAACCGGCTGACCTTGCGCAAGCGCAACTTCATCAAGCCGAACCAGATCCCGTTCGCGGCGTCGTCCGGCGTCACATATGACAGCGGCGACTTCCAGGCCGTGTTCAACAAGGCGCTCGAAATCTCCGACCACGAGAACTTCGCCAAGCGCAAGAAGGAGAGCAAGAAGGCCGGCAAGCTGCGCGGCATCGCGGTCGGCTCCTATCTCGAAGTCACCGCGCCGCCGAGCCCCGAGCTCGGCAAGATCGTGTTCGATCGTGACGGCACCGTGCAGCTCATCACCGGCACGCTCGATTACGGCCAGGGCCATGCCACGCCGTTCGCGCAGGTGCTGTGCGAGCAGCTCGGCGTCCCCTTCGAGAGCGTCAAGCTCGTGCAGGGTGACAGCGATATCGTCCACACCGGCAACGGCACCGGCGGCTCACGCTCGATCACTGCGACCGGCCAGGCCATCGTGGGGGCCGCAAAACTCGTCATCGAGAAAGGCAAGCGCGCCGCCGCGCACATGCTGGAAGCATCCGAAGCCGACATCGAGTTTGCCGACGGCAGCTTTACGATCGCCGGCACCGATCGCAGCATCGACATCATGGAGCTCGCCAAGCGTCTGCATGACGGCAAGGTGCCGGAGGGCGTGCCTGATAGCCTCGATGTCGACCATACCAGCGAACCGGTCGCCTCGGCGTTCCCGAACGGCTGCCACGTCGCCGAGGTCGAGATCGACCCGGACACCGGTGTGGTGCAGATCGTGCGCTACAGCGCGGTCAACGATTTCGGCACGGTGATCAATCCGATGCTGGTCGCGGGCCAGCTCCATGGCGGCGTGGTCCAGGGCATCGGCCAGGCCCTGATGGAGCACATTCGCTACGACGACAATGGCCAGCCGATCACGGGCTCGCTGATGGACTACGCCCTGCCCCGCGCGGAGGACGTCCCCAACATGACGGTCGGCGACCACCCGGTGCCCGCCACCACCAATCCGCTCGGCAGCAAGGGCTGCGGCGAAGCGGGCTGCGCCGGCAGCCTGTCGACGGTGGTGAACGCGGTGCTCGACGCGCTGTCGGAGTACGGCATCAAGCACATCGACATGCCGCTGACCCCCGAGCGGGTGTGGCGCGCGATCCAGGAGGCGAAGGCCAAGGCGGCGTAAGGGGCACTGTCGTCGCCACAAACTCTACTGTCATCGCCCGGCTTGACCGGGCGATCCAGTACTCCGAGACGGCAGCGATTGACCGAGAAGCTGCGGCGTACTGGATTCCCCGCCTTCGCTGGGAATGACGACGTCCTTGATTGACGGGCGTGGGCTTTCCCAACTGTCCGCTACGCCGCCGCCTGCTCGCGCGGCTGGTAGATCGCGGTGTGCTGGCAATGCGCGAGCGGCGTCGTGCCGTTGGCGACGACCAGCGCGTCGAACTCGACGAAGCGGTGGCCCTTCTTCTCGTAATTCGCAGTGACCTTGGCCCGCGCCGTGATCTCGTCGCCGGCGCGCGCGGCGGACAGCAGCTGCATGCGGCTGCCCACGTGGATCCAGGGACCCAGGATGGTGTTGTCCACCAGGACGCGGTTCATGACGCGCTGGATCAGCCCGGGATGGCCGAGGCTCTCGCGGGCAAAAATCGGATCGGCCTCCCTGACGTCAGTGAGATAGTCGGCCGCATCCTGCCCGGCCCACCGGCGCGGCGTCGTGCCCAGCCATTTGCCCAGCTCGAATGTCGCAGGACTGACAGGCTTGCGCTCGGCGGCGGCGGGGACTTCGACATAGTCGCTCAACGACAATGCCGGCACCGCCGCCGGCAGCGACGCCTTTCCCGTGGCACACAGCTCGGTGCGACTGAACACCTCGATGGTCAGCAGGCCGTTGTGCTCGGTGGCATCGACATCGGCGGTCTCGCCGTCATAGACCGGCTTGATGAAGCGGGCCTCGACCAGCCCGCGCGACAGGAAGTCCCGCCCCCAGCGCGCGATCGGCACGTGCATCATGTAGGCGAAGACGTCGACGCCGGGGACCAGCCCGCCGGAAAAGCCGAAGCGGCGGGCCACATTGTCGTCGTGCATCTTGTTTTCGGATTGTTTGGCGGTGTTGTAGGCCGTGACGCGATAGGTTTCGAGCCGGTTCGGCATGACTGGCCTTTCCCTGTTCTTGTTGTTTCAGGAGCGATCGTAGGGCCTGAGGAACTGGGGTCAATCCCCTCGCCTTTGCGGCCCGAATGCGGTACCACGCGGCGGAATGACCGAGACCCCGACCCGCATCTTTGTCGACGCCGACGCCTGTCCGGTGAAGGACGAAATCTATCGCGTCGCGATCCGGCACGGCGTGCCCGTGAGCGTGGTCGCCGGCAATTTCATCCGCGTGCCGCAGGACCCTCTGATCGAGCGCATCGCCGCGGGCAGCGGCATGGACGCCGCGGACGACTGGATCGCCGAGCGCGCCAGGCCCGGCGACGTGGTTGTGACCTCGGACATTCCGCTGGCGAGCCGCTGTGTGAAGGCGGGCGCCGACGTGATCGCGCCGAACGGCAAGCCGTTCACCGAAGAATCGATCGGGATGACGCTGGCGGTGCGCAATCTGATGACGGACCTGCGATCGGCCGGCGAAGTCACCGGCGGCCCGCGCTCGTTCTCGCCGCGAGACCGCTCCAGCTTCCTCTCGGCGCTCGACCAGACACTGCGCCGGATCCAGCGCCGCCGCGCAGATCAGGCCGCAACGAGCCAAAGTTAGCCATGGCCCCGCCGCTGATCCAACTCAAAGACATCAGGCTGACCTTCGGCGGCACGCCGCTGCTGTCGGGCGTCGAGCTCAACGTCGCGCCATCCGAACGGGTCTGCCTGATCGGCCGCAACGGCTCCGGCAAATCGACCCTGCTGAAGATCGCGGCCGGCCTGGTCGAGCCTGACGCCGGCACACGCTTCGTGCAGCCCGGCGCAACGGTGCGCTACCTGCCGCAGGAGCCGGATTTCGGCGCGCACAAGAGCACGCTCGCCTATGTCGAGTCCGGGCTCGCGCCGGGGGACGACCAGCACCAGGCGCGCTATCTCCTGGAGCAGCTCGGCCTCACCGGCGAGGAGAACCCGCACAACCTCTCCGGTGGCGAGGCGCGCCGCGCGGCGCTGGCCTTCGTGCTGGCGCCCTCGCCCGACATCCTGCTGCTGGACGAGCCGACCAACCATCTCGATCTCGCCACCATCGAATGGCTGGAGCAGGAGCTCGACTCCAGGCGCAGCGCGCTCGTCATCATCAGCCACGACCGTCGCTTCCTGACCAATCTCTCGCGCTCCACCGCTTGGCTCGATCGCGGCCGGATCAAGCAGATCGATCGCGGCTTTGCCTCGTTCGAGAGCTGGCGCGACGAGGTGCTGGCCGAGGAGGAGCGCGACCAGCACAAGCTCGACCGCAAGATCGTCGACGAGGAGCACTGGCTGCGCCACGGCGTCTCCGGCCGCCGCAAGCGCAACGTCAAGCGGCTCGCCAATCTGCATGCGCTGCGCGACCAGCGCCGCAACTATCGCGGCACAGCCGGCAGCGCCAACCTCGCGGCCAGCGAGGCCGAACAGTCCGGCAAGCTGGTGATCGAGGCCAAGGGCATCAGCAAAGCCTATGGCGAGCGCAAGATCGTCGACAATTTCTCAACGCGCATCCAGCGCGGCGACCGCCTCGGCATCATCGGGCCGAACGGCGCCGGCAAGACCACGTTGGTCAATCTGCTCACCGGCGGCATGCAGCCGGATTCCGGGACGATACGTTTCGGCGCCAACCTGGAGGTCGCGACGCTCGACCAGCATCGCGAAAGCCTCGATCCCAAATCGACGCTGGCGGAGGCCCTGACCGGCGGCCGCGGCGATCAGATCATGGTCGGCGGCAAGCCGAAGCACGTGGTCGGCTACATGAAGGACTTCCTGTTCGCGCAGGAGCAGCGCGGCACGCCGGTGGAGGTGCTCTCCGGCGGCGAGCGCGGCCGGCTGATGCTGGCGCGCGCACTGGCAAAGCCGTCGAACCTGCTGGTGCTGGACGAGCCGACCAACGACCTCGATCTCGAAACCCTCGACGTGCTCGAGGAGATGCTCGGCGATTACGAGGGCACGGTCATCCTGATCAGCCACGACCGCGACTTCCTCGACCGCGTCGTCACCTCCGTGATCGCACCCGAGGGCAACGGCAAGTGGATCGAATATGCCGGCGGCTACAGCGACATGCTGATCCAGCGCGGCGCCGACCTCAAGCGCGAGACGGCCAAGTCGCCGACGGCTGCCGAGAAGAAGGAAGAGCGCGCGGCGGCTCCGGCGTCCGCGCCCAAGCGTAAGCTCAGTTTCAACGAGAAGCACGCGCTGGAGACGCTTCCCAAGAAGATGGAAACGTTGCAGGCGGATATCGCCAGGCTGCAGCGCGTGCTCGACGATCCCAATCTCTACGCCAAGGATCGGAAAAAATTCGACGACACGTCGGCCGCGATCGCCAAGGCGCATGAAGAACTATCGGCCGCCGAAGAGCGCTGGCTCGAACTCGAAATGCTACGTGAAGAGATTGAACAGGCATAACTTATGACAACAACTCTCGCCGCCAAGATCGCCCGCGAATACGGCACGCCCTGCGCCGTCATCGACATGGACAGGGTCGAGCGCAACATCGCGCGGATCCAGAAGGCTTGCGACGACGCCGGGATCGCCAACCGGCCGCACATCAAGACGCACAAGAACCCGACGATCGCCAAGCTTCAGATCGCGGCGGGCGCCAAGGGCATCACCTGCCAGAAGCTCGGCGAAGCCGAGATCATGGCCAATGCCGGCATCGACGACATCCTGATCAGCTACAATCTGCTCGGCGAGGAGAAGATGGCGCGGCTCGGCGCGCTGCAGGCCAAGGCCAACATGACGGTGGCCGCCGACAATCCCACGGTCGTCGCGGGATTGCCCAAGGCGGCTGCGGCGTCAGGCCGCCCGCTCTCCGTCGTGGTCGAATGCGACACCGGGCGCAAGCGCGCGGGTGTCGAGACGCCGGCTGAGGCGATCGCGCTGGCGCGCGAGATCGCCTCGTCCGAGGGGCTCGAATTCGCCGGCTTCATGCTCTACCCGACCGAGACCGGCTGGGCGGACGCGCAAAAGTTCTACGACGAAGCGCTGGCCGGCGTACGCGCGCACGGGCTCGACGCCAAGATCGTCTCGACCGGCGGCACGCCGAACCTCGTCAACATCGGCAAGCTCAAGGGCGGCACCGAACATCGCTTCGGCACCTACATCTACAACGACCGCATGCAAGTCGCCGCAGGCTCGGCGACCTGGGACGATTGCGCCCTGCACATCTATTCGACGGTGGTGAGCCGCGCCGCGCCCGAGCGCGGCATCTTGGACGCCGGCTCGAAGACGCTGACCACGGATACCGGCGGGCTCGAGGGCCACGGCCTGATCCTGGAGCATCCCGAAGCCAGAATCGCCAAATTCGCCGAGGAACACGGCTTCCTCGATCTCTCCCGCAGCAATACCCGGCCCAATGTCGGCGATGTCGTGCGCATCGTGCCGAACCACGTCTGCGTCGTCGTCAACATGATGGACGAGGTGGTGATGGTGCGCGGCGAGGAGATCATCGGCACGCTGCCGGTGGCCGCGCGTGGGAAGCTGCGGTAGGTGTACGCGCGCCGTTGCCACGGCCGTCATTGCGAGGAGCTCTTGCGACGAAGCAATCCAGACTTCCGCGGAGGAGGGATTCTGGATTGCTTCGCTGCGCTCGCAATGACGGGGGTTAGCGTTTGAGCCACTCCAGCGCGCCCCTGCCCGCGGCAGCCCCAGTCGCGAAGGACGCCTGCAAGAGATAGCCGCCGGTCGGCGCCTCCCAATCCAGCATCTCGCCGGCGGCGAACACACCTTGCAATTTGCGCAGCATGAATTGCTCGTCGAGCTCGTCGAACATAATTCCACCCGCGGTCGAGATCGCGCGATCGATCGGCGCCACTCCGGTGAGCTGAACTGGAATGGCATTGATCAGCCCTGCGAGCTCCGCCGGCGAGAACGCGGCCAGCGGCCGGCCGGAGGCGAAGGCTGCCTCCTGCATCAATCCGGTGCCGACCGGCGACAATTGCGCGGCCTTGCGCAGGAAGTTCGCCAGCGATTGCTTGCCACGCACGCCTGACAGCCGCGTGGTCAGCACAGCGGCGTCGAGATCGGGCCGCAACCCGATCATCAGCGTCGCCTGTCCGAGATTCAGCACAGCCTCGCGCAGTTCCGCCGACAACGCGTAGATCGCGCCGCCTTCGATGCCGCTGCGGGTGATCATCGCCTCTCCGCGCACCGTGTGCGCACGAAGCGTCAGCGCCACGCCCTTGAGCGGCTGGCCTTCGAAACGGTCACGGAACACTTTGGACCATGCGACCGTGAAGCCGGAATTGGCCGGCCGCAGCTTCGAGACGGCAATGCCCTTTGCAGCGAGGATGTCGACCCAGCCGGCGTCCGAGCCGAGCCGCGGCCAGCTTGCGCCGCCGAGCGCGAGCAGCGTGGCGTTCGCTTCGATGGCGGAGACGCCTTTCGGCGTCTGAAAGATCAACCGACCCTCGCCGTCCCAGCCGATCCAGCGATGGCGAAAAGCAAAGCGGACACCGGCGGCATCGAGCCGCCGCAGCCAGGCGCGCAGCAAGGGCGAGGCCTTGAACGTTTTCGGAAACACGCGTCCGCTGCTGCCGACGAAGGTCGGCTCGCCCAGCGCCTCGCTCCAGGCACGCAGCGCATCGGGCGAAAATGCCTCGACCGCCGCCTGCAGCTTCGGTGCGGCCTCGCGGTAGCGCGCCATGAATTGCGGCAGCGGTTCGCTGTGAGTGAGGTTGAGTCCGCCGCGGCCGGCCATCAGGAATTTGCGTCCCGCCGACGGCATCGCGTCGTAGACAGTGACGCGGGCGCCGCCTGACGCCAGCACCTCCGCCGCCATCAGCCCGGCGGGACCTGCGCCGATGACGGCGACGTCGGTCAGAGCTTGATCCCCGCCCGCGCCGCGGCCTGGGCGACGTATTTCTGCGTCTGCTCGAACGCGCCCTGCAGCGCCCTGGCCTTCGACATGTCGCTGATCTCGGCGAAATGCGCGGCGATCGCATCCGGCGTCCACTCGCTCTCCGGCAGGTTGATACCTTCGCTCTCCAAAATCTTGATCACCGCAAACGAGCCGGCGCCCGCGCCCATGATGGTGCGGGTCGGTGCATCCTCGCTCAGCATGTACTCGACCGCAGGCGTGATCGCGTTCGGCTTCATCAGCTGCAGCGCCTGCGGCGGCAACAGCTCCTCGGTCATGCGGGTCGCCGCGGTCGGCGAGATGATGTTGACGCGAATGTCGTTCTTGCGGCCCTCCTCGGCGAGCACGTTCATCAAGCCGACCATGCCGGATTTCGCGGCGCCGTAATTGGCCTGGCCGAAATTGCCGTAGAGGCCCGAGGACGACGTCGTCAACACGATGCGGCCGTAATTGCGGTCGCGCATGCCGGCCCAGGCCGCCTTGCAGCAATAAAAGGTGCCGACGAGATGCACGTCGAGCACCTTCTGGAAATCGGCCACCTCCATCTTGCCGAATGACTTGTCGCGCAGGATGCCGGCATTGGCGCACAAGAGATCGACGCTGCCCCACTCCTTGGTAGCGCGCTCGACCATGGCGGTGACCTGCTCGAAATTGGAGACGTCGGCGCCGTCGGCCATCGCGGTGCCGCCGGCCTTGCGGATCTCCTCGACCACGGCCTCGGCCGGCGACAGCGAGCCGCCGGTGCCGTCGCGCGCGCCACCGAAATCGTTGACCACGACCTTGGCGCCGCGGCTCGCCAGCCCCAGCGCATGCGCGCGTCCGAGACCATTGCCCGCGCCGGTGACGATGGCGACGCGTCCGTCGAACCTGATTGGCATAGTGGGTTTCCTAGATGTTAGCCGTCATGGCCGGGTTTGACCCGGCCATCCATCAAAATCGACAGGCTTTTGAGCAGCGATGGGTTGCCGGGTCAAGCCCGGCAAGGACGGCACGGGCCTACTCGAAATAGATCAGGCCGAGCCAGTCGGCGACGAGCGCCGGTTTATCCTCGCCCTCGATCTCGACCGTGACGTTGGTGCGGGACTGGAGCTCGCCTGGCTTGCGGAGCTTGGCTTCCGCCAGCACGAAACGGCCACGCACGCGCTTACCTGAGCGCACCGGCGAGATGAAGCGCAGCCTGTCGAAGCCGTAATTCACGCCCATCGTGGTGCCCGCAATCACGGGCATCACCTCGTAGGACATGATCGACAGCAGCGACATCGTGAGAAAACCATGCGCAATGGTAGTGCCGAACGCGGTTTCCTTCTTCGCGCGTTCCGGATCGACGTGGATGAACTGGTGATCTTCGATCACGTCGGCATAGCTGTCGATGCGGGGCTGATCGATCAGGTGCCACGACGATACGCCGATCTCCTTGCCGATCATGGCCTGATAGGCCTCGAGCGTAACAGGCGGCTTCTTCCAGACTTCGTTCACTTAGGTCTCACTCCGTGTCTTCGCCAGCTCCGGAAAATCCTCCTCACGGAATTCCCGGCCGCGCAAGGGATCGCTGCGATCGTCGTCGCGTTCGAGCCGTCGTAGCTGGACGCGGCGGATCTTTCCAGAGATCGTCTTCGGCAGCTCGGTGACGATTTCGAGGCGGCGGATGCGCTTGAACGGGGCCAGACGCGCGTGCAGGTGCTTGAAGATCGATAGCGCGGTTTCCGGCGAGCGTTCTGCACCCGCGGTCAGCAGCACGAACGCCTTGGGGATCGCGAGCCGGATTGGATCCGGGCTCGGCACCACCGCAGCTTCCGCGACCAGCTCGTGCTCGAGCAGGACGCTCTCCAGTTCGAACGGGCTGATGCGATAATCGGAGGATTTGAAGACGTCGTCAGAGCGGCCGACGAAGGTCAAGTAGCCGTCCTCATCCGCGAATACGACGTCGCCACTGCGATAGAGCGCGCCTGCGGCGCCGGACAATTTGCCGTCGTCGCCCTGATAGCCCTGCATCAGGCCGGCGGGGCGGTCGGCGCCGAGCACCAGCGTCACCTCGCCCTCCTTTGCGGGATGGCCGTCGGCATCGCTGATCTGCACGCGATAGCCCGGCAACGGACGGCCCATCGAGCCGATCTTGATCGGCTGGCCCGGCGAATTGCCGGCGAGCGCCGTGGTCTCGGTCTGGCCGTAGCCGTCGCGAATGGTGAGGCCCCAGGCCGCCTGCACCTGATCAATCACCTCGGGATTGAGCGGCTCGCCGGCGCCGCAGACCTCGCGAAGCGCCACCTTGAACGAGGCGAGGTTCTCCTGGATGAACAGCCGCCACACCGTCGGCGGCGCGCACAGCGTGGTGACGCCGCGGCGGCCGATGGTGGCAAGCAGCGACTTGGCATCAAAGCGCGGCTGGTTGACCACGAACACGGTCGCACCCGCATTCCACGGCGCGAAGAAGCAGCTCCAGGCATGCTTGGCCCAGCCGGGCGAGGAGATGTTGAGATGGACGTCGCCGGGCTTCAGCCCGATCCAGTACATCGTCGAGAGATGGCCGACGGAATAGCTGCGCTGACTGTGTCGCACCAATTTTGGTTTTGCTGTCGTACCCGAGGTGAAATACAGCAGCATCGGATCGTCGGCATTGGTCGGACCATCAGGCGCGAAGCTTTCGGAAGCTTTTGCTGCTTCGACATATGCCAGCCAACCGTCGGAGGCCGCGCCGACGACGATGCGAACGACATTCTCGGCGCCCAAGCTCGCGAATTTCGCCACCTGGTCCTGCGCGGCGACCACCGCCCTCGCCTTGCCGCGATCGAGCCGGTCGCGCAGCTCGTCGGCGGTCAGCAGCGTCGTGGCGGGAATGACGACCACGCCGAGCTTCATCGCGGCAAGCATCGTCTCCCACAGCGGAACCACGTTGCCGAGCAGCAGCAGGAGATGGTCGCCGCGCCGGAGGCCCTGCGCGCGGAGGAAGTTGGCGACCTGGTTGGAGCGGCGCGACAGCGCCGCGAAGGACAGCTTCGTCTGCTTGTCCTGGGCGGCATCGACGATCCAGAGCGCGGGCCGATCCTTGCTGTCCGCATTGGCCGCGAGCTCGGCGTCGAACCAGTCGAGCGCCCAGTTGAAAGGAACCGGATCAGGCCAGCGGAAGCCTTTGACCGCTGCCTCGTAATCCGTACGGTGTTGCAGAAGGAACGCGCGTGCTTCCTGGAATGTGGTCATCAAGCTTTCCCGGCTAAACTCCTAACGTGCTTGATAATTCCGGAAAAATCCACCCCGCCCTGGCCGGCTGCGTCGAAAGACTGATAGATCTCCTGCGCATGCTTGCCGAGCGGCGTGGCCGCGCCCGCGGCCTTGGCCGCCTCCTGCGCCAGGGTGAGGTCCTTCACCATCAGCGCCGAGGCAAAGCCCGGCTTGTAATCGTTGTTGGCCGGCGAGGTCGGCACCGGGCCCGGCACCGGGCAATAGGTCGTCAGCGACCAGCACTGGCCGGACGAGGTCGAGGCGACGTCGAACAGCGCCTGATGCGAGAGCCCGAGCTTCTCACCGAGCGCGAAGGCTTCGCTCACCGCGATCATGGAAATGCCGAGGATCATGTTGTTGCAGATTTTTGCGGCCTGCCCGGCGCCGGCACCGCCGCAATGCACGATCTTCTTGCCCATGTTCTCGAGCACGGGCTTGGCCGCGGCAAATGCCTTCTCCTCGCCGCCGCACATGAAGGTGAGCGTCGCACCCTTGGCACCGCCCGTGCCGCCGGAGACCGGCGCATCGACCGAGAGCACGCCGTGCTTGGCGGCGAGCGCATGCGCGGCCCGCGCGCTTTCAACATCGATGGTGGAGCTGTCGATGATGAGCGCACCCTTGGTCATGGCGGGCACGACCTCGTTCCAGACGCCGAGCACATGCTTGCCTGCGGGCAGCATGGTGACGACGACATCGGCGCCCTTCACCGCGGCCGGGGCGCTGTCGGCGATGCTGGCGCCATCGGTCTTGGCCTGATTGCGCGAGGCTTCGACAAGATCGAACGCCACCACCTTGTGGCCGGCCTTGACGAGGTTGGCCGCCATCGGGCCGCCCATGTTGCCGAGACCGATGAATGCGATCGTCGCCATTGTCGTTTCCTCCGCTACAGCGTTGTTAATTGAACTTCAATTCGTCCGCGCCGATCTCGGCGAAATAGGGCGCAAGCACCTCCGGCGTCACATCCTCGATCCGCGGCGGCGACCAGGTCGGGTTGCGGTCCTTGTCGATCACGGCGGCGCGCACGCCCTCGCGAAAATCATCGCTCCGAAACACCTCCAGCGCGGCGCGGTATTCGCGAACCAGGCACTCTTCCAGGCTCGATCCGCGCGCAAGGCGCAGTAGCTTCAGCGTGACCACCATGCCGCGCGGCGATTTTTCGTTCAGCGTCTTCAGCGTGGCCAGCGCGAACTCGGAACCATCGCGCTTCAGCGCAGCGACAATGTCCTCCATGCGGTCGAAGCCGAACAACGCATCGATGACCGGCTCCCTGGCGGCGACCGGCCCCGCAGTCTCGCCGGAGGCGAAGCCGTCGATGAGCTTGCTGACATCGGCTGCGGTCGCACCGGACCGCAGCTTGGTCAGCGCCTCGCGCAGCTCCGGCAATCTCACGGCCGGCACCACCCAATCGGCAAACTTCGCGTGGATCGCGTCCGGCCCGTTCATGGTCTGGCCGGTCAGCCCGAAATAGGTGCCGATCTCGCCCGGCGAATGCGACAGCAGATAGGTGCCGCCGACATCGGGGAAGAAGCCGAGTCCGACTTCGGGCATCGCGAGCTTGGTCCGATCGGTGACGATACGGTGGCTGGCATGGGCGGACAGACCGACACCGCCGCCCATCACGATGCCGTCCATGAAGGCGACATAGGGTTTTGGAAATTTCTTGATCCGGGCATTGAGGATGTACTCCTCGCGCCACAGGATCTTGCCGAGATCGCCACCCGCCTTCGAGCTTTCCCAGAGCGTGCGGATGTCGCCGCCGGCGCAGAGGCCGCGCTCGCCGGCGCCTTCCAGCAGGATCACGGCAATTGCAGGATCAGCTTCGAAACGATCGAGCGCCTTGTCGATGTCGCGAAACATCTCAAGCGTCACGGCGTTGATCGCCTTGGGACGATTGAGCCTGATGATGCCGGCCGCGCCTTCGACGCGCGCGACCAGATCGCCCTCTTCCACCCCACTCATCGCGCGCCCTCGATCAGTTTGCGCGCCACGATGAGCCGCATGATTTCATTGGTGCCTTCGAGGATCTGGTGCACGCGTAAGTCGCGCACGATCTTCTCGATGCCGTATTCGCTGAGGTAACCGTAGCCGCCGTGGAGTTGCAGCGCATGGTTGGCAACCTCGAACCCGACATCGGTGCCGAAGCGTTTCGCCATGGCGCAGAGCATGGTGGCGTCGGGGTCTTTGCGATCGAGCGCCGCGGCGGCGCGCCACAGGAAGGTGCGCGCGGCCTCCAACTCGATCGCCATGTCGGCGAGACGGAATTGCAGCGCCTGGAATTCGTCGAGCCGCTTCCCGAACGCCTTGCGCTCCTTCATGTAGGCGCGCGCCTTGTCGAGTGCTGCTTGCGCGCCGCCGAGCGAGCACGCCGTAATGTTGAGACGGCCGCCGTCGAGGCCGGCCATCGCGATCTTGAAGCCTGTGCCCTCCTCGCTCAGGCGATTGGCCACAGGCACGCGGGCGTTCTCGAATATCACCGCGCGGGTCGGCTGCGCGTTCCAGCCCATCTTGCGTTCATTGGCGCCGAAGGAGACACCCGGCGCCTTGCCGTCGATGACGAGGGTCGAGATGCCGCCGGGACCGTCGCCACCGGTACGTACCATCGCGACCAGAATATCCGTGCCGCCAGCGCCGGAGATGAATTGCTTCTGGCCGTTTAGGACGTAGTGGTCGCCGTCGCGCACGGCGCGCGTGCGCAGCGCCGCGGCGTCCGAGCCGGCACCCGGCTCGGTCAGGCAGTAGCTTGCGATCAGCTCCATGGTGCAGAGCTTCGGCAGCCATTGGTGGCGCTGGGTGTCGCTGCCGAAGGCATCGATCATCCAGCTCGCCATATTGTGGATGGAGATGAAGGCCGAGGTGGTCGGGCAGCCCGTCGCCAGCGCCTCGAAGATCAGCGCTGCGTCGAACCGCGTCATGGCGGAGCCGCCAACATCGTCGCGGATATAGATGCCGCCCATGCCGAGCTTGGCGGCTTCGCGCATCACCTCGACTGGAAAATACTTCTCCTCGTCCCAACGCAGCGCGTGCGGCGCGATCTTCTCGGCCGCAAACGCCAATGCCATGTCGCGAACCGCGATCTGATCCTCATTCAGAGCGAACTGCATGCCGGGCTGCTCTTTCTTTCGTCATTGCGAGCAAAGCGAAGCAATCCAGACCGTCTCCGCGGAAAGATACTGGATTGCTTCGTCGCTACGCTCCTCGCAATGACAGGCTGGGCTACAGCCTTACTTCATCAGCGGGATCGAGAACTCCGCACCTTCCTTGACGCCGGACGGCCAGCGCGAGGTCACCGTCTTGGTCTTGGTGTAGAAGCGGATCGAATCCGGGCCGTGCTGGTTGAGATCGCCGAAGCCCGACTTCTTCCAGCCGCCGAAGGTGTAATAAGCGATCGGCACCGGGATCGGCACGTTGATGCCGACCATGCCGACGTTGACTCTGGCCGCGAAGTCGCGCGCGGCATCGCCGTCGCGGGTGAAGATGGCAACGCCGTTGCCGTAATCGTGGTCGGAAGGCAGCGCCAGCGCCTCCTTGTAGTCGTGCGCGCGCACCACCGAGAGCACCGGGCCAAAGATCTCTTCCTTGTAGATCCGCATGTCCTTGGTGACGTTGTCGAACAGCGAACCGCCGAGATAGAAGCCGTTCTCGTAGCCCTGCATCTTGAAGCCGCGGCCGTCGACGGCGAGCGTCGCGCCTTCCTTGACGCCGATGTCGATGTAGCTCTTGACCTTCTCGACCGCCTCGCGGGTCACGAGCGGACCATAGTCGGCCGACGGATCGATCGAGGTGCCGATCTTGAGCGACTCGACGCGCGGGATCAGCTTTTCCATCAGGCGGTCGGCGGTGGACTTGCCGACGGGGACCGCGACGGAAACGGCCATGCAGCGCTCGCCGGCCGAGCCGTAGCCGGCGCCGATCAGCGCGTCGACGGCCTGGTCCATGTCCGCGTCCGGCATGACGATGGCGTGGTTCTTGGCGCCGCCGAAGCACTGGCAGCGCTTGCCGGTCTGCGCGGCGCGCTCGTAGATGTATTGCGCGATCGGCGTCGAGCCGACGAAGCCGATGGCCTTGATGTCGGGATCGTCGAGGATGGCGTCGACCGCCTCCTTGTCGCCGTTGACGACGTTGAGGATGCCGGCCGGCAGGCCCGCTTCTATCATGAGTTCAGCGAGCAGCATCGGCACGCCGGGGTCGCGCTCCGAGGGCTTGAGAATGAAAGCGTTGCCGCAGGCGATCGCCGGCGCAAACTTCCACATCGGGATCATCGCCGGGAAATTGAACGGCGTGATGCCTGCGACGACGCCGAGCGGCTGGCGCATCGAATAGATGTCGATGCCGGGGCCAGCGCCTTCGGTGTATTCGCCCTTCATCAGATGCGGAATGCCGCAAGCGAATTCCGCGACTTCTAGGCCGCGCTGGATGTCGCCCTTGGCGTCGGGGACGGTCTTGCCGTGCTCGCGCGCGAGCAGCTCGGCGAGCTTGTCGTAATCGCGCTGGACCAGCTCCACAAATTTCATCATGACGCGGGCGCGGCGCTGCGGATTGGTCGCGGCCCATTCGGGCTGTGCCGCGCGCGCGTTCTCGACAGCGGCGCGGACTTCGGCCTTGGACGCCAGCGCCACCTTGGCCTGGACGTCACCGGTCATCGGCTCGAAGACGTCGGCAGTGCGGCCCGAGGTGCCCTTGACCTCCTTGCCACCGATGAAATGTCCGATTGAACGCATGGAATGGTCTCCTTCAGGCGAGCGTGGTCGCTTTGACAAATCCTATTGACCTGCATTTTATAGGATTCAAGTCTGAGATAATGCACCATAGATGTGCGAAAATGCTGGATCAAGGCGCTATCGATTGGGACGACTTTCGCTTCGTGCTGGCCATCGTGCGGGGCGGCTCGGTGTCGGCTGCGGCAAAACAGCTGGGGGTCGACCATGCCACCGTGATCCGCCGCGTCGACCGGCTGGAGAAGCACCTCTCGGCCAAGCTGTTCGACCGGCGCAAGACCGGCTACCTCCTCACCGAGGCCGGCCAGCGCGTCGCCGACAGCGCCGAAGCCATGGAATCGACCATTGTTGCCAATCAGGAGCAGGTCGGCGGCTCCGTGGCGCGGCTGACCGGGACGGTGCGGATCGGCGCGCCTGATGGGTTCGGCACCGCCTTCCTGGCGCCGCGGCTGACGCCGTTCGCGGACCGCTATCCCGATCTCGACTTGCAACTTGTAGCAACCGCGCGGCTGTTCAGCCTCTCCAAGCGCGAGGCCGACATCGCCATCAGCCTGACCATGCCGAAGGAAGGTCGCATCGTCGGGCGCAAGCTGCTCGACTACCGCCTCGGGCTCTACGCAGCCCCCGCCTATCTCGACCGCTTCCCGAAAATCGCCTCGCGGCAGGATCTGACGCAGCACCGCTTCGTCGGCTACATCGAGGAACTCTTGTTCACGCCTGAGCTCGACTATCTGCCGCAGGTGTCGCCGCGGATCTCGGCGCGCTTCCGCAGCGCCAATCTGATCGCGCAGCTCAACGCCACCCTCTCCGGCTTCGGCATCGCGGTGCTGCCGCATTTCATGGCGAGCGACTATCCGCAGCTTGTCGCCGTGCTGCCCGAAGAGATCTCGATCACGCGGACGTTCTGGATGCTGATGCACGCCGACAGTAAGGACCTGGCGCGGATCAGGGCCGTGGCGGATTACATCTCGGAGATTGTCGAGCGCGAGCGGGCGTTGTTTGCTGGGCGGTGAACGGCGGTCTCGTAGGGTGGGTTAGCCGAAGGCGTAACCCACCTCTTCCGTCTCCGCGGACGAACACAGTGGTGGGTTACGCCAAGCGAATGCGCTTCGCGCAATCGCATGGCTAACCCACCCTACACGGCATTTCGCCTAGTTCTGTTTCGCCTTCTTCGCGGCCGCCACCTTCGACTCACGCTTCGCTCCCTCGAGCGCGTGGTCCCGGCCGGCCTTCAGCATCTCGTCGGACAATTCGCTCGAGCCGGCGATGCGCGCCAGCAGCATGGTTCCGGCCATCGTCGCGAGCGTCGCGATCGCCTGCTTGCGTGCCGCCTTGCGGGGCATGTTCGGGATGGTGTCGGTCAGGGCCTCGATCATCTCATCCAGCTTGCCGGCAAAGGCCTTGCGTGTCTTCGGACTCTCGCGGGCGATCTCGGCTCCCAGCGCGGGAATCGAGCAGCCGTGACCGGGATTGTCGCGATGCAGCGTGGACAAATAGCTTTCCGCGATCAGCGCCAGCCGCTTTTCCGGAGCGACCTCGCCGGTGAGCTTGCGCCAGTGTTCCATCGAACGGTCCATCGCGTAGGCAAAAGCCTCGATCACCAGCGCCTCGCGGGAATCGAAATGCGCGTAAAAGCCGCCGTGGGTCAGGCCGGCCTCCTTCATGAGGTCGGCGACGCCGATACCGTGGGCGCCCTTCTCCCGCAGCCGCACCGAGGCCTTCTTCACGATGCGATCGTGGGTTTCCTGCTTGTGTTCCCGGGAATAGCGCATGCGGATCTCATTGAATGTCGGAGATCATCTCATAACACGCAAATGCCGCGATGGGTGCATTAATTCATGTCAAGTTGCTTCCGATCATGGAGAACGTTGCAGTTGCGTGCACCGCGAGGGCCCCCTTCCCGTCGCGAACGAAACCCTCGGTATAGCTGGTCTGCCGCCCCAGCTTGATGATCTTGCCCTCGGCCGAGATCAGCCCCGAGCGAACCGACAGGGGGCGGAGAAACGTCAGCTTCAGATCGAGGGTCACCGAGCTTTGTCCGGCCTCGAGCCGGGTCGAGATGGCACATCCCATCGCGGTATCGAGCAGCGCCGCGGCGGTCGCGCCGTGGAGAAGACCGATGGTGTTTTCGAGATCCTCGCGCGGCTGCAGTTCCATGACGATACGGCCCGGCTCGACCACGGCCATGGTGAAACCTATCAGCTTGGCGAAGGGCGGCGGCGGCAGGCGGCCGTCACGGATGCCCAGCATGGCATCCATGCCCGACAGGCCCATCGCCGCCCGCGCCACCGGCGCAGGCACCTGCCAGTCCACTACGCGTTCCCGCCTCTGCGCGGGCGAAAACAGGTCGGGTTGATCGTCACCGGTCATGGCAGCCTCTTTAGATGATATTCGTCATACTATGCCACGGACTTCACGCTGGCAACCCGCCCTCCCCGCCGCTTGACAAGACGTACGTTTCGGCCCGGAAGTGATCCCGACCGGCGCGCCCCGCGCATGTCCACGAAACCTTTCGAGATCCCACGATGGAAATGCTCAACAATCATTGCGGCGTGACGCGCGATGCGCGCGGCGTCGTTCATGTCGCGATCTGCAACGCCGGCCCGCTCAACATCCTCGGCTCGCCCGTGACCGACGCCGTGCGCGAAGGCCTGCAGCAGTTCGCATCCGACCGCAGCATCCGCGTCGTGGTGCTGCGCGGACAGAGCGAGAAGAGCCTGATCGGCGGAGCCGACATCAAGGAGATGGCCGGGCTCGACCAGATATCCGCCGAGGCCTTCATCAGCCGCCTGCGCGATCTCTGCGAGGCGGTGCGCGCCTTCCCTGCCCCGATCATCGCACGCATGCCGGGCTGGTGCCTCGGCGGCGGGCTCGAAGTGGCGGCGGCCTGCGACTTCCGCGTCGCCGCGCATGATGCCCATTTCGGCATGCCCGAGGTGCGTGTCGGCATCCCCTCGGTGATCCATGCCGCGCTGTTGCCGCGCCTGATCGGTTGGGCCCGCGCGCGCTGGCTGGTGATGACGGCGGAGAACATCGATGCAGCCACGGCGCTGGCATGGGGCCTGGTCGACAAGGTCGCTGCGCCCGGCGAGCTCGATGCCGAGGTCGAGCATCTAGTGAAGGCCTTGCTCGAATGCGGCCCCGAGGCGCTGCGCTCGCAAAAGGCGCTGCTGCGGCAATGGGAGGAACTGCCGCTGACCGAGTCGGTGAATTTGAGCGTGAAAGTGTTCGGCGAGTCATTCCTGACGGACGAGCCGACGCGGCTGATGGGCGCGTTTGTCAACCGGAAGCGGTAGGATGCAGGTTGCCGTGCCCCGGACGCAGCGCAGCGCCCGCTTGGCGGTGCGCTGCTGAGCCGGGGCCCATGCACCGATGAGGTCGGCGCGATCTGGGTCCCGGCTCTGCGTCGCAACGTTGCACGTCGCGCCGCGTCCGGGACACGGACGAGGGAGTGACCAAATCTCATCCGACCCACGACATTTTCTCATCCCAACCGCGGTTGCATTTTTTGCGCCGCATCATATGATGGTCATCATCTTACACGTCATCGCCAGGGAGTTCTCGTCATGGCCGAAGCCGCCGATCCCGTCGTCATCGTCTCCGCCGCACGCACCCCGCTCGGCCGCTTCATGGGCGAGTTGTCGCCGCTCCCGGCCCACAAGCTCGGCTCACACGTAATCGGGGCGGTGCTCGAACGCGCCAAGCTCGCGCCCGAGAAGGTCGACGAGGTCTTCATGGGCTGCGTGCTGCCGGCAGGCCAAGGCCAGGCGCCGGCGCGCCAGGCCGCACGCAGCGCCGGTCTGCCTGATGCGACCGGTGCCACCACCGTCAACAAGGTCTGCGGTTCCGGCATGAAGGCGACCATGCTGGCGCACGACATCATCCGCGCCGGCTCGGCCGACATCGTCGTCTCCGGCGGCATGGAGAGCATGAGCAACGCGCCCTACCTGCTCGCCAAGGCGCGCGGCGGCTATCGCGTCGGCCACGACCGCATCATCGACCACATGATGATGGACGGCCTGGAGGACGCCTACGAGACCGGCCGTTCCATGGGCGATTTCGGCGAAGCCACGGCGGAAGCCTATCAATTCACCCGCAAGGATCAGGACGCCTATGCGATGGAGACGCTGAGCCGCGCCCGCAAGGCCGTCGAGGGCGGCGCGTTCAAGGCCGAGATTGCGCCGATCACGCTGACCGAAAAGGCCGGACCGCGCGTGATCGCCAATGACGAGCATCCGCTCAAGGTCGACCCCGCCAAGATCCCCGGATTGAAGCCGGCGTTCCGCGCCAACGGCACCATCACGCCGGCCGCCTCCTCCGCCAATGCCGACGGCGCCGCCGCGCTGGTGCTGACGAAGCGCGCGCTTGCCGACCGGGGCGGCCTGCCTGTTCTCGCCGAGATCAAGGGCCACGCCACCCATAGCCAGGAGCCGCAATGGTTCACCACGGCGCCGATCCCGGCGATCCGCAAGCTGCTGGACAAGGTCGGCTGGAGCGCGGGCAACGTCGACCTGTTCGAGATCAACGAGGCCTTTGCCGTGGTGGCGATGGCGGCGCAGCGCGACCTCGGCATTCCCCGCGACAAGCTGAACGTCAATGGCGGCGCCTGCGCGCTGGGCCACCCGATCGGCGCCACCGGCGCGCGGCTGATCGTGACGCTGCTGCATGCGCTGGAGGCCAACAACCTCAAGCGCGGCATCGCCGCACTCTGCATCGGCGGCGGTGAAGCCACGGCCATCGCGGTGGAACGCCGCTGACGCGGACGTCCGGAAACGAGGGAACTCTGTCATTTGCGACAGATACATCCCGTGTCATTCTCTAGACTGACGCAGGTCTGTCTCGGCCTGCCCATCAATGTTGAGGCCCAATGATCTCGAACTGGCTCGCGGCAGCACTGTCCCGCCGTAACATTCATTACGGTTGGGTGATGGTCGGCGTGACTTTCCTCACCGCGCTGATCAGCGCCGGCACGGTCGGCGCGCCCGGCGTGTTCATCGTTCCCCTGCAGAAGGAGTTCGGCTGGAGCACGGCGGAGATCTCGTCCGCGCTGTCGATCCGCTTCATCCTGTTCGGACTGATGGCGCCGTTCGCGGCCGCCCTGCTCAACCGCTATGGCCTGCGCAACGTCACGCTGGCCGCCCAGCTGATCGTGGTCTCGGCGCTCGTGCTCTCGCTCGGCATGACGGAGGTCTGGCAGCTCATTGCCCTCTGGGGCGTGGTGATCGGGATCGGCACCGGCATGACGGCCTTGGTGCTCGGCGCGACCATCGCCACGCGCTGGTTCGCGGCACGACGCGGCCTCGTCATCGGCATCATGACGGCGAGCGTTGCCACCGGCCAGCTCGTGTTCCTGCCGCTGCTGGCAAGCCTCACCGAGCGCTATGGCTGGCGCCTCGCGCTCGGTCTCGTCTGCATCATGCTCGGTGTTTCCGCGCTGGCCGTGCTGCTCGCGATGCGTGACCGCCCCAGCGACGTCGGCCTGAAGCCGTTCGGCGACGAAGGCACCGCACCCTTGCCCGCGCCGCCCGTCAGCCACGGCTCGATCACGGGCGTTGCACTCGGCACGCTGCGCGACGCCTCGACGTCGATGACGTTCTGGATCCTGTTCGCGACCTTCTTCATCTGCGGCGCCTCCACCAACGGGCTGGTGCAGGTGCACCTGATCCCGATGTGCCTCGATTTCGGCATCCCGCAGGTGCAGGCGGCGAGCCTGCTGGCGGCGATGGGCATCTTCGACTTCTTCGGCACGATCATGTCGGGCTGGCTGTCCGACCGCTACGACAATCGCTGGCTCCTGTTCTGGTACTACGGCCTGCGCGGGCTCTCGCTGATCTTCCTGCCGTTCAGCGATTTCTCCTTCTACGGCCTCTCGGTCTTCGCGATGTTCTATGGTCTCGACTGGATCGCGACGGTGCCGCCGACGGTGCGGCTCACCGCGCAAAAGTTCGGGCCCGAGCGCGCCAATCTGGTGTTCGGCTGGATATTCGCCGGCCATCAGCTCGGCGCCGGCGCCGCGGCGTTCGGCGCGGGGTTCTCGCGCACAGTCTACCAGAGCTACCTGCCCGCCTTCTTCATCGCCGGCGCGCTCTGCGTGTTCGCGGCCCTGATCGTGCTGGCGCTGTCGCGGCAGCCGAAGCCGCAAGTGGCGATGGCGTGAGAAGGAACCACGTCTTCTGCCTTCCGGTTTGACAGAAGAAACAGAGCCCCGCAGTGTCGTGAAGGCGGGCCAAATCGTTCCGACATGACCACGCCGCAAAGATGCCTCCTATGCTGTGGCGATGACAGACAGGCCTGGACGGACGCGCAAGCATGCCCTTCGGATTGGCACGGCGGGATGGAACGTGCCGTCCCAGCATGCGGATGCGTTCAAGGCCGAGGGCTCCCACCTTGAGCGCTACGCCTCAGTGCTGAACTGCACCGAGATCAACACGTCGTTCTATCGTCCGCATCGGCGCACGACATATGAGCGATGGAGCGCTGCGGTGCCGGCCGGCTTCCGTTTTGCGGTCAAGGTCCCGCAATCGATCAGCCATGCGCCGGAGCTGAGGTTCGATCGCGCGGACGTCGATCGGTTCTGCGAGGAGATTTCCGGCCTTGGGCAAAAGCTCGGCGTGCTGCTGCTGCAATTGCCTTCGTCGACAATCTTCGCAAGGCGCGGCGCCGGGAAGCTCGTAATAGCGCTGCAGAAAGGGGGGCAGGTGCCGGTGGTTTGCGAGCCACGGCACGCGAGCTGGTTCACCAGGCCGGCCGACGACTGGCTGGCGCAACGAGGCGTCGCGCGGGTGGCCGCGGATCCACCGCGTGCCGCCAATGGCGCTGCGCCCGGCGGCTGGACCGGGCTGGCCTATTTTCGGCTTCACGGTTCACCGAGGGTCTATTATTCCAGCTATGACGCGGCTGCCTTGGCGGCGCTCAAGGTGCGGCTGGCCGGATGCGCGGCGGCCTCGGTCTGGTGCATTTTCGACAACACCGCTTCGGGCGCAGCCATGGCCAATGCCCGCCAGCTGGTTGAAGCCCGATAGCGCGAGACCGTTCGCTCGCGGATTACTCCGTGAAAGTCTTTGAGGATTCTTCGGCATTTGCGCCGGCGTCGTTTGATAATTCGCGCTCGGCTTCTCGCCAGAACTCGTCCTGGCGGCCCTCCGGCTTGCCTGCGAGTTCCCAAAGCTGGTGGGCTCTCACCCGGATGAGCTCCTCGTCAACCTTCGCCATGCGGCTCTCCTGTTGTGCCGAGAAGCAAACGTCGTGCTGCTGCGGACCGTTCCAAGCGGTCAGGCCGACCCAAACTCCCCACACGCGTGGCGCATTGCCGTTAGACTCGGCAGCCTAAACGTGGACAATGGCTGCGGCGCTTCGCGCGCTCAGTACACACAAAGATGTGCCAGAGGAAACAAATGCCGCTCCCGACGTCCCTGCCCACCATCCCGACCGCTCCCGTGACCGAACCATTGCGCGATGCGTTGCGCGCGATCGTCGGCGACAAAGGCCTGATCGAGGACGAGCATGGCAAGCAGCCGTTTGTGACGGATTGGCGGGGATTGCTGGTCGGCAACGCCGGAGCCGTCGTTCGCCCTGGCAGCACCGAGGAGGTCTCGAAAGTGGTCCGGCTCTGCCACGAGCACGGCGTCGCGATCGTGCCGCAGGGCGGCAACACCGGCCTGATGGGCGGGGCGACGCCCTGGCCTGCGCACACCGGCATCGTGCTGTCGCTCGGCCGGATGAACCGCGTGCTGGATGTCGATCCCGTCGGCTATTCGATGACGGTCGAGGCCGGCTGCGTGTTACAGACGCTTCAGGAGACCGCAAGCGAGCACGACCGCTTCCTGCCGCTGAGCCTCGGTGCCCAGGGCTCCTGCATGATCGGCGGCAATCTCTCCACCAACGCCGGCGGCGTGCAGGTGCTGCGCTACGGCAATGCCCGCAATCTCGTGCTGGGGCTCGAGGTCGTGCTGCCGAATGGCGAGGTCTGGGACGGATTGCGCGCGCTCAAGAAGGACAACACCGGCTACGACCTCAAGCACCTGTTCATGGGCGCCGAGGGGACGCTGGGCATCATCACCAAGGCCGTGCTCAAGCTGTGGCCGGCACCGAAGGACGTCTGCACGGCGTGGCTGGCGATCCGCGATCCCCGCGCGGCGCTGGAAATCCTGTCCGAGGCGCACGCGGCATCCGAGGACAATGTCGGCTCCTGCGAGCTGCTCAGCCGGGCGGCCATCGACCTTTCCCTGCGCCACATTCCCGGCACGCAGGATCCGCTGAAGGCGGATACGCCCTGGTACCTGCTGCTGGAATGGTCGTCGGCGCGCCCGCGGCAGGACGGAACCGAGGGCATGTCCGGCAAGATGGAGCAGTTTCTCACCGATCAGCTCGAAGCCGGCCGCGTGCTGGATGCGACGATCGCGCACACATTCGGTCAATCGCGCAACATGTGGCGCATCCGCGAAGCCATGGCGGAGGCCTCCCGCGCCGAGGGACCGGGGATCAGTTTCGACGTGTCGGTGGCGATCTCCAGAATCCCGGAGTTCATCGACAAGGGCCTCAAGGCCGTGCTCGACATTCTCCCGACCATTCGGCCCTATCCGCTCGGCCATATCGGCGACGGCAATCTGCACTTTTCGTTCATGGGGCCGAAGGGCATGGACCAGCAGACGCTAAACCAATACGCGGCCGCCATCACGCGCGCTGTGAACGATCTCGTCACCTCCATGGGCGGCTCGATCTCGGCGGAGCACGGCATTGGCATCGACAAGCTCGACGAGCTCAGCCACTACCGCTCGAAGACCGAGCTCGACATCATGCGCACCATCAAACGCGCGCTCGATCCGCACAACATCATGAATCCCGGCAAGGTACTCCGGCTGTGATCGGCTCGGCGTTCGGCGTTGGCGGGTCGCAAAGATGTTGCGACCCGTCCGCCGTTTTTGGAGTGCTATCCGCTGGCCTCAAGCCACCGAGCCACCGCGCGGGTTGACAATCGTATACCCTCGCAGCGAACGCGCGTGGATTCGCGTCGCGCGCCCACCCGAGTTGGCGTCATAGGCCATCCAGACGTCGCCTCCGAGGTGCTGCTCAAGGACGAACACGTGTCCTCGTCGCGCAGCAACCATTCCCGGTGCGGGTGTTGTCCTGGGAAAGCGGAGCCAATTGGACGCAAGATTTAATTCCGGCACGATACGGCCGAACACGCGCAGAGCCGCGCCGCAGCCGCAGAACGACGAAGGGCAACCGGCCGGACGGCCACCGACAATGCGAGTGCCGTGGGCACCGGAGACGACCGCCGGCGTGGTCGTGCTCCCAGCATCAGTCACCGTCAGTTGTGTCGAGCGATACGCTTGCAGTGAGGGCCTGGAAATCAACGAAGATCTGGAAGCCAGTGAGGGCCTCGCAGCCCGCTCGCGTCGCGCCTGCGAGTAGGAGAAGTCGCAGGGCATGGTGACGTTGCATTCAGGAGCTTGATGAATGCGATAAGGGCGCGCTTCCGAAGCGACAGAACCCAGGATAACGAGGACGCACGCAGAAAATACTCGCTTGAACATTGCAGGACTCCAAATGAGAGACCCTGCCCCGGGCAAAGAGACCAATAACAGTTTGGCTGAAATGGGCCTAAAGCGCGGCTGAAACTGGCTGCGATCGCGCGCCACGACTGCACGATCTCATAGCCTACACGTAGCGCCTGAGATGATTAACTCGCAGCGCTCGAATGCTCGATCAGCGCGTCAAGCTGGCGGCATGCAACCAAGTATCCATCAGCGCTCCTCCTCACCGCACTGCCCGGATCGCCAGAACTCGCTGCCGCTCATTGCATCATTGCGGCCGCGATCTTCTCCGCCGACATCAACACCGGAAAGTTGGTGTTGGCGCATGGCACCACCGGGAAGATCGAGGCATCGACGACGCGCAGGCCCTGCACGCCCTTGACGCGGCCCTGATTGTCGACCACCGCCATCGGATCCTCAGTGCGGCCCATGCGGCACGAGCACGAGGCGTGCCAGACGCCGATCGTCGCCTTGCGCACGAAGGCTTCCAGCGCCTCGTCGTCGTTCATCACCTGATCGAAGGTGAAGCCTTCGACGACGAAATTGTCGATCATGTAGTGACGCAGCGCCGCCGGCCCGTCCATCAGGGTCGCGGCGATCGTGGTGAGAATCTTGTTCCTGGTGTTGACCACGCCGATCTTGCGGACGCGATCGGTATATGCGGCCGGAAACGGCTTGTCCGTCACCTTCCTGACCACCTCGCTCATCTGGATCGCTGCCATCTTGCGGAAACCGCTCATCAGGCGATCGAGATCGCGGCGGTCGGACAGCAGGTTGAACTCGACGATCGGCTCTGCCGAAGGATCGCGCGAGGCGAGCCTGACCTGTCCGGTCTCGGAATAGGTCTTGTTGACGAAGGTCAGGAGCGAGCCGATCTGCGCGCCGACGGCGTGCCAGGCCGATTTGCTGATGACGACGACGAACATGTCGCCCTTGGGCACATCAGGCAGCCCGGAGGAGTACCGCAGGCCGAGCTGCATGTGACGCCTGGTGTGCTCGTTCATGCGCGCGCCGCGGCGGACAAAGGACGACAGCGAGATCGAGGGATGATCCATCAGGCGTTGGCCGACGCCCGGCAAGGCCGCCAGCACGGGAATGCCCAGGTCCTTGAGGTGACCGACGGGACCGATGCCGGCGCGGAGCATATGCGCCGGCGAATGAATGGCGCCGCTCGAGAGGATGATCTCGCGTCCGCGGAATTCCTGCTCGCGGCCGTCGACCATCGCCTTCACGCCGACGCAGCGCGTGCCTTCGAACAGCAGCTCTCGTACCTGCGTGTTGGTGGAGATCGCAAGGTTCGCACGCGCGCGGGTGTCGCGATCGAGATACCCCATCGCGGCCGAGACGCGCTGCTCGGCCTGATTGGAATGCGTCACCGGGAAGAAGCCGTCGACGAATTCGCCGTTCTGGTCGGCCACGAATTGATGGCCGGCCTGCTGGAAGGCCTGCGCGAATGCCTCCGAATGCCGCGTCCAGTGCTCGCGCGGGATGCGGCGGACAGGGATACTTCCGTCCTTGCCGTGATACGGTCCGTCGAAATCGAGGTCGCGCTCCACCTTCTTGAAGAACGGCAGCACGTCAGCCCACGACCACCCCTCGGCGCCGCGCGCCTCCCATTCATCGTAGTCGGTCGGCGCGCCGCGGTTGGCCATCTGCCCGTTGATCGACGAGCCCCCGCCCAGCACGCGCGCCTGCTCGTATTTGCGCAAAGGAGGCCGCGACTCCTCGGGATTGTTGTGGCTGACGACCTGGGTCGTCACCTTGAGCTCGGTCCAGTGAAAGCGCGGATCGAAATAGGCGGTGCCGGGATAGCTGTCCCTGATTTCGGCTGGCTCGTTGCCGGGTGGCGTGTCCTGACCGGCTTCGCAGAGCAGGACCTTGTTGGCGCTCCTGGCGGAGAGCCGGTGGGCCAGCACGGACCCCGCCGAGCCGCCGCCCACGATGATGAAGTCGTACACGATTGGCGCTTCCTCTTGTTCTTGTTGGCGGAGCTTAGCGCGTTATTGTTTTGCCGTGGAAGTGTCTTGGATTGTGTCGATGCCGCACCTCGTGTCCCGGACGCACTGCAACGCTTCAAGCGTTGCGGCGCTGAGCCGGGACCCAGGAGGCTCCAGATTCGCTGTGGCATGGGCCCCGGCTCTGCAGCGCACCGCTGAACTGGACGATGCTTCGCATCGCCAGGGCAGCGGCGCGCTGCGTCCGGGGCACGAGCGTCATGACTTGGCACAAGGATGCTACGGCCTGATCGTCATATTCTCCGGCGGCCCCGGCTTTCGCAGCGGCTCCGCGAGCCGGGCAAACTCGCACAGGAGCGATCGCGTCTTCCTGGGATCGATGATCTCCTCGACCCAGAATTTTTCGGCCGAGCGGAACGGCGAGCGGAGCTTGTTGAGCCGCTCCTCGATCTCCTTCAGCTTCGCCGCCTTGTCTTCCGCCGCGTCGATGTCGGCGCGGTAGGCGGCTTCGATGCCGCCTTCGAGCGGCAGCGAGCCCCAATAGGCCGAGGGCCAGGCATAGCGGATCGAGAAGCGGTCGGCCGGCTGGTGCACGACACCGGCGACGCCGAACGCGTTGCGCAGGATCACGGTGCACCAGGGCACGGTGGTCTGGTTCACCGCCGCCATGGCACGCACGCCGTGGCGAATGGTGGCCGCCTTCTCCGCATCGAGGCCGATCATGAAGCCGGGGCAATCCATGAGATAGACGACCGGCAGGTGGAAGGTCTCGGCGAAGTCGACCCAGCGCACCACTTTCTGGCAGGCATCCGCGGTCCAGGATCCGCCATAGTGGAAGCTGTCGCTGGCGAGCAGCAGCACCGCCCTGCCCTCGAGCCGCGCAAGGCCGACAATGATCGGCTTGCCGAAGTTCTTGGCGACCTCGAAGAACGAGCCCTTGTCGACGACGGACTCGATGATGGGCCGCATCTTGTAGACCTGCTTGCGGTTACGCGGCACTGCGTTCATCAGCGCTTCGTCGCTGCGCTCGGGGCTGTCGGTGCAGGGCAAGGTCGGCGGCAGCTCGTAGGCCGATGACGGCAGGTAGGAGAGGAAGCGCCGCGCGCAGGCGAACGCCTCCTCCTCGGTGTCGACCGCATGATCCACCGCGCCGGCGCGGGTCTGGATATCGGCGCCGCCGAGCTCCTCCTTGGTAAGGTCCTGCCCCAGCGCCTTCACCACCGGCGGACCCGCGACGAACATCGCGGACTTCCGCGTCATGATGGAGTAATGGCTGGCGGCAAGACGCGCGGCGCCAAGGCCTGCCACCGAGCCGAGGCCGAGCGCGACCACGGGCACGCGCGACAGATTTTCCGTCGTGAAGCGATACCAGCGCGTGCCGCCGATGCCGCCGGGCAGATTGGCCGCGCCCTTGGTCTCGATGGTCTTGACCGAGCCGCCGCCGCCGGAGCCTTCGATGATGCGGACGATGGGCAGCCGGAAATCGTGCGCCATCTCCTCCGCCATCAGCGGCTTGGCCGAGATCGACGCATCCGCCGAGCCGCCGCGCACGGTGAAATCGTCGCCGACCACGACCAATGTGCGGCCGTCGACGCGCGCGCGGCCGAACACGCAATTAGCCGGCGTGAGCTTCTTCAGATCGCCGCTGGAATCGTACTCACCGATGCCGGAGACGGCACCGATCTCGTGAAAGCTGCCTTTGTCGATCAGCTTGTCGATACGCTCCCGAACAGTCAGCCGGCCCTGGTCATGCTGTCGCTTGACCTTGTCAACGCCGCCCATCTCCCGCGCAAAGGCTTCGCGCCGGGCGAGCTCGTCGAGTTCCGGCTTCCAGTTCATTCACTCCCTCCGAATGGATCGGCTTGTTATTGTTGTGCACGGCCATGGCGACCGGCTTACGCGAGATACGGTTGTTGAAGGCGTCGCCTTCCGCGCCTTCCATCAGGCTGCCGAGCGAGCGGCCAAGCTGGAGCATCATCGGCGCGACTTCCTCGTGCAGACGCTGCTCGTCATACATCGCCGACAGAAGACCGATCGTGATGACCACGAAGGTCTGGTACTGCGGCGACCAGATCGGCACCGCGAGACCGTTGATGTGCGGGCTCCAGAGGCCGCAGGCGACGACATAGCCGCGCTCGCGCAACATCTGCCGGTTGGCCTCGATGCGGGGCTTGAGAATCTTCGCAGCTTCGGGGGCTTCCCGCTCCATGTCCGCGACGAAGGCATCACCGACTTCCGGCGCGAGCGCCGCGGTGTAGGCCGCGCCCGCGGCGGTCGAGGCCATCGAGATGCGGCTGCCGGTGCCCTCGTGCAAGCCGAGCGCCGTCGCCGAACGCGCGAACTGGAGATAGACGAGATGGAAGCGGTCGGGGACGACGAAGCCGACCGTGCCCGGCAGCTGCTCGGCGACTTCCTGCAGCCGCTGGCGAATCATGCTGCGCAGCTGCGCGCCCTTCATCATCGAAGCACTCATCGCCACCGCGCTCGGGCCGATGCGATACTTCTGGTCGCGCGGGAGATACACGAGCTGGCCCATGCGGGTCAGCGTATGCGTGAGCCGCGATACCGTCGAGCGCGGCAGACCGCAGCGATTTGAAATCTCGAGATTGCCGAGTCGCGCCTCGTGGCCCTCGAAGCATCGTAATACGTCGAACGCGCGCGACACCACCTGGATCACATCACCCTCACCGGCTTCGCCAGCGAGCGCACCTTGCCTGCTCAACCGCTCCGAACGTCGTCCCATGATCCCTACCGTTGTGTTCCGCTGTGCGGAATTAAATTCCACTTGCAGACGACGCTACCTCAGGCATTTTGCGACGACAACAAAAAGGCGATGGCATGCCAGAAATTAAGATCGTCACGGAGGTCGCGGGACGCATCTGCGCAACTCCCGTGCAAGTTGGAGGAACCGTCGCGGATGGCGATGACGTTGTGGTGGTCGAAGCGATGAAGATGGAGATCCCAGTGCCCTCGCCCGCAAACGGCACCATCACATCGCTTCTGGTAAAGGTCGATGACGTCGTTGCGGAGGGACAGGCGATAGCGATCGTCGCGAGCTGAGCGTCTTATCCGGTCTTTTCCGCGACAATGTGTCAGTCGCATTCCCACGCGCGCTGTATGGCGTTGCCATCGCTTGATCGCGGTGACATGATCGGTTTCAAACAAAACGTTGTTTCAAACAAAGAATGAAAATCTTCGCGGCAAAGCGAAGATCATTGGAGGGAAACATGCTTCGTGGGCTGCTCGTGCTCGCGCCTGCTCTGGTGGCGGGCATTTCTTTTGCGTCTACACGCTATTCGTTCGCCGAAGACATCAAGCTGCCGGCGACATTGACCTTCACCGCCTATGACACCGGCACCGCCGGATTCAACATAGCGGTCGGCGTCGGCAAGATGATGAAGGACAAGTACGGCACCGACGTGCGCGTGCTCCCCGCAGGCAACGACGTCGCGCGCCTCGCGCCGCTGCGCGCCAAGCGCGCGGTTTCCGCGGCGATGGGGTCGGGCACCTACTTCGCGCAGGAAGGCGTGTTCGAGTTCGGCTCGAAGGAATGGGGTCCGCAGCCGCTGCAGACCCTGCTCTCGACCGTCGACTGCAATTGCGCCTCGCTTGCGGTGGCCGCCGACACCGGCGTGAAGGAGCTGAAGGACCTCAAGGGCAAGCGCGTCGGCTTCGTGGTCGGCTCACCCGCGCTGAACCAGAACTCGCTCGCGGTGCTCGCCTTCGCCGGGCTGACGCAGAAGGACGTCAAGGCTGTCGAATTCGCCAGCTACGGCGCGATGTGGAAAGGGCTGATCAACAACGACGTCGATGCCGCCTTCGGCACCACCATCACCGGTCCCGCCAAGGAGGCCGAGGCTTCGCCGCGCGGGTTGATCTGGCCGCCGCTGCCCGCCAAGGACAAGGAAGGTTGGGCGCGGATGCAGAAGGTCGGCTCGTTCTTCTTCCCGCAGCTGGCGACCTGCGGTGCCGGCATCTCGCCGGAGAAGCCGATCGAGCTCGGCAATTATCCCTACCCGATCTTCGTCGCCTACGCCTCGCAACCGGCCGACCAGGTCTATGCGATCACCAAGGCGATGATCGTCAACTACGACGCTTATAAGGACTCCGCGCCCGGCGCCGGCGGACTCGCGGCCAACCGCCAGACCAAGAACTGGGTGGTGCCGGTGCATCCCGGCGCGGTGAAGGCGTTGAAAGAGGCCGGCCAATGGAGCGACGCTCAGGAGGCACACAACAACCAGCTGATCAAGCGGCAGGAGGTGCTGGCGGCCGCCTGGGCCGATTACGGCAAGTCCAATCCGCCGTCGGACGACAAGGCGTTCCTCGAAGGCTGGACGAAGGCGCGTGCCGCGGCGCTAGCGAAAGCGGGCATGCCGAACGGGTTCGAGGAATAGAGCGAGGTGTTGTTAGGCGTGATCGTTGCCTCGCGAGAAGTGCGCCCCCTCTCCCGCTTGCGGGAGAGGGTTGGGGAGAGGGTGCCTCCGCGGTGGGATTCCCCCAGAGGAGAAAGCCCTCACCCGGCGCTTCGCGCCGACCTCTCCCGCACGCGGGAGAGGTTGAGCGCGCGGCCAGAGCGGTTCAAACAACTGCCGTTTGCCTGATTGCGTTCACCAGCCCACGCGCGGGATCGATGATGTCCTCTTCCACTTCCACCGTCCCGCAAGACGAGCCCAAGCGCGTCGTGTTCGATGATCCCCATGGCGCCGCCGGCAACATGCAGGAAGCGGAAGTCACGCGCGTCCGCACGTTGCGCGGCGCGTGGCGCTGGACGCTGATCGTTGCGACCGCGGCGACGATCCTGCTCTGCATCAACCAGCAATTCTCGCTGCGCTTCTTCGTCGGATACACCCAGCTCAACACGGAATATTTCTATCTCCTGATCGCGTTGATGCTGCCGTTCACCTTCCTGATCTTTCCGGGCACCGAACGCGCGCCGCTCGACCGCATGCCCTGGTATGACCTCGTCCTGTTCGTCGTGACCTTCGCGGCGGCGATCATACTGATGGTTAACGTGCGCAAGGCGGCGGAGGCCGGCTGGGAATTCGGCGGCGCGCCCAACACGGTGATCGCCGCAGGCCTCGTGATGTGGATGATGCTGATGGAAGCGTTGCGCCGCACCGGCGGCTGGAGCCTGCTCCTCAGCGTTCTGCCCTTCACTGTCTATCCCCTGTTCGCCGAAGCCCGCTGGCTCGGACCGTTCCGTGGCACGCAATCGACGCTCGAGCAGGCGACCGCCTATCACGTGCTCTCGGGCGAGAGCCTGCTCGGCATCCCCATCCAGGCCTTCGCCGACACCGTGATCGGCTTTTTGGTGTTCGGCACCGCGCTGATGATGACGGGCGCCGGAAAGTTCTTCATCAACCTGGCCTTCGCGCTGTGTGGCACCTTTCGCGGCGGCGCGGCAAAAGTCTGTATCTTTGCCAGCGGCCTGCTCGGCATGATGTCGGGTTCGATCATCTCCAACGTGCTCACCGCCGGCACCATGACCATCCCGGTGATGAAGAAGAGCGGCTTTCGCGCCTCCTATGCCGCCGCGATCGAGGCCTGCGCCTCGACCGGCGCCGTGCTGGCGCCGCCAGTGATGGGTGCGACCGCCTTCGTGATCGCCCAGTTCCTCAACGTCAGCTACGCCGATGTCGCCCTCGCCGCAATCATTCCGGCCGTGCTCTACTACGTCGGCCTCTTCATGCAGGTCGACGCTTACGCGGCGCGCCACAAGCTGAAAGGTATTCCCCGCGCCGAGCTGCCGCGGATCATGGATACGATCAAGGACGGCTGGTACTACGTCTTCGTCATCGCGCTTCTGATCGTGATGCTGCTCTACTTCAAGCGCGAGAGCCACGCGCCGTTCTACGCCACCGCGCTGCTTCTCGTGCTCAACCAGTTCTTCTCGAAGGACACGCGCTGGACATTTGCGACGATCGGCAAGTTCCTGGAGGTCAACGGCCGCACCTTCGTCGAGCTGGTCGGCATCCTCGCCGGCTGCGGCCTGCTGATCGGCGCGTTCTCGATGACGGGCGTGGTGTCGAGCCTTGCCAACGACCTCCTGCACATCGCCGGCGACAATGCCTTCCTGCTGCTCGGCATGTGCGCCCTCACCAGCCTCATTCTCGGCCTTGGCCTGACGACGACGGCCTGCTACATCTTCCTCGCCATCCTGGTCGCGCCTGCGCTGGAGAAGCTCGGGCTCAACCGCATGGCGGTGCACATGTTCATCTTCTATTGGGGCATGCTGTCGTCGATCACCCCGCCGGTCGCGATCGCTTCCTTCGCAGCTGCCGGCATCGCCGGATCGCCGGCCATGAAGACCGGCTGGGAATCGATGTGGGTCGGCAGCATCATCTATTTCCTGCCGTTCTTCTTCGTGCTCAATCCGGCGCTGGTGCTGCAGGGTTCGAGCCCATACCTCGCCGGGCTCGGCCTGATGGGCCTCGCCGCCTTCGGTACGCTGTTCATCTGCGGCGGCATCCAGGGCTACCAGCCTTTCGTCGGGGACTTGCGCGGCACAGGCAGCCTGGAATGGCCCATCCGTGTGCTGCTGGTGATCGGCGGCTTCGTGGTGGCGACCCCCGGCGGCGGCATCATGCCGCTGTCGCAGATGCAAGTGACGCTGCTCGGCCTTGGCATCCTGCTGCCGACGATCCTGATCGCGCTTCTCTTGGTCCGGCGCCCGCCTGTGATGCCGGACGGGTTGCGCGTGCTCTGATTGCGTTGCACAAGGGAGGCGATGAAACCGCTCTCGCCTCTCGCCACCGCCTGGACCCGTTCGAAGCCGCCCCTGCTGCGGTTTCTGGGCAATTGCCTCAGCGAATTCTCCGCCGAAACGTCGGGCCATGTCGCCGATTACATTCCCGAGCTCGGCAAGGCGGACCCTGCCTATTTCGGCATCAGCCTGGCGACGCTTGACGGCCATGTCTATGAAGTCGGCGACTCCAGGGTGCCCTTCACCATCCAGTCGATGTCGAAACCCTTCGTGTTCGCGCTGGCGCTGGACCTGCTCGGCGCCGGCAAGGTCGAAGGCGCGATCGGCGTCGAACCCTCCGGCGATCCCTTCAACTCGATCCGGCTCAATTCCGAGAACCATCCGTTCAACCCGATGGTCAATGCCGGCGCGATCGCCTGCACCGGGTTGATCTACGACAGCAAGGGCGCGGAGGCTTTCGAGCAGATCCGCCTTGCGCTCAGCCGTTTTGCAGGCCGCGACCTTTCCGTCGACGACGCCGTCTATTCTTCCGAGAGCCAGACCGGCGACCGCAACCGCGCCATCGGCTATCTGCTCAAGACCAACGCGGTGATCTCGGACAACGTCGCCGGCGTGCTCGACGTCTATTTCCGGCAATGCGCCGTGCTGGTGACCGCGCGCGATATCGCGGTGATGGCGGCAACGCTCGCCAATCGCGGCATCAATCCGATCACCGGCGAGCAGGTGCTGAGCGCCTACGCGATCTCGCGCACGCTGTCGGTGATGACGTCGTCGGGCATGTACGACTATGCCGGCGAGTGGATCTACCGCATCGGCATCCCCGCCAAGAGCGGCGTCAGCGGCGGCATCCTGGCCGCGCTCCCTGCCCGCCTCGGCCTCGGCAGCTATTCGCCAAAGCTCGACAAGCACGGCAACAGCGTGCGCGGCATCAAGGTCTGCGAGGCGCTGTCCTCGCATTACGACCTGCACATGCTCAACCGCAGCGACGACGCACGCAACGCCGTCATCGCCGACTACGACATCGGCAAGAGCCCGTCGCGCCGCGTGCGCCGCCCGCAGGAGCGCGAGATCCTGGCAGCCCACGAGCAAGAGGTGCGCATCATCGAACTGGTCGGCACGCTGTCGCTGTCGGCGGTGGATTACGTCTCGCGCCGGCTCGCGGGACGACCGCGGCCGCAATTCGTGATCTTCGATCTCCACCGCGTGACCTCGACTACGCGGGCCGGCGCACGACTTGTGGCCGAAACGTTCGAGGAATTGGCCGCGCTGAATGTCACGGTGGTCTTGTCGGGCGTCCGGCGCGCCTCCAAGGAATGGAATACGTTACGCGAATGGACCGCTGAGCTGAAGAACGTGCGCGATTTCTATCTGCTCGACACTGCGATCGAATGGGCCGAAGACCAGATCGTCTATCGCTACGGCGGCTCGATCGATTTTCACGAGACCACCGAGCTAGCCGAACAGCCGCTGCTGACCGGGCTGAGCGAGGAAGAGCTGACGGATCTCGCCTCGCTCTGCACCATCAGGACCTATCAATCCGGCGCCAAAATCCTCACGGCCGGCGACCCCGCCGATGCCCTGTACTTCCTGCGCAGCGGCGCTGTGCACGTCACCTTGCCCGATGGCGTCAGGCTGGCGACGCTCACCGCCGGCATGGCGTTCGGCGAGATGGCGCTGCTGGAACAAACCCGCTCCGCCGACGTGTTCGCCGACATGGCAGCGACGGCATGCGAGGTCCCGCTGAAGGATTTCGAGCGCTTCCGCAAGCAGCACCCCCGCGCCAGCGAATGCATCATGCGTAACCTGGCCCAGCTCCTGGCCGACCGCCTGATCGTCGCCAACGCCAAGGTGGATATTCTGACCTCGACGTGAGCGGTTCATGCGCAACAGATCGTCATGCCCGGGCTTGTCCCGGGCATCAACGTTCTTCGTGCTGCGCGGCAAGTCGTGGATGGCCGGGACAAGCCCGGCCATGACGCCGGAGCTCCCAGCTTTCACTTGCTCTACCGGCTCGCCGCTTCGCTGATGCGTCGCCTGATCTTGGCGGCACTGGCGTTGAGCAGCGCGGACGGCTGCTGGCCGGTGGCGGCGCACAGGCAGGCCCAGTAGTAGACGACATCGCCAAGCTCTTCGACGAGACCGGCCTTGTCGAGCCAGTCGTCGCGCAGGAGCTTCTTGATGTGCTCGGCGACCTCGCCCGCCTCAGCGGCAAGGCCCAGCCCGAGATAAGACAACCGCTCGTTCGACGGATGCTCGTCGACTTTGGCAATGGTTGCGGCCCAGGCCGCATATTCATCGATTGTCATGAGCATCCCTCGCAAGCCGAGCTTTGGATCAGCCCACCACTTCGGTGACGGGCTGGAGGTCGATCTCGAACGTCTCCAGGAATTTTGACGTCATGATGTAGAAGCCGACCGAGAGCTGGAGCTCGACCAGCGCCGCTGGCGTCAGCTTCGATGCGATCGCCTTGAAGGTCGCATCCGTCGGCTTCGTCAGCTTCACGATCTCGTCGGTGAAGGCGAGCGCGGCGCGCTGCACCTCGTTGAAGCAGGATGCGGCCTGCCAGTTCTCGAGCGCCTCGTTCTGCTCGTCGGTGACGCCGACATTCTTGCCGATGCGCTTGTGCGCGACGATCTCATAGGGTGCCTCGCACAGAATGCCGGTACGGGTGATCGCAAGCTCGCGCACGATGGGGTCGAGCTCGCCCTTGTGCCTGATTGCGCCCCCGAGGCGGCAATATTGCTCAAAGTAACTCGGCGAATGCGCCATCATCCGGAAGATGTTGGCATGGCGGTTCTTGTCGAGGATTTCGCGGGTGCGGTCGGATGCCTTGGACGGGTCGCTGTACTGAATGCGGGCCATGATTTTCCTGAAGTTTTCCCTGATCTTTTGATGCTTTTTGTCGCCATTGGCGAAGGTTCCCGAAGACTCTATTCGCGTGGGGACGCACGAGCAACATCATCGAGTCAAATTGCCGCCGCATTGCTGATCGACCCTGACACAGTCGATATTCGCCGCGGGGGGACAAATCGCGGCGGATACTCGCAAGGGGTGTTCCGAGTAAAAACAATTGGCCGTCGTATGCGCTCACCGCGCAACGATGAGTCACGCCCAAGTCTAGGGAGAAACGGCATGAAGGAAGCCACCAAGGGGGCAGCCTCGGGAGCGCTCGCGCATATGCTGGCGGTGACGGCGATGCTCGTCATCGCCAGCATCTTGTTCTACGGGCGTTAGAGTATTTCGATTGCGCATGATCTTTTCGGAAAACCGCTTCACACTTTTCCGGATCAGGCGCTCAGCGTTTTCGTCATTCCGGGGTGGCTCTCGCACAAGCCAAGCCCAGAATTCCCGTTCCAGGCTCGGTCACGTGACCGCCCCCGAATGACGGATCCCTCGTTGGCGTGTAGCCCGGATGAAGCGCAGCGCAATCCGGGAAGTCTGTCCGCGAGGTGCGAATCCCGGATTTCGCTGCGCTCCATCCGGGCTACATTCGCGTTTCCCTATTTGGTTTTGGCAAAGAACGGCACCAGCTTGCCGGCAAAGGGCTTGAAGCTCGCAATGACCGAATCGCCGATGGCGAGGTCATTCTCGCCGTGGGCCATCATGCGAAAACCCTCGGCGCAATCGACCAGCAGGATGTTGTAGGGCACGTGCGCGCGCGTCTCGGGCGTTGCCGCGCGGCAGACCAACGAGGTCGCATACACCCTGCCCTTGCCGCTGGCGCGCTGCTCGCGCGGGTCCGATTCGCCACAAGCTGCGCAGAAGGCCCGATGAAAATACTGTACATGCCCGCATGCGGTGCAGGCCTGGTAGGTGATGGCCTCTTCACCCTTGGTCCAGTCCGCCAGACGCTCACTCATCGCACCCGCTCCAGGAACATGCTGACGTGAGACGACAGCACGCCGCCATCGCCGTGCAGCAGTACAATCGAGGCGTCGCGGACCTGGCGGCTAGCCGCCCGCCCCGTCATCTGCAAATGCGCCTCGACAAGATGCGCCATGGCGCCGCCGACGCCGCAATGGCCGTAACTGAGCAGGCCGCCATGGGTATTCAGCGGCATCGCGCCGTCACGGCTGAAATGGCCGGCGCGCACGCGCGCGGCCGCCTCGCCGCGGCCGGCGAGACCGAGGTCTTCCAGCAGCATCGCGAGCGTGATCGTAAAGCTGTCGTAGATCGCGGCGTAGCGCACGTCGGAGATCGCGAGACCCGTGGCCGCCTTTGCACGCGCGATGGAGATCTCAGCGCCAAGCTCGCTGAGGGCGGGCGCTGCCGTGACATGCTGATGCGTGTGGGCCTGGGCGCAGCCGCGGATACGCACGCCCGCTTCCCCGGTTCGCTCGCGGCTGACAACGAACGCCGCGCCGCCGTCGGAGACCGGGCAGCAATCGAGCAGCTTGAGCGGCAGCGCCACTGGCTTGGAGGCCATGACGTCGGCGACATTGATGGGATCGTGGAATTGCGCGCCGGGATGGGTGCAGGCGTGGGCACGCATCAGCACCGCGAATTCGGCGAGATCCTCTTCGGTCACGCCGTATTCGTGCATGTATCGGTTGGCAACGAGGCCGTAATAAGCGGGAATGGTCGGTCCTAACGGCACCTCGTAGTCGGGATGGCCGACCTGCGCCAGCGCCTGGATCGAGGCATCGCGGCTCTGCCCGGTGAGCCGGTTCTCGCCAGCGACCACCAGAACGTTCCGGCAGACACCTGACGCGACGAGATGATGTGCAAGCATCGTCATCGCAAGACCCGTGGCGCCGCCGACCTGGACGGCATGGGCGTAAGACGGGCGGATACCAAAATGCTCGGCGAAGACGGTGGCGAGCATGATGTGCGGGGAGACCGTGGAATAGCCGCAGAGGATGCCGTCGATGTCGGTGCGCTTGAGGCCGGCATCGTCGAGCGCGGCTTGCGCGGCCTCGCTCATCAGGTCGAGCGAGGAGGAGCCCTCGTGCTTGCCGAACGACGTGAGGCCGACGCCGGTGATGAAGCTCATGGTGCCATTTCTCCACCGTCATTCCGGGGCGCGACGAAGTCGCGAGCCCAGAATCCATCGAACGGCATGTGCGGAGGATGAATGGATTCCGGGCTCGCGCCAAGAGGCGCGCCCCGGAATGACGGATGAGAGAAGCGTGGTCATCTCCACTCTCCCTACTCCGGCGCCACGCGCGTGACGCCGTCGCGCACCATGGCTGCGATCTCGTCAGCGGAATAGCCGATCTCGCTCAGAATATCCGCGCCGTGCTCGTTGAGCCGCGGCGCCAGGCGTACCGGCTCGGCTTCGGTCTCGGACCAGGTCGCCGTCACCTTCATGCTGCGGATCGGACCTTCGGTCGGATGCGTCACCACCGGGAAAAAGCCGGTCGCCTCCAGATGCGGATCGTGCAGGATCGAGGCGAGATCGTGCATCGGCATGACAGGCACGTCGGCTTTCGTCAGCAGGTCGATCCATTCGGCCGTGGTCCGCGTCTCGAAGATGCGGGCGAGCTCGGCATACACCACATTGATATTGGCGGCCCGGCCGGCGAAGGTTGCAAATTTGGGATCGGCGCGCAGGTCGTCGCGCCCCGTGGCCTTGAAGAAGTTCTCCCACTGCTTGTCGTTGTAGACGATGACGCTGAGGTAGCCGTCCGAGGTCTTGTAGGGCCTGCGGTCGCGCGAGAGGTGGCGGGCATAGCCGCCCTTGTCGAGCGGCGGCTCATAGGTGAGCCCGCCCATGTGATCACCCATGACGAAGCCGGCCATGGTCTCGAACATCGGAATGTCCAGACGCTGGCCGCGGCCGGTGCGGTCGCGGTGCACCAGGCTGGCGCAGATCGCGCCGACCGCGGTGAGGCCGACGATACGGTCGACGAGCGCGTTCGGCACGTAGCGCGGCACGCCATCGCCGGTCTGCGCCATCAACGCCGGCAGGGCCGTGGCGCCCTGGATCAGGTCGTCGTAAGCGGGTTTTGCGGCATAGGGCCCGTCCTGACCGAAGCCGAACACGCCGGCATAGACCAGACGCGGGTTGATGGCGGAGACGACGTCGTAGCCGAGCTGAAGCCGCGCCATCGCCTGCGGGCGGACGTTGTAGACCAGGACGTCGGCGTCCTTCAAAAGCCGCAGCACGGCTTCGCGCCCCGCAGCCTTCTTCAGATCGAGACAGATCGAGCGCTTGCTGCGGTTGGTGTTGAGAAACACCGGCCCCATGCCGGCGTGACGCATCGGGCCGATCAGGCGGGTGACGTCGCCGTCCAGCGATTCCACCTTGACGACGTCGGCACCGTAATCGCCGAGCATTTGGGTCGCATAAGGGCCCATCAGCACGGTGGTCATGTCGACGACCTTAATGCCTTTCAGCGGCCCCATCGTTCGCTCCCGATTGCGCCGAGCCCAACTGCCCACGCGATTTCGGTCCAGCTAACGGCAGTGCCGCCGCTCGCGCAAGGGCGGGCGGCGTATGGCGGCATGCGCCGCGGGGCGACGTCGGCCGCTATTTCTTCTGACGGGATTCCCGGATCTTCAGGAGCCGGTCGAGTTCGTCATTCTGCTGATTGATCCGGTCGGCGATGCGCGACTCGTTCTGCTCGCCGGAGGCGGCAGCGGCCTGCTCGATGAGCTGGCGGATATTGTCTTCGAGGATCGCGATACGATCGTTGAGTGCGTCCATCGACAGTGAATCTTCGTAGTTAGTGCTCATGATGCATTTCCCGCAAAATCAATCAGAGCATTAAGGGGGCCGCGCGAGCCCACCATGATCTAACGCAAAGAAATAAGGCGGGCATGGCGTATGGCGCCTTTGCCCACCCTACAGGATCAAACTACTTCAGCGGCTCCAGGACGGAGACGTAGTTGGCGACGGCCGCGCCACCCATGTTGAAGATGCCGCCGAGCTTGGCGTTCTTGAGCTGCATGCCCTCGGGCGCCTGGCCCGCGAGCTGCATCGCGGTCATCACATGCATGGAGACGCCGGTGGCGCCGATCGGATGGCCCTTGGCCTTGAGGCCGCCGGACGGATTGACCGGCAGCTTGCCGTCCTTGAGCGTCCAGCCTTCTTTGATGGCGCGGGCGCCCTGCCCCTTCGGCGTCAGACCCATCGCTTCGTACTCGATCAGCTCGGCGACGGTGAAGCAGTCATGGGTCTCGACGAAGGAGAGATCGGACAGCGTGACACCGGCCTTCTCCAGCGCCCGCTGCCAGGCGACCGTGCAGCCCTCGAACTGCAGGATGTCGCGCTTACTCATCGGCAGGAAGTCCTGGGCGTGCGCAGTGGCACGGAAGCCGATCGACTTGGTCATGCCCTTGGCCGTCTCGGCATCGGCCAGCACCAGCGCAGCGGCGCCGTCGGAGACCAGCGAGCAGTCCGTCCGCTTCAGCGGGCCGGCGACATAGGGGTTCTTCTCGCTCTCGGCGCGGCAGAAGTCGAAGCCGAAGTCCTTGCGCATCTGGGCGAAGGGATTGGCGACGCCGTTCTTGTGGTTCTTGGCCGCGATCAGCGCCAGCGCATCGGACTGGTCGCCGTATTTCTGGAAGTAGGAGCTGGCGATCTTGCCGAACACGCCGGCGAAACCGCCGACCGTGTCGCCGTCCTCAGGGAGGTAGGAAGCCTTGAGCAGGTTCTTGCCGATCTCGGCGCTCGGCGTGCGCGTCATCTGCTCGACGCCGACGACCAGCACAATCTTGGCCGCCCCTGCGGCAATCGCGCGCAGGCCCTGATGCACGGCGGCAGATCCCGTGGCGCAGGCGTTCTCGACACGGGTCGCCGGCTTGAAGCGCAGCTTGGGATCAGCCTGCAGTACCAGCGACGCCGTGAAATCCTGCGGCGAGAAGCCGGCGTTGAAATGGCCGAGCACGATCTCGTCGACATCACCGGCCGAGATGCCGGCATCCGCCAGCGCCTCATTGGCGACGCGGGTGACGAGGCTTTCGACGGTTTCGGTGTCGAACTTGCCGAACGGCGTATGCGCCCATCCGACGATGCTGGCGGTCATGGTCATTTCTCCCTGGAGGCCTCTTCCTGAGCTAAGTCTTAGCCCAGGGATGGCAAGACTTCACGCGGCTTTCAGCGCCTTGAGGGTCCGCTCGCAGATGGCAGTTATGCCGGCCCAGTTCCCGGCCCGGATTTCCGCCGTCGGGCACAGCCAGGACCCGCCAACCGCAACGACATTGGGTTCAGCCAGCCAGGTCGCGGCATTGGCCTCGCCCACCCCGCCGGTCGGGCAGAACCGCACGTTCGGGAACGGCCCGCCGAGGGCGCGCAGGCCCTTGATGCCGCCGGCCTGCTCCGCCGGGAAGAACTTTGCGACGTCGAAACCGTAGGACAGCGCCATCATCAGTTCCGAGGCCGTGGCAATCCCCGGCGCGAACGGCAATGAGCTGTCGGTCGCGGCCTTGAGCAGATCGGGGGTCAGGCCCGGGCTGATGCCGAACGCGACGCCGAGCTTCTCGACCCGGCTGAAGTCGGCCGGATTGAGAATGGTGCCGATGCCGACGACCGCCTCGGGGACCTCGGTCATCACCGCGCGCGCCGCCTCGATCGCAACGGGGGTCCGCAAGGTCACCTCCAGCGTGCGGACACCGCCGGCAACCAGCGCGCGCGCCAGCGGCACCGCATCCTGGATGCGCTCGATGGTGAGGACGGGAATGACGGTCGCAGCCTTGAACAGCGCGACGAGGTGGTTCTGTTGGGCAGCCGTGGTCATGGGTCTCGATTCATTTGGTCGCTGTCTAATTGTTGGCCTGGCGGGACGCCGCCGGCCGGTGCCGCTTCTTCGGCGGCATGGCATAGCCCGGAATGATGGCGCCGGGATAGCAGATCACGAGGCTGGCGAGCCGATGTCCTGATAGGGCCGCCTCCACCGGCTCGGCGCCGGCGAGCCGGGCCGCGATATAGGCCGCGGCGAAGCTGTCGCCGGCGGCGGTGGTATCGATGACGGGCTTGGTCATGGGCTCGGCGCGGACCTCGCTGGCGCCGCCGGGGTAGCGCAACAGGCTCACCGGCTCGGGCAGACGGAACACCAGTTCCGGGGTTGGGATGCGCGCCATCAGCTGGTCGTGACTTTCGCCGGGATGGAGGGCGAGCAGATCCTCGGTCGAGGTCAGCACGATGTCGGCGGCTGCGAAGGCGGTCGCGAACACCTCCCGCGCGATATCGCGGTCCGGCCAGCCGCGCGCGCGGAAATTGGTGTCGAACACGAAGCGAGTGCCGAGCAGGCGCGCGCGCTTGATGGCGCCGAACAGGCGCTCGCGCCCGTCCGCGTCGTAGATCGAGAGCGTGATCGCAGAGAGATAGACGACGTCGTAGCTCATCAGCGAGTTGAGCAGCTCGTCCGTCTCCGGCAGGCCCATCAGCTGGCGCGCGGCCGCACTGTCGCGCCAATGGAAGAACTGGCGCTCGCCCTCCGCATCCGTCTGGATCATGTAGAGGCCGGGCAGCTTGCCCGCGAGCCGCACGACACGCCGCGTGCCGACGCCTTCCGCATTCCAGGCAGCGACCATCTCGTCGCTCAGGGCGTCATCGCCGAGCGCGGTGAGATAATCGACCTTGACGTCCAGCCGCGCCAGATACACCGCCGTGTTGAGGGTGTCGCCGCCGAAGCCGCGTGAGTACAGGCCACCGCCCTGCCCCTGCCCGGCGGACGCGCCGCCCTGGGCCTGCCGCAGCTCGACCATGCATTCGCCGATGCAAGCAACGCTCGCCATCATCAGGGCCCGCTCAGTCCGAGCTCAGGCGACGAAATTGCCGCCGAGCTCGTCTTCGATGTGAATGCGGATGATATCGTCGAACGTCTTCTCGGCGGTGGTGAAGCCGAGTTCGCGCGACCGCCTGGCATCGAAATTGCGCGGCCAGCCGCCGACGATGCCGACGATGAAGGGATCGGGCTCGCGCTTGATGCGCGCGGCGACCTTCTCGCCCGCAACCCGCTTCAAGGCGGCGATCTGCTCGCCGACCGTGGCCGATAGGCCCGGCATGGTCAGGTTGCGGCGCGGGCCGACAGTGGCGAGATCCATGGTGCCGGCGTGAAGCAGGAAGCCGACGGCCGAGCGAGGCGTCGCGTGCCAGTGGCGGACGTCCTCGGAGACCGGAAGGATCGCTTCCTTGCCGGCGAGCGGTTCGCGCAGAATGTTGGAGAAGAAGCCCGATGCCGCCTTGTTGGGCAGGCCCGGCCGGATGCAGATGGTCGGCAGGCGGATGCCGATGCCGTCAAGGAAGCCGCGGCGGGAATAATCGGCGAGCAGAAGTTCGCCGATCGCCTTCTGCGTGCCGTAGCTGAGCAGCGGGGTATGGAAGAACTCGTCGCCGATCGCATCGGGAAACGGCGCGCCGAACACTGCGATCGAGGACGTGAACACCACGCGCGGCTTGTAGCCGCCGCCCGCAAGGCGGATCGCATCGAGCAGCATCCGCGTGCCGTCGAGATTGATGCGATAGCCCTTGTCGAAGTCGAGCTCGGCCTCGCCGGAGACGATCGCGGCGAGATGGAAGATCACGTCGGGGCGACCTGCGATCAGTTTCTCAGCCGCGCCCGGGACGGCGAAATCGCCCGAGACGGTCTCGACGGCAAAACCGGCCTGCTCCGGCTTCTTCGGCTCGACCACGTCATGCATGGTCAGCTTGGTGATATCGCTCTTGCCGAGCCGGCCGTCGCGCAGCAGCCGTTCACAGAGCTTGCGGCCGACCATGCCGGCGGCGCCGAGAACCAGAATGTGCAAGAGCTCAACTCCTTCTTATTGGCCGGACTTATTGGCCGGAGCGCGCCGCTCTTGAAACCATTGGCGCGCCCTCGGCAAGCCCCGCGATCATTCCTTCACGGCGCCGGTCATCGCCGACACATAATGCTCCACGAAGAAGGCGTAAAGGATCACGAGCGGCAGCGAGCCGGCCAGCGCGCCCGCCATCAGCGAGCCCCAGCGGTAGATGTCACCGTCCACGAACTCGTTCACGATCGCGACCGGCACCGTCTTGTTGCTGGTCGATTGCAGGAAGGTCAGGGCGTAGATGAACTCGTTCCAGCACAGCGTGAAGCAGAAGATGAAGGCCGAGATCAGGCCGGGAATGGCCAGCGGCACGACGATCTTGATCAGGATCTGCCAGCGGCTCGCCCCGTCGATCAGCGCGCATTCCTCGAGCTCGAAGGGGATGGTCTTGAAATAGCCCATCAACAGCCAGGTCGAGAACGGGATCAGGATGGTCGGATAGGTCAGGATCAGCGCCAGCGGCGAATCGAACAGGCCGTACTGATACACGACCGTGGCGAGCGGAATGAACAGGATCGACGGCGGCACCAGATAGGCGAGGAAGATCAGCCCGCCGACGAGATTGGCGCCCTTGTAACGCAAGCGCACGATGGCGTAGGCGGCGAACACCGAGGCGATGATCGAGAGCACCGTCGCGCAGATCGCCACGTACATCGTGTTCCAGAGCCAGTACGGATAGTAGCTCTCGAACAGCAGCTTGTGGAAGTGCTTGAAGGTCGGATTCCAGGTCCAGAACGGATTGTACTTGTCGAGGTCGAGCAGCTGCTCGTCGGGCTTCACCGAGGTCAGCGCCATCCAGTAGAACGGGAACAGCAGGACGACGACGATGATGGCGAGCGGCAGGTACAGCGTCACCAGCCTGCGCGGCACCGACTGCAGATAGCTCATGCCCTCGCTGTGATCATCCTTCGCGACTGTCGGAGCCGAGCTATGCAGGACGGCCTTGAGATCGATCCGCGAGGTGGGGAGATCAGTCATTGTTTTCTCCCTGCTGCCACTTGCGACGCTGCAGGCCGAACCAGGACACCATGATGGCGGCGAGCAGGAACGGGATCATCGCACTGGAGATCGCGGCGCCCTCGCCGAGCTGCCCGGCGATGATCGCACGCTGATAGGACAGGGTCGCCATCAGATGAGTGGCGTTGACCGGGCCGCCACGCGTCATCGCCCAGATCAGCTGGAAGTCGGTGAAGGTGAACAGGACCGAGAAGGTCATCACGACGGCGATGATCGGCGTCAAGAGCGGATAGGTGATGTAGCGGAAATTCTGCCAGCGCGTGGCGCCGTCGAGCGTCGCGGCTTCATAGAGCGACGGCGAGACGGTCTGGAGGCCTGCGAGCAGCGTGATCGCGACGAACGGCACGCCGCGCCAGATATTGGCGAAGATCACGCAAATGCGTGCCCAGGTCGTGTCGCCGAGGAAGTTGATGTTCTGGTTGATCAGGCCGAGCTGCTTCAGCGACCAGGAGATGATCGAGAATTGCGAGTCGAAGATCCACCAGAAGGCGAGCGCGGAGAGCACCGTCGGAACGATGAAGGGGATGAGCACCATCGCGCGCAGCATCGCCTTGAACGGCATGTGCTCGTTGAGCAGCAGCGCGAGGTAAAGGCCGATGCCGAATTTGAAGGCGCTGGCGACGAAGGTGTAGAGCAGCGTGTTGAACACCGACAGCCAGAAGATGGAATCGTCCCACAGCCATTCGTAGTTCTCGAAGGCGATGAACTGTCCGACCCTGCCGATGCGCGTGTCCGTGAAGGACAGCCAGATGCCCAGCCCCAGCGGATAGGCCAGGAAGAAGATCAGGAACACCATGGCCGGCACCATGAACCAGAAGCCGAGCCAATTGCGATTGTGTTTAAGCTGGGCCCAGGCGCCAGCCTCGGTCATCTGAGGCTTGGCCCGGGGAATTGCGACATCAGCCATGCCCGATATCCCTGATCGAAATGTTGACGAGCGGGCGACCCAAGAGGCGCCCGCCCCGTGACTGTTCAGCGATAGATGCGCTTCAGCTGGCGCTCGGCTTCCGCCATCGCGCCCTTCGCATCCTTGGCGCCGGTGCAGTAATTGGCGAACATGTCGACGACGATGAAGTCGGCGATCGCGGTTGCCGCCTTCTCGCCGACGGTGCCGATGCCCGACGCCGGCAGCGTGCGCTTGGAGGCCTGCGAGAACACGGCGTTCTTGGGATCGGCCGTCCAGATCGGCGCCGATTCATAGGCGTTCAGGGTCTGCGTCAGATAGCCCTGCGCGCCGGCCAGCCACTTCTCGTAGTTCTCCTTCTCCAGCATGAAGGCGACGAAGGCCTTTGCCGCATTCGGATATTTGGTGAAGTTGAAGGCGAGGATCGGCAGCGCCAGCTGCAGCTCGGTCGGCTTGCCGACCGGACCGACCGGCCAGAGCGCGTGATAGGTGTCCTCGGTGAGCTCCTTCTTGCTGGGATCGGTCTTGGCGGCGACGTAGATCGAGATGCCGTTCGCCGTGCAATAGAGCTCGCCGGCGAGATACGCCTTGTTGTTGGAGGAATCGTTCCAGGACGCCGTGCCCGGAATGAAGTTGTCGTACAGCGCCTTGCAATATTCCAGCGCCTTCGCCGTCTCCGGCGAATTGATGACGATCTTGTCGTTCTGGTCGACCGTGTAGGCACCGTGGCCCCACAGCACCCAGTGCAGCCAGGAATTGCCGTCGCCCGAGGCGTGACCGAGCGCGAAGCCGGCCGGCGTGTTGTTGGCCTTGAGCGCCTTGCACATCTCGAGGAAGCCGGGGAAGTCCTTCGGGAATTCCTTGAAGCCAGCCTTGTCGAGCGCCGACTTGCGGTAGGTCATGTAACCGCCGTTGGTCGCGACGGGAATGCCGAGCCAGTCGTTGCCGAGCTTGCAGGTCTTGGCCGCCGCATCGGTCCAGCCGCCGTATTTGTTGCCGAGATAATCGGCGACATCATTCATCTTCAGCACTTTGGTCGGGAAAAGCTGCGGCAGGGTGTGCAGACCCCAGGCGAGATCGAGGCCGGAGCCGGTGTTGGCCGCAACCGAGGCCTTCGGCTGCACGTCCTCGAAGGACTCGCTGAAGGTGTTCATCTCGGTGCCGGTCGCGGCCTTGAACGCCGCCACCATCGCGTTGAACGCATCGTCCTCCGCCGGCACGAAGCGCTTCCAGCGCATCACCGTCAGCTTGGCGCCGGGCTCGGCCTTCCAGGGCGCGCTCTGCGCCCAGGCCTTGGCGAAGTCGAACAGTGCCGGCCCCGTCAGCATGCCGGTCGCAGCCAAAGCGGTGCCGCCTTGAAGCAGAGACCGGCGGGTAAAGTCTTGCATGTTGTCCTCCCTGTGATGCTTTTTGTCGTCTTATGCCTTGTCGTCTGATGCGTTAGGCGTTCATGCGTTTGCCCGTCGCATCGTCGAACAGATGGACCAGCGATGGCTCGGGCTTCAGCCGCACCTTGTCGCCCGGATTGAACTGGTGACGCTCGCGGAAGACCGCGACGACCTGCTCGCCGCCGAGCTTGGCAAACACCTGCGTCTCCGAGCCGGTCGGCTCGACGACGATGATCTCGGCCTCGGCGCCGTCATCGGCGATGGTGAAGTGCTCCGGCCGCACGCCATAGACCGCAGGACGGCCGTCGGAATTGGCGGGCGCGGTCTTGAGCGGGAGCTTGACGCCGTTCGGTCCTTCGAAGCTCGCAACGCCGTTGACGCGCACATGGCCTTTGAGGAAGTTCATGGCAGGCGAGCCGATGAAGCCGGCGACGAACTGGTTGTCGGGCTTGTCGTAGAGCTCGAGCGGGGTGCCCATCTGCTCGACGATGCCGTCATGCATGACAACGATCTTGTCGGCCATGGTCATGGCCTCGATCTGGTCGTGGGTGACGTAGACGGTCGTCGTCTTCAGCCGCTGGTGCAGCTCCTTGATCTCGGTGCGCATGGCCACGCGCAGCTTGGCGTCCAGGTTCGACAACGGCTCGTCGAACAGGAACACCTGCGGATCGCGCACGATGGCGCGGCCCATGGCGACGCGCTGGCGCTGACCGCCGGAGAGCTGTCGCGGATAGCGGTCGAGCAGCGGCGACAGCGCGAGGATCTCGGCGGCGCGCTTGACGCGCTTGTTGATCTCGTCCGAGCTGGCATTCCGCAGCTTGAGCGAGAAGCCCATGTTGTCGGCGACCGTCATGTGCGGATAGAGCGCGTAGTTCTGGAAGACCATCGCAATGTCCCGCTCCTTGGGCTGGACATTGTTGACGACGCGGTCGCCGATCGAGATCGTCCCGGAAGTGATGTTCTCGAGGCCGGCGAGCATGCGCAGAAGCGTCGACTTGCCGCAGCCGGAGGGGCCGACCAGGACGACGAACTGGCCGTCCTCGATCGGAATCGTCACGCCGTGCAGGACTTCAAAATTGCCGAACGATTTCCGCACGTCGCGGATTTGCACAGACGACATCTAGCTCCCTCCTCGAAAGTCCACGGCGCCTCTCGCGCCGCGACCGTCTTGTTTTTCGGACTTTACCGAACCAGGCCCGATATTAGCGGGCAACATTGTCGGTAGTTTGTGCGGTTTTGGCAATTTGTCTTTGGTTAGTCGTTGCTGGTAGCGCTGTCAACGTTCCTTTGTTTGCGGGACTGACTGTGTTAAGAGCAGCAAATGGGTCGAAAACGCACCAAGTCAGGCAAAATCCGGCTGGCCGAAGTGGCCGAGCTCGCCGGCGTCAGCCCGATTACCGCGTCGCGCTTTTTCCGCAATCCGGAGGCCCTGTCGGTCGCGAAGCGGACGCGGGTCGAGAGCGCCGCCAAGGAGCTCGGCTATGTGCCCAACCTTGCCGCGCGCGCCCTCGCCTCGCAACGCACCGAGGTCATCGGTGTCCTGATCCCATCGCTCACCAATAACGTGTTCTCGGACGTGCTGCGCGGCATCTATGACGCCTCCGAAGGCAGCCGCTACTCGATCCAGTTGTCAAACACGCGCTACAGCATTCTCCAGGAAGAGAAGTTGCTGCGTCTGTTTCTGGCGCAGAAGCCGGCCGGGCTGATCGTCACCGGGATCGACCAGACCGCGGAGTCCCGCGCGATGCTTCAGGCCGCGGACTGTCCGATCGTGCAGATCATGGAGATCGGCCCGGACCCGGTCGACATGATGATCGGCTTTTCGCACTATGATGCGGCCCGCGCGGCGATCGCGCATCTGTTCGAGCAAGGTCACCGCAAGGTCGGCTTCGTCGGCGCGAGGATGGATCCCAGGGTGCAGCGGCGGCTGGACGGATATGTCTCGGCCATGAAGGACGCCGGATCGTTCGACCAGCGCCTGGTGGTCACGACGGCGACGCCGACCTCGGTGACGCTCGGCGGCGCCCTGTTCACCGATCTGCTGGCGCGCGAGCCGGACATCGATGCGGTGTTCTGCGCCAACGACGACCTCGCGCTCGGCGTGCTGTTCGAATGCCGGCGCCGGGAGATCGCAGTCCCCGGGCAGATCGCGATCGTCGGCTTCAACGATCTCGAATTCATGGCCGCCGCCGTCCCCACCCTCACCAGCGTCCGCACCAACCGCTATGAGATGGGCAAGACGGCCGCCACCATGCTGATCGACGCGATCGAGGGCCGCCGCCCGGAGCAGCCGGTGCTCGATCTCGGCTTCAAGGTGATCGAGCGGCAAAGCTCGTCGGCGCGACGTTCGGACAGCAGGCCAGCCGTATCAGCCGCGGGCGCGGCGAACAAAATGATAGCGTTACCAAGCAGCCACGACTAGTATCGGAATCGTGAGGAAACGACCCGCCAGCGGGAAGGCAGATCATCGCGCGCGCCGTTGGGCACCGCACATGCCGCACCATGAGACGGACGGTAGTCGCGTTTGCATTGCAGGAGAAACCAATGACAAAGAAACCAACCAACGGGCATGCCGCCGGCAGCAACGGTACCCGCCGCCATCTTCGCTCGCAGGAATGGTTCAACAACCCGCACAACCCGGGCATGACCGCGCTCTACATGGAGCGTTACCTGAATTACGGCCTCACCCGCGCCGAGCTGCAATCCGGCAAGCCGATCATCGGCATCGCCCAGACCGGCAACGATCTGTCCCCCTGCAACCGCCATCATCTCGAGCTCGCGCACCGCGTCCGCGAAGGCATCCGCGAGGCCAGCGGCATCGCGATGGAATTCCCGACCCATCCCATTCAGGAGACCGGCAAGCGACCGACCGCGGCGCTCGACCGTAACCTCGCTTATCTCGGCCTCGTCGAAATTCTCTACGGCTATCCGCTCGACGGCGTGGTGCTGACCACCGGCTGCGACAAGACCACGCCGGCCTGCATGATGGCGGCGGCGACGGTGAACCTGCCCGCGATCGTGCTGTCGGGCGGCCCGATGCTGAACGGCTGGCACAATGGCGAGCGCACCGGCTCCGGCACCATCGTCTGGAAATCGCGCGAGCGGCTCGCGGCCGGCGAGATCGACTATGAAGAGTTCATGGAGATCGTGGCCTCCTCGGCGCCCTCGGTCGGCCATTGCAACACCATGGGGACGGCCTCGACCATGAACGGGCTTGCCGAAGCGCTCGGCTTCTCGCTGCCGGGCTGCGCGGCGATCCCGGCGCCCTATCGCGAGCGCGGCCAGATCGCTTACGAGACCGGAAAACGCATCGTCGAGATGGTCTGGGAGGATTTGAAGCCTTCCGACATCCTGACCCGCAAGGCGTTCGAGAACTGCATCGTGATCAATTCGGCGATCGGCGGCTCGACCAACGCGCCGATCCACATCAACGCCCTCGCCCGCCATATCGGCGTCGAGCTGTCGATCGAGGACTGGCAGAAGTTCGGCCACGACGTGCCGCTCCTGGTCAACATGCAGCCGGCCGGCTTCTATCTCGGCGAGGAATTTCACCGCGCCGGCGGCGTGCCCGCCGTGGTGCGCGAGTTGATGAAGCACAAGCGCATCCATGAGGACGCGGTCACGGTCAACGGCCGCGGCATCGGCGAGAACTGCAAGAACGCGCCCGCTCCCGACAACGACGTGATCTGGGCTTACGACAAGCCGCTGGTGAAGGACGCCGGCTTCCTGGTGCTGAAGGGCAATCTGTTCGATTCCGCGATCATGAAGACAAGCGTGATCTCCAAGGAATTCCGCGACCGCTACCTCAGCAACCCGAAGGACCTCAATGCCTTCGAGGGCCGCGCCATCGTGTTCGAGGGGCCGGAGGATTATCACGAGCGGATCGACGATCCCTCGCTCGACATCGACGAGCGCTGCGTGCTGTTCATCCGCGGCACCGGCCCGATCGGCTACCCCGGTGGCGCCGAGGTTGTGAACATGCAGCCGCCGGCGGCGCTGATCAAACGCGGCATCCTGTCCCTGCCCTGCATCGGCGACGGTCGCCAGTCCGGCACCTCGGGCTCGCCCTCGATCCTGAACGCCTCGCCGGAAGCTGCCGCCAATGGCGGTCTTGCCGTCCTAAAGACCGGCGACAAGGTGCGCATCGACCTCAACAAGGGCAGCGCCAACATCCTGATCTCGGACGAGGAGCTGAAGAAGCGCCATGCCGAGCTCAAGGCCAGCGGCGGCTTCAAGCATCCGCCGAACCAGACGCCGTGGCAGGAGATCTATCGCAACACCGTCGGCCAGCAATCGACCGGCGCCTGCATGGAGCTCGCCACGCGCTACCAGAACGTCGCCGGTACGTTCGGTGTGGCGCGGGACAATCACTGACACGGTCATTCCGGGGCGCGACGCAGTCGCGAGCCCGGAATCCATTCATCCACCGGCGCTGTGGCGCGATGGATTCCGGGTTCGCGCCAAGAGGCGCGCCCCGGAATGACGAAGGAAAATTCGCAGGAGAAACAACATGGCAGACCGCCTCAAGGGAAAGCGCGCCGTCGTCACGGCTGCCGCGGCAGGCATTGGGCGCGCTTGCGCCATCGCGTTCGCGCGTGAAGGCGCAACCGTCATCGCCACCGACATCAACGAAGCCGGCATCGCGAGCCTGACGAAGGAAGGCATCGCCGAGGTCGCAAAGCTCGACGTCCGCAACACCGCCGACGTCAACGCCTTCGCCAAGCGCGTCGGCAAGATCGACATCCTGCTCAACGCCGCCGGCTTCGTGCATCACGGCACCATCCTGGAATGTTCGGAAGAGGACTTCGACTTCTCGTTCGACCTCAACGTCAAGTCGATGCACCGGACCATCAAGGCTTTCCTGCCCGACATGATCGCCGGCGGCGGCGGCAGCATCGTCAACATCTCGTCCTGCGCAGCCTTGCGGCCGCCGGCGAACCGCTACGTCTACAGCTCGTCGAAGGCGGCGGTGTCGCTGCTGTCGCGCGCGGTCGCGCTCGACTTCATCACCAAGGGCATCCGCTGCAACTCGATCTGTCCCGGCACCGTCGAGACGCCTTCGATGCTCGACCGCGCGGCAGCCCAGGGCCCGCAGGGCAAGGAGATGTTCATCTCGCGCCAGAAGATGGGCCGGCTCGGCACCGCCGAGGAGATCGCCGCGATGGCGGTCTATCTCGGCAGCGACGAGAGCGCCTTCACCACCGGCGTCGATCTCGTCGTCGACGGCGGCTACATGCTCTGACGCAGGAAGGCCTCCGGCATGAACAAGATCGATCTCAACGGCCGCATCGCTATCGTCACCGGCGGCGCGCAGGGCTTTGGCCGCGCCATCACCGAGCGCTTCGTCGCCTCCGGCGCCAAGGTCGCGATCTGGGACTTTGACGCCGCGCTGGCCGAGAAGACGGCAAAGGAGATCGGCGGCGAAACGAAAGTCTTCAAGGTCGACGTCACCGACACGGCGGCCGTCGAGCAGGCACGCGATGCGACGCTCAAGGCCTTCGGCAAGATCGACATTCTCGTCAACAACGCCGGCATCGCCGGCGTCAACAAGCCGGTCTGGGAGACCGACCTGGAGGAATGGCGCAAGGTGCTGCGCATCAACCTCGACGGCCCCTTCATCGTCTCCAAGGCGATCGTGCCCGAAATGCTCAAGCAGAAATACGGGCGGATCGTGAACATCGCCTCGATCGCCGGCAAGGAAGGCAACCCGAACGCCGCGCATTATTCGGCGTCCAAGGCCGGCCTGATCGCGCTGACGAAGTCGCTCGGCAAGGAGCTCGCCGCCCATGACATCCTCGTCAACGCGGTGACACCGGCGGCGGCGAAGACGGCGATCTTCGACCAGATGACGCAGCAGCATATCGACTTCATGCTGTCGAAGATCCCGAAGGGGCGCTTCGTGCTGGTGGAAGAGCTCGCCGCGATGGTGAGCTGGCTCGCATCCCAGGATTGCGCCTTCTCGACCGGTGCGGTGTTCGACATCTCGGGCGGGCGCGCGACCTATTGAGGACATCATGATCCGGGAAGGTGGTTGCCTGTGCGGCGCGGTGCGTTTTAAGGCGGAGGGCGAGCCGCTCAACGTCCGCATCTGCCATTGCCGCATCTGCCAGAAGGCGATGGGCTCGCCCTACTTCGCCCGCGCCCAGTTCGACCAGCGCGCGCTCAGCGTCGAGGGCGAGACTGCACGCTACGCCTCCTCGGAGAATATCGATCGCGTGTTCTGCAAGCGCTGCGGCACGCGGCTTTTCGCCTGGCGCCGCAACGGCACGCTAGCGGGCGTTGCGCTCGCCACCTTCGATGATCGTAACGCCTTTGCGCCGACCGAGCACATCTGGGTGTCGGAAAAGCTCGCCTGGGTGAAGCTCGACGACGGCTTGGTGCAATATCCCGGGACGATCCCGGCGTGACTTTGCGCGACTGCACGGCGGCCGGCCGAAGCATCCATCTGCAGCGTGGCAATTCGGAACCGGCCACCCTATGTTGAGCCGAAGCGTTGCTGCGCCGGTTTGGTCAGGACGGTTGCAAGGCCGCTAGCTAACCGAAATGGATGAGCTGTGAACATTTCCTTGTACGACCTGTCGGTGTGGGTGCTTCCCCTCGTGCTCGCCATCACCTTCCATGAGGCCGCGCATGCCTTCGTCGCGGACCGGCTCGGGGACAACACGGCCGCGCAGCTCGGCCGCGTCAGCTTCAATCCTATCAGGCATATCGACCCGTTCGGCACCGTCATCCTGCCGGCGATGCTGCTGTTCGCGCATTCGCCGTTCCTGTTCGGCTACGCCAAGCCGGTGCCGGTAAACTTCCGCAAGCTGAACAATCCCAGGCTCGACATGGTCTGGGTAGCGCTGGCCGGACCCGCCACCAACATCCTGCTGGCGCTCGCCACCGCCCTCGCCTTCCATGCCCTGCCGCTGGTGCCCGCGAGCGCGGCGAAATGGGTTGCCGACAACCTCAAGAATGCCCTCATCATCAACGCCATCCTGGCCGTCTTCAACATGATGCCGATCCCGCCGCTGGACGGCGGCCGCGTCGCGGTCGGGCTGCTGCCGCGCCCCCTGGCCTTGCCGCTCGCCCGGCTCGAGCCGTTCGGTATGTTGATCCTGATCGGCCTCTTGATCCTGCTGCCGCTGGCGGGCTCGCAGTTAGGTCTAAATCTTGATGTTATTTCAGCAATACTGCGGACGTTGACCGGTTATGTGATTCAGGCTGTTCTCTTCCTGACCGGCAATGCGTAGTTGAACCGGAACACCCGAACACGAGCCGAAAGGCCAGAGGCCGACTTGGTCAAAGCTGCCGATATGCTGATCGCGCGACGCGCCGACACCCGCGCCCGCGCCGATTTTGCCACCTGGAAGATGATGGCTAAGCTCAACGGGGCGTCCGCGCTGCCTCCGGAGGCCCAGGAGTTCCTGAGCAGCTACAGGAACCTGCTGGCGCAGATGAGCGAAGGCGAAGCCACCGAGGCCACCATCGGTGCGATCTACAAGGCCTATTACGTCGAGATGGGTGGCGCTGGAACGCCGCCCGACGTGCGTCCGCGCGAGGCCGAGCCGGCAGCGGATAATGTTACCGCTTTCCGGCGCCCGGCGCCGAAGCCGAAAAGCGCTGGTTTCTTCGGGACAGGCGCGGCCAGCGGAGCCCAGAAACGGCCCCTGCCCGTGGCGCTGATCTTCGCCTGCCTGGTGGTGGTCTATGTCGGGATCCGGCTCTACTGGCGTTGAGCCGACTTCTTGTTGGCGGTCTTCTTCGATTTCTCAGGGGCGAAGCTGATCTCGAGGGTGCGCTCGAAACGCTCCTCGGTCAGTTGAACCGGAGGCGGCTCGAAAGGATCCGCCTTGCGAACCATCGAGATCGCAGCTGCATCGTAGGCGGCGTCGCCGGACGACGCGATCACGTCGACCGAGACCACATTTCCCTTTCGGTTGAGCGCGAAACTCACCGTGACCTTCTGATTGGCGTTCTCTCTGCCTTCCGGATTGATCTGGTGCTGCTTGATACGCGCACTGATTTTCTTGTTCCAGTCCACCGTGATCTTCAGGATGTCCTTGCCGAGCCCAACCACCGGCGCCAGGGCCTTTTCGGCCTCGCGCGTTGCGTCCTCGAACGTTTGCCGGGCCATATCAACCTGCTTTGGGGCAGCCTCCATGGCGGGCGTTTCAACGGCAGCCGCCTTCGGATCGTCGTCCTGCTCCTTCTTCGCAACCTTTTCGCTGACAATGCGATCGGGATCCTCGGCCTCTTGCGGTCGATCTTGAGGAAGTTCCGTCTCCTTCAGTTCGGCCTTCTGCTCTGGAAGCTCCGGGCGCTCCTCTTGTGCCGCGGAGTCGTTTGGTCCGGTCGGCAAATCGGATTCCTGAGCCTCCGGCGAAGCCATCTCGACGGCGAACTCGGCTCCGGCCGCGCCGAGACCATCGCCGTCGTCGTCGCCGTGCAAATGCGCCAGCGCGAGCGCAGCACCGCCGAGATGCAGGGCGAGCGCGGCCGCCGCCGCCAGGATCCAGAGCTTCCGGGATGGTCTCGGTTCGTCCGCCATCGTTCCGTCTTCTTAAGGCTGGGCGGCGCCTGCCACAGGCGCCCCCGGTGCGCCTTCCAGCGCGACCAGCTTCACCCGCGTATAGCCGCCCGAGCGCAAGAGCTCCATCACGCCCATCAACTCGCCATAGGGCACCGAGCGATCAGCGCGCAGGAAAACGTACTTATCCTTGCTCATCTCGGAAAGGCCGTCGAGGGTTCCGATCAACTCGGCCCGGTGAACGGCGTTCTCCCCGATCGCGAGCGTCAGATCGGGCTTGATGCTGAGATAAGTCGGCTTGTCCGGCTTCTTCTGCGGCGTCGCACTCGACGTCGGCAGATCGATCGGCAGGTCGACCGTGGACAGCGGCGCGGCGACCATGAAGATGATCAGCAGCACCAGGATGACGTCGATGAACGGCGTGACGTTGATGTCATGCGTTTCCGAGAAATCGTCGTCGTCATCATTGTCAGCGAGCGAAACGGCCATGGTCTACTCCGCCGCGCGCGAATGCACGCTGCCGTGGCTGCGGTCGAGATCACGCGACAGCAGTCGCCCCGCCGCGCCCGAGGCGCGGCTGACGAGCTCGAGATAGCCTTTCGTCACGCGCGAGAAGTGGTTGTAGATGATGACGGCGGGAATGGCGGCGACGAGGCCGATCGCGGTGGCGAGCAGCGCCTCGGCGATGCCGGGCGCGACCACGGCGAGGTTCGTGGTCTGCGACTTCGAGATGCCGATGAAGCTGTTCATGATGCCCCAGACCGTGCCGAACAGGCCGACGAAGGGCGAGGTCGAGCCGATGGTCGCGAGCACGCCCATGCCGATCCGGATGCGCCGTTGCTCCGCGCGCACGATCTCGGAAAAGCTCGAGGCGGCGCGTTCCTTGATGCCGGCATCGCTGGACAGGCCAGCCGACATCCGCGCTTCGCGCAACGCCGCCGCAAGGAACGACGGCAGGATGCCCTCCTTGGTGCCGAGCGCCATCTGCGCTTCGGCAAGCGAGCGCGCCTCCGCAATCTTCTTCAACGCCGCACGCAGCTTGCCGGAGGCGACCGACAGCTCGATCGACTTGGCGATGAAGACGGTCCAGGTCATCAGCGAAGCGAAGGCGAGCCCGATCATCACCGCCTTCACGATGACGTCTGCCGACATAAACATCACCCAGGGCGACAATTCCTTCATGGCCGCAGCCTCGGGCTTCGCACCCGCGGGATTGGCGGCCACCGGGGCGGCGCCCACGACGGCGGGAGCCGTCGAGGCCGCAGGCGCAGCTGCCGGGGGGACGGTCCCGGCAGCGGACGGCTGAGCCGTCGATGGGGCCGGTGCCGGCGGGCTCTGCGTCTGGGCGGAAACGGGGGATGCGAGCCAGGCAGACGCCAGCATCAAGGCTGCGGCAAGGCTTGCTTGGAAGGAGATGGTCTTCATACTTCGGCCCAGTAGCGAATGAGATTGTGATAGATACCCGTCAATTTGACCGTTTCGGGATCGTCACGCCCGAGCCGTTCCACCAGCGCCTGTATCGCGGTGTCGAGGCCATAGATCATGCTCCGGGCTTGATCGTCCCGTATCATGCTCTGAAGCCAGAAGAAAGACGCAACCCGCGTCCCCCTGGTCACGGGGGCGACGAGAGGTGCTGGAGGATAGAGCACAAGGCCCTCCAATTCCTGTCGTTCACACGCGTCGAACGAATGTCGCCTGTTGGTATCGGCCACACAATTGCGGGTCAATGCGTGCCGTTCGCGAGAACCCTTGAATAGATCAAGATCAAAACGATTCTAAACTGCCCCGCTCTCTGAGCGAAGGATGCGTCCTAAACGCAAATCGATTGCTGGCCACTCGATCGCCGCTCTGGGTTTCATCAGCCACAGCAACTCGTCGACGGTCTTCGCAACGGCGCGCACGCGATCGGTGCTGTCCATGCCGGCGATGTTGGCGCCGTTGACAACGGCTTTGATCTCGTCGCGAAAGTCGGTGAGGAAGCACAAGGGATCGCGCTGCTCGTTGGTGACACGCGATCAATCCCTCGATCAGCATCTGGCACGCGATCAGCTTGCCGTTCAGCTCGTCCATGCTTTGCTCCGTCGCTGCGGCGCCGAAATGGACGATGCCGAAATCCATGGTAACCGAAACGGCTACGAGGCGACTTAGAACCGTTCTTGCGGCAGATCCGAAAGGCAGCGCGGCGCGGGGCCGATCGGTCCCGAGCACACTGCTCCGCGTGCTACGCAAGACTTGCACGCCGGCCGATCGCGGCGGGAAAACGCGGCATTGCACGTCGCCGCGCCAACGAGCTGCCTACACGGTGCAAAGCTTTCCAATTGTTTAGGATTCTCACCCGATAGTGCTGTTTACTCTGGAAGTTGGCGTGTATTATACATCATGCTGGAACCGTACGATTGCCCCGATATTCGTAGCCGAGGGCATACGAGCCGACACGAGACGACATGAACAAGTCCCGGCCGATCCTTTGGCTTCTGATCATCGCGGCCGTGGCTTCTGCGGGCTATTATGGTTGGCAGAAATTCGGCACGTCCGAGGCGGGAAAAACCCAGACCGCACAAAAAGGCCCGCCTCGCCCCTCCGCCGTCCCGGTCAGCGTTGCGCCGGTTCAGAAGACCGACTTTCCGGTCTATCTCACTGGTCTCGGCACGGTTCAGGGCTTTAACACGGTCCAGGTCCGAAGCCGTGTGGATGGCCAGATCGACAAGCTCGAATTCAGGGAAGGCCAGATCGTCAAGCAGGGCGATCTCCTGGTTTCGATCGATCCCCGTCCCTATCAGGCCGCGCTTGACCAGGCCAAGGCCAAGAAGGCGCAGGACGAGGCCAGTCTCGCCAACGCCAATCTCGAGCTCCAGCGCGCCACGAAGCTCGGCGAATTCGCCACCGCCCAGCGCGTCGACACACAGCGCTCCACCGTCGCTCAGCTCACCGCCCAGATCGCCGCCGACGATGCCGCGATCTCCAACGCCCAGACCCAGCTCGATTACACCCAGATCAAGGCGCCGATCACCGGCGTGGCAGGCCTGCGTCAGGTCGACATCGGCAACATCGTCAACGCTTCGTCGCAGACCGCCATCGTCACGATCTCGCAGGTCGAGCCGATCGCGGTGATCTTCACCGCGCCGGAAGACCAGCTCCCCTATATCAGCGAAGGCCACAAGGCCGGCGCGCTCAAGGTGATCGCCTTCACCACCGACGGCAAGAGGACGCTGGCCGAGGGCAAGCTCGCGGTGATCAACAACCAGGTCGACGCGACCAGCGGCACGATCCGGCTCAAGGCGGTGTTCGACAACAAGGAAAGAACGCTGTGGCCGGGGCAATCGGTCTCGACGCGGCTCCTGGTGCGAACGCTGAAGGATGCGACGGTCGTTCCGGATGACGCGGTCCAGCGCTCCACCAACGGACTCTATGCCTATACGGTCAACCAGGACAACAAGGCCGAACTGCACAAGATCAAGGTCAGCTATGGCATCGACGGTCATTCGGTCATCGAGGAAGGATTGAGCCCCGGTCAGCAGGTGATCGTCGGCGGACAGTTCAAGGTGCAGCCCGGAAGCCTGGTGTCGACGGCGGTAGCAAGCTCGGATCCGACCCAGAACAAGGTTCGACAGCAATGATCGGGGGCGGGATTTCGGCGCCTTTCATCCGATATCCCATCGGCACCTCGCTGCTGATGGCCGGCATTCTCTTCGTCGGCCTGGTCGCCTATCCCCTGCTCCCGGTCGCGCCCCTGCCGCAGGTGGACTTTCCGACCATTCAGGTCACCGCCAATTTGCCCGGCGGCAGCCCCGAGACCATGGCTTCGTCGGTGGCGCAGCCGCTCGAGCGGCAATTCGCCCAGATTCCTGGCATCGCGCAGATGACCTCGACGAGCTATCTGGGCACGGCGTCGATCACCATCCAATTCGACCTCAACCGCAACATCGACGGCGCCGCCAACGACGTACAGGGTGCCATCAACGCGGCCAGCGGCCAGTTGCCGAGGAACCTGCCGTCGCCCCCGACCTACCGCAAGGTCAACCCCGCCGACGCGCCGATCCTGCTACTGTCGGCGACATCGGAGACGCTGCCGCTGACCAGCGTCAGCGATGCCGTCGACACCCAGCTCGCCCAGCAGATCAGCCAGCTCTCGGGCGTCGCCCAGGTCTTCATCGGCGGCCAGCAGAAACCCTCGATCCGCATTCAGGTCGATCCCGCAAAGCTGGTCGCCAAGGGCTTGTCGATGGAGGATATCCGCAGCCAGATCGCGATCACCACGGTCGACAGCCCCAAGGGCAATATCGACGGCGAGAAGCGGGCCTATACGATCTACGCCAACGACCAGCTCACCCACGCGAAGGACTGGAACGACGTCATCATCGCCTATCGCAACGGCGCTCCGTTGCGAATCCGCGATATCGGCCAAGCGGTCACCGCTGCCGAAGACGCCAAGCAGGCGGCGTGGGCCAACGGCAAGCGCGGCGTGTTCCTGGTGATCTTCAAGCAGCCCGGCGCCAACGTCATCGAAACCGTCGACAGGATCAAGGCGACCCTCCCTCGTCTCGTGGCGGCGATCCCGCCCGCGATCAAGATCGAGCTCATCAGCGACCGCACCGCGACCATCCGTGCCGCGGTCGAGGACGTCCAGTTCACGCTGCTCTTGACCATTGTGCTCGTGGTCATGGTCATCTTCATCTTCCTGCGCAGCTTCTGGGCGACGGTCATTCCCACCGTCACGGTTCCGCTGGCGTTGCTGGGCGCGTGCGCCCTGATGTGGCCGGTCGGCTATTCGCTCGACAATCTGTCGCTGATGGCACTCACCATCGCGGTCGGTTTCGTGGTGGACGACGCCATCGTGATGCTCGAGAACATCACGCGCTACATCGAGGAAGGCGACTCGCCGATGGAGGCCGCCTTCAAGGGTTCCAAGGAAATCGGCTTCACGATCGTCTCCATCAGCATCTCGCTGGTCGCGGTGCTGATCCCGCTGCTCCTGATGGGCGGCATTATCGGGCGCCTGTTCCGCGAATTCGCCGTGGTGCTGGCGATGACGATCTTCGTTTCGATGTTCGTATCGCTGACGCTGACGCCGATGATGGCCTCACGCTTCCTGCGCGCCCATGGTGAGGTGCAGCACGGCCGCTTCTATCAATGGAGCGAGCGCGCCTTCGACGCGATGCTGCGCGGCTACGAATATGTGCTCGATCACGCCCTCGCCTGGCGGCGCACCACGCTCGCGATCTTCTTCGTCACGCTCGGCCTGTCGATCTACCTGTTCGTGCTGATCCCCAAGGGCTTCTTCCCGCAGCAGGACGTCGGCCTGATCACGGCCACGTCCGAAGCCTCGCAGGACATCTCGTTCAAGGAGATGGTGAGACGCCAGGAGCAACTCGGCAAGATCATCCTGGCCGATCCCGACGTTGCCAGCGTTGCCATGTCGATCGGTGGCAGCGGCCGTGCCGGCAACAACGGCAACCTGTTCATCACGCTGAAGCCGCGCAATGAGCGTGACGCTTCGGCCCAGCAGATCATCGCGCGTCTGCGTCCGCAGTTCGACAAGGTCCAGGGCGCCCGCCTCTACATGCAGGCGGCCCAGGACGTGCGGCTCGGCGGTCGACCCACGCGCACTCAGTTCGAATTCACGCTGCAAGACGCCAATCTGGACGAGCTGAACGAATGGGCGCCGAAGATCCTTGGCAAGATGCAGACACTGCCGGAGCTGCGCGACGTCGCGACCGACCAGCAGACGCAGGGCACGACGGTCCAGCTCAAGATCAACCGCGACACCGCCGCCCGCTACGGCATCCAGCCCCAGCTGATCGACGATACGCTGTATGATTCCTTCGGACAGCGGCAGGTCACGCAATATTTCACGCAGCTCAACACCTACAAGGTGATCCTGGAAGTCCTGCCGGAGATGCAGGGCGATCTCGAGACGCTGAACAAGCTCTACGTGAAATCGCCGCTGACCGGCGACCAGGTGCCGCTGTCGACCTTCGCGAGCTGGACCACCGATCCGGTCCGCCCGCTCTCGATCAGCCATCAAGGCCAGTTCCCGTCGATCACGATCAGCTTCAATCTCGCGCAAGGCGTCGCGCTCGGCCAGGCCACCGAGGCCGTGCAGAAGGCGATGGCGGAGCTCGGGACGCCGCCCACGCTGAATTCGAGCTTCCAGGGCACCGCGCAGGCGTTCCAGCAATCGCTCGGCACCGTGCCGCTCCTGATCCTCGCCGCGCTGGTCGTGGTCTATCTGATCCTTGGCATTCTCTACGAGAGCTACATCCATCCGATCACGATTTTGTCGACGCTACCCTCGGCCGGCGTCGGCGCGCTCGCGATCCTGATGGCGGCCGGATTCGACTTCAGCCTGATCGCGCTGATCGGCATCATTCTCCTGATCGGCATCGTGAAGAAGAACGGCATCATGATGGTGGACTTCGCGATTGCCGCCGAGCGCGACGAGCACAAGACGCCGGAGGAATCGATCCGCCAGGCCGCACTGCTGCGCTTCCGCCCGATCATGATGACGACGATGGCGGCCCTGCTCGGCGGCGTGCCCCTCATGCTCGGCCACGGCACCGGCGCCGAAATCCGCCAGCCGCTCGGCTACGCCATGGTCGGCGGCCTGATCGTCAGTCAGGCGCTGACGCTGTTCACCACGCCGGTCGTCTATCTCTACCTCGACAAGCTCAACAACTGGTTCTCGACCTGGGGCCGTTCGGACGACGAAGGCGAGGAGACGCCCGAGCACGGCAGCGTCAAGGAAGCCGCCGAGTAAGCTTGCGCCGCGCCTGCCGCGACGCTACAGCGAGACCCCGGTTCGCAAATGCGGTTTCCCATGCCTGTGCAATCCAGACTTGTCGCCCTTGTCGCTGCTGTCCTGTTGTCAGCGGGCGCAGCACACGCCCAGCAGGGCGCCAAGAAGAACGCCGCGCCCGCCCCGGCCGCGCAGCCCGCGCCTGCCCCGACACAGGCGCAGGCTGACGGTGCTTCCGGACAGCCCGGCTGGATCGTCCGCTGCACCAGCGCAAGCCGCGACGCGCCGCTCGAATGCGCGATGGAGCAGAACGCGGTGCTGACCAAGACGGGCCAGACCGTCGTCCTGATCAACATCCGCATCGCGCCCGACACCCGCACGCCGATCGCGCTTCTGCAATTGCCGCTCGGCCTCAACCTTCCGGTCGGGGCCAAGCTCCAGATCGACGAAGGCAAGACGTTCGATCTCCAGATCCAGACCTGCGAGAATCGCGGCTGCTACGCCTCGACCCCGGTTGCGCCGGACCTGCTCGCCGCCTTGCGGTCGGGCAAGCAGCTGAAGGTCTCTTTTCAGAACATGGCCAAGGAGACCATCGCGATCCCGATGCCGCTCGGCGATTTCGCGGCGGCCTACGACAAGATCAAGTAGCAGGCACGCCTCGCGTCACGATGTCACTCGCCCGAAGCAGCGTTGTGAAGCCGCCATAGATCATGCGCTTGCCGTCGAACGGCATGCCCTCGAATTTGATGCGCGGGTCCGCCATCACCTTCTTGTTGATGGCATCGCGGCTCTCGCGGTCCCGATAGACGATCCAGGCGAACACCACGATCTCGTCCTCCTTCGCGATCACCGCGCGCGGAAACGAGGTGAGCTCTCCATAGGGAACGTCATCGCCGATGCATTCGACATAATCGAGCGCGCCGTGCTCCATCCAGATGGCGCAGGCTTGCGTCGCCAGCGCCTTGTAGGCCTCGATATTGTCCTTCGGCACGGCGAGAACGAAACCATCGACATAGGGCATTTGCGGATCTCCTTGGGTTGTCCAGCCCAAGGACGATACAGCGCGCGGCGATCCGACTTGGAAACGCAAATACTAGGTGAGGCAAACCGTCGCGAGCAGCGAGGCAGCCCATCAACCTGCCTGCCATCCTGCCCAGGGACCGGAACCATACCTTTGGGAAAGCGCCCGGAACTGGCTGGGGAACCTGGATTCGAACCAAGACAAACAGAGTCAGAGTCTGTTGTGCTACCGTTACACCATTCCCCAACGGAATAGTCGAACAAATTCAAAGGCCTGCTTGATTTGTTCGACTGTGGCCGGGAAGCGCATCGCGCTAATCGCGGCTCAGGCGTGGCAGCCTTCTACCCGCTCGCATCTGGGCTGGCAAGCGCTGCGGTGGACGGATCGGGTCAGGGCGCGTTTGAACAGACGACGATGTGGTCGAAGTCTGCGGCGATCCGGGTGTTCGGGAAGATTTTTGCCGCCTCGGCGAGAATCTCTGCGTCTTCGTAGCGTCCCGACATATGCGTCAGCACGAGCTGTCCGACCTCGTTCGCGGCGGCAAAGGAGGCCGCTTCTGCCGCGGTGAGATGGCCGTAATTCCGCGCGGTCGGCGCGTCGCGATCGAGGAACGTCGCCTCGATCACCAGCATGTCGGCGCCGGCGACGTATTGCGACAACCCCTCGGTGGTCTCGGTGTCGCCGATCACGACGAGCTTGCTGCCGCCGCTCACAGGACCCAGGACCTCTTCCGGATCGATGGTTCGGTCGGCAACCACGATCGGTCGGCCGGCGGCCAACTCGCCGCGCAACGGACCATCGGGGACACCGAGCGCGATGAGGCGATCAGGCCGCAGATGACGGCGCGCGGGGCTTTGGAAGATGAAGCCGAAGCTGTCGGTGTCGCGGTGGCGGACCGGAAAACAGTCAACGGCGAATTCACCGGTATCGATAGCTCGTCCCTCGGTCAGCGCTTCGAACTGGACGGCGATCGGCGCCCTGCCCGCGCCCCACAGGCCGGCGAGCATGCGGGTGACGAGGTCGAGCGTGCCCGCGCCGCCGTGAACGGTCATCGTCTCGGACGTCTGCCGCAAGCCGAGCGTCGAAAATAGTCCGGGGATGCCGAGCACGTGGTCGAGATGGGCGTGGGTGAGCAGGATGCGGTCGAGCCGCCGGAAGCCGGCGCCGCTGCGCAGCAGCTGGCGCTGCGTGCCCTCGCCGCAATCGACCAGGACGCGCTTGCCTGCGGCTTCCACGAGGAGTGCCGGATGGTTGCGCTCCGCCGAGGGAACGCTCGCCGATGTCCCGAGAAACGTCAGGGCGAACATGGTCGTCGATGTCCAGCGACCGTCCTTCTCCGCGTCGATACGGTTGACGGTCTCACCGTCCCCAATGCCACGCGAGCAGCAGCGCGTACAGGCCCATCGACGCGGCATAGAGCACGGCGAGCAGCACGTACCCCGCGATCTGGCGACTGATCGTCGCCTTCGGCGTCACCCACCAGTCGAGCGCCTTGAAGGCGGCGGGCACCAGCCACCAGCCGAGCAGCTGCGTGCTGACGAGATTGCCGATGAACAGCGACAGCCAGACCGGCACGCCGTTTCTGTCGATCAGGGGCGCGCTGATGAAATAGCCCCAGAGGTAGACTACGGGATAAAGGACCAGGAGAACGATCAGGTTGCTCTTCCAGATGAAACCGGGCCCTTGCTCCGGGGCCGACGTCTTGCCGGCCGGGAACCAGAAATTGAAGCCGTAGCTCGCCCGCCTCACGTGCATTCCGGCATTGAAGCGCGCGCCCTCCTTCAGCAGCGTCTGCCGCAACGGCGAGTCGAGCCACGCATTGAGATTGGCATCGCTGTCGAAAGACAGGATGATGATCCATTCGTCGTGCAGGCCCGGAATCGGCCGCTCGATCTTGTGCCGCAGAAATCCCTTGAACTCGGCCTCCGCCGCCTGGATGCGCTGCTGCCATTTCAGGAACGCGTCCTCGAGTCCATCAGGGACTTTGAATGAGATGACGGCCGAGACCGCGCTGTCGCGCGGGACGCCGGTGTCGGGCAGGATATGGACGTCCTCCGAACCGACGAAGAAGCGCTGCACTTCCGCGATCAGCTTCGCCCGCACCTCGCTCTGCAGCCAGGCACGTGCCGCAGCGGGGCTCGCGAAACGCAGGATCGTCACCCAGTCCACATGCGCCGGCGGTTGCGGCGGCACCACTTCAAGGCTGAGGAAGCCTGGCCAGGCCTTGAGCACCTCGCCGACCTCACCGTTCCACCGGGCGAACGCAGCAAAGGCGTCGTCGGCGATGCGGCGCTGAATGACGAGAGCGACCGGCTGGCCGGCTGTTTCAGGAGATGCGCGCATCGGCAGCGGTCCGCCTCAGCCTTTCTTGTAGAGACGCTTGCCCATCACCCAGGTCTCGTCGACGCAGCGATCGTCGCCGACCATCATGACGGCGAACAGCATGCTCGCGGCCTCGTCCATCGTGCGCGGGCCGGCGCCGTCGGCGATCAGCGATTGATGCCACGCTTGCGCGACCTGTCCGCCGTTCGGATCGAGCGCGACGAAATCGGCCTCCTTGCCCGGCTCGAAGTTGCCGAGCTTGTCGTCGATGTAGAGGCCTTCGGCGCCGCCGAGCGTGATCGACCAGAAACCGCGATAGGGCGAGAGCTTGTTGCGCTCGGCTTCCGCGAGGTCCTTGCGCGCGGGATCGATGCTGCCGTCGAGCAGCGTGTTGTTGCACATGCCGACCTTGTAGGCGTCGTCGAGCACGGAGATCATCGAGAAGCGGTTGCCGCCGCCGACATCGGTGCCGAACGACATCTTGACGCGATGCTCGGGATCGGTGGCCCGGCCGAGGCGGAACAGGCCGCTGCCGAGGAACAGGTTCGAGCACGGGCAGAACACCACCGCCGCGCCCTTCTTCGACATGCGGCGGAACTCGTTGTTGGAGAGATAGACGCCGTGGCCGCCGGAGAATTTCGGACCGACCAGGTCGAACTTCTCGTAGACGCCGAGATAATCCTGGCAATCCGGATGCTCGACCAGCACGCCGCTGCATTCGGCCGGGTTCTCGGAGATGTGGGTGTTGACCCAGCAGTCCGGATGCTCGTGCTTGAGGCGCTGACACGCTCTCAGCAATTCCGGCGAGGCACCAAAGGCGAAGCGCGGCGTGATGGCGTAGAGATTGCGGCCCTTGTTGTGGTACTGCGCGATCAGCCGCTTGCTGTCGCGATAGAAATTTTCCGGCGTATCGATGAAATCGGCCGGCGCGTTGCGATCGATCCCGGTGAGGCCCGCGATGACGCGCATGTTGCGCCTGCTCGCTTCCTCGAACAACTCCTCGGTCGAAACAGGCGAGGAGCTCGTGAAGGCCTGGCAGGTGGTGGTGCCTGAGGCGAGCAGCGCATCGAGGAAACGCTTCACGCCCTCGCGCGCGTAGTCGCGATCCCGGTATTTGAGCTCTTCCGGGTAGACCCATTTCTGCAGCCACGGCAGGAGCTGCTCACCATAGGCCCCTAACACGCGCGTCTGCGGCAGATGGATGTGGCCGTCGATGAAGCCGGGAACGATGATGCGGTCCTTGATGTGGGTGACCTCGACGCCCGGATGGGCGGCGGCAATCTTGTCATAAGGACCGAACGCCTTGATCACGCCGTCAGTGACGACCATGAGACCATCCTGGTGAAAGCGCGCGGCGGCCGGCTCGTTGCCGACGTGCTTCCAGGGATCGTCGACGAAATCGAAGAACGTGCCGCGAATTCCGACCGTGGTCATGATTTGGTTCCTTATTTAACTGTGTGTCGCTTGCCGCGCCGACGGCAGCGAGATCGCGAGCAGCGTCCCCGCAATGGCGCAGAGTCCGAGATAAAGCCATCCGATCGGCGCCTGTGTCGCTTCGGGCAACACCGCCGTGATCGCCATGGCACCGCTCACGGCGAGATAGCAGAGCGCGCTGATGAGGCCGCCAACCAGGCCATGGTCGCGTTCGAACAGGCCAAGCGCCATGCCGTACATCATCGGGCACAGCACGCCGCAGCCGCCGAGCACCAGCGCGCCGCCGATCGTGATCGACGCAACATCGAGGCCGAGGGTCATGCCTGTTACCGTCAGGACCACCGCACCGGCGAGGAACAGCGCGAAGGCGCCGAAGCCCAGCAAGCGCGCCGGCATGACGCGCGCGAAATGCGCGCAGCCGAGCTCGCCGGCGAGATTGACCCCGCCAAGCCCGAGTGCGACGAGGCCGTAGATGGCCGCCGAATAGCCGAGACCGGTCTGGTAGAAGAACGGCGCGACGACGCCGAACGCCAGCTGCGCGCTGGCCGCCGCGACAAACACCAGCACGAAGGCGAGGAAGCCCGGGCGGACCAGCGCATCGCGCAAAATACCGGCAGTGCGGCGCGGATCGAACGGCGCGCGCCGCTCTGCCGGCAATGTTTCGGGCAGAAGAAATGCGACGATCGCGGCGACGATCGCCGCGGCGACGGCAATGACGACGAAGACGCCGCGCCACGAGGTCAGCTCGACGATGAAGCCACCGGCTGCCGGCGCCAGCACCGGCGCAAGGCCCCAGGCGGCACCCAACAAGCCGGAGATCGCGGTGAGCTCGCGGCCGCGGAAACAATCGGCTGCGACCGCATAGGCGACGACGAGACAAGTGCAGCCGCCGATGCCTTGCAGGAAGCGCAAGCCGAGCAGCAGCGAGGCGCTGGTGGCCATCGCACAGGCGATGCTCATCGCGATCAGGACCGACAGGCCTGCGAGCAGCACGTTGCGGCGGCCGAGAGTGTCCGAGGCGATACCGACCGGCACCAGCGCCAGAGACATGCCGAGCATGTAAGCGGTGACGGTGTTCTGCATCGACGCCGCGTCAGCTGCGAGATCCACCACCATCTGCGGCAGGCCCGGCGTATAGGCATCGAGCGGAACCTGGCTGAACGGCACGACGCACAACAGGATCGGCACGATCCCACTCCTGGCGCGACCGGCGTCCGAAGCAAGTGCAGTCATGGCTTACGGCCCCTCGACTCCCGCCGGCTCCGTCTTTTCGTGCGCGAAATGAGACACGATGCAGGCTGCGGATATTGACGCGCGGAACGTGCCAGAACTGTATGTAAAAACTCTTAGGGGTTCCCGTATCGATACGGTTTGCGGCGCTGGATGATCAGGCTCCGGGCACGCTCAAACAAAAATGCGAAAACAACCCCATGCACAGTACGAATCATTGAAGAATTTCGCGCCGCATGGTGCGGGTCCTGCCGGCGAAGGCCGTTTGACACGTCGGGCAGAACAGGCGCAAAGTTGCATGATCGCCGATCGTGAATCCGCAACTCGCGCCGACGCCCTTAACCGGTCGGAAGCCATGGCTGCTATCAAACGTGAGCCGGCCTCGACATCGGCACCACTGTCGATGGCGCGAGGCTGAACTCTGTGCACGCGCCCGATCGCAGTTTGCACGAGGCCATGCTTGTCCGGCAGATGGATCGAGCCACGGCAGGCATCGGCAATCGAGGTTGGAAATGACTCTCCTCAGAAGTGACGGCGTGTGGTTGAACGAACCGAAACGATGGACGGCAGAGGACGATCGCCTCCAGGTCGTGACGGACAAAGGCACCGATTTCTGGCGCGAAACCTACTACGGCTTTTATCGTGACAGCGGGCATTTCCTGGGCTTTCCAACCGGCGAGGCATTCACCGCCAGCTTACGTGTACAGGGCGACTTCCAGGCGCTCTACGATCAGGCGGGCATCATGGTGCGCATCGACGCGCGACATTGGGTCAAGGCCGGCATCGAACTGTCGGACGGCCGCGCCATGCTTGCAAGCGTGCTAACCGACGGGCGATCGGACTGGGCAACGGCACCCTATGAGCATGATGCCGGAGACTTCTGGGTCCGCGCAACCGTCGCCGACGGCGTCCTTCGTCTACAAGTCTCGGCCGATGGCAAGACCTGGCCTCTCATGCGGCTAGCGCCGTTTCCGGCAGCAAGCTCCTATCTTGTGGGCCCGATGGCCTGCACGCCCGAGCGGGCGGGACTGGAAGTCGTGTTCTCGAACTTTCGTCTGACACCGCCGCTTGGAAAGGACCTTCACGACCTGAGCTAAGCGGCCTTGCGATCTATCGCGCTCCCGAGCGGGCAGATCGTCGTTCAGCGCAGGCCACTCGTCTCTACCCCCTGGCCGACTGCGCTTCCACGGCCTGCACGGCGACATCAGCGACCTGCCGCAGCGCTTCACGATCGGCGCCTGAAGACGCCATCACGCCCATGCCGACCGCCACCGCCGAGACATAGCGCGCGAGCGCGGCCGGATCGGCGCTCTCCTTGAGATCGCCCTCCGCCTTGGCCCGGACGAAACGGTCGCGGAGCTGGTCCTCGTTCTGGGCGCGGCGGGCGGCGAGCTCGAAGGGGACGTTTTCTGAGCCGGTGCCGCAGGCGATGCCGCCCTGCACGAGCAGGCAGCCGGGCGGATTGGCGGGATCGGTCTGCTTGTCGGCGATGCCCATCAGCATCCGCTCCGCCACCTGGCGAGCGGTGGGCGCTGCGACCACCTCGTCCATCCAGATGTTGCGCAGCGTGGTGTAGCGGTCGAGCGCAGCCTTCAGCAGGCCTTCCTTGTTGCCGAAGCAGGCGTAGAGACTGGGCGGATTGATGCCCATGGCCTCCGTGAGCTGGGCAATGGTCGCGCCCTCATAGCCATGGCGCCAAAACACTTCCATCGCCTGGTCCAACGCCGTTTCGGCGTCGAATTCGCGGGGGCGTCCCATGCCCATGTGCCTGTCTCCTCGGATTCGGCGTGCTGTCTCAGCCTAACGCCGGATCCTATCTATTTGTTCTAGCTTTCTTTTTCTTGTGTCTTCCAATCGTCGCGGTATCGGCGTACAATTTTCTTAGTGATTGGTACATAACTATCTTGCACTGCGGTATCCAGCTCCACATCTGTAGTGAACACTACATATCTGGAGCGCGCAAATGCATCCCTCCCAAAATACCTCCCGCACCGGCCATTTCCGCCGCCTTCTGGGCGGCGTCGCCATCGTGGGCGCCCTCGCCGCGGCCGGCTCGATCGTGACCGGCCGCTATTTTCATGCGGCGCAAGCGACCGCACCCGCGGCCGCAGCTGAACAAGCCGTTTCCGTCACCGTCGCGATGATCGAGCCGCGGCAGACCGTGCTGTGGGACGATTTCTCCGGCCGGCTCGAGGCGATCAACCGTGTCGAGCTCCGCCCCCGCGTTGCGGGTGCGATCATGTCGGCGAACTTCACCGAGGGCGCGCTGGTGAAGGCCGGCGACGTGCTGTTCAAGATTGATCCCGCCCCCTATGCGGCCGAGGTCGACAAAGCTGCCGCCCAGCTCGAGGCCGCCAAAGCGCGCGTCGTCTTCACCCAAAGCGAGCTCGAGCGTGGCGCACAGCTCGTCGGCAACGCCGTGGTCACCCGGCGGGACTACGACCAGCGCGACAACGCCAATCGCGAAGCAATCGCCAACGTCAAGGCGGCCGAGGCGACGCTGCAGACCGCAAAGCTCAATCTCGACTACACCGAAGTGCGCGCCCCCGTGGATGGCCGCGTCGGCAAGATCGAGGTCACCGTCGGCAATCTCGTCGCCGCCGGCACCGCCTCGCCGGTGTTGACCTCGCTGGTCTCGGTCAATCCGATCTACGCCTCGTTCGATGCGGACGAAGAGGTGGTGCTGCGCGCGCTGAACTCGATCGCCGATGCTTCCGGGCAACGCGGCAAGCTCGACCAGATCCCGGTCGAGATGACGACCTCGGGCGGCTTGTCCGCGAAGGGCAACATCCAGCTGATCGACAACCAGGTCAACGGCCAGAGCGGCACCATCCGTGTCCGCGCGGTGTTCCGCAACGACGATGGGCGTCTCATCCCCGGCCAGTTCGCGCGCGTGCGCATGGGCCAGCCGAAGCAACAGGCGCTGGTGATGATCGACGAGCGCGCGATCGGCACCGACCAGGACAAGAAGTTCGTGATGGCAGTCGGCGACGACAGCCGCGCCGTCTACCGGCCGGTCACGCTCGGCGGCGCCGTCGATGGGCTTCGCATCGTCACCTCGGGCCTGAAGTCCGGCGACCGCATCGTCGTCAATGGTCTGCAACGCGTGCGTCCGGGAGCCCTCCTCAAGACGGAGGTGGCGGCGATGGGCGCACGGGGGCCGCAGCAGGCGTCGAACCACAGCAACCAGGACGTGGTGCAGCGTTAATGCACCCCGTCATCCCGGGGCGCGCATCGCGCGAACTACGGTGCGCAATTGCGCACCTGAGAATCTCGAGCGTACGAAACTCCGATCACATCACCTCAGGATTCCGGGTTCGCGCTTCGCGCGCCCCGGAATGACGAGTGGAGGTCTCGGAGAACATCAGGATATTGCCCAGGGGCAAGGCCATGAATCTGTCAAAGTTCTTTATCGATCGTCCGATTTTCGCCGGCGTGCTGTCGGTCCTGATCTTCCTTGCCGGCCTGATCTCGCTGTTCGCGATGCCGATCTCGGAATATCCCGACGTCGTGCCGCCCTCCGTCGTGGTGCGCGCTACCTATCCCGGCGCCAACCCCAAGGTTATCGCGGAGACAGTGGCGACCCCGATCGAGGAGCAGATCAACGGCGTCGAGAACATGCTCTACATGTCGAGCCAGGCGACCACCGACGGCGCGATGACGCTGACGGTGACGTTCCGGCTCGGCACCGATCCCGACAAGGCGACGCAGCTGGTGCAGAACCGCGTGCAGCAGGCCGAGCCGCGCCTGCCGGCCGTGGTGCGCCAGCTCGGCATCATCACCAAGAAGTCCTCGCCCGACCTCACCATGGTGGTGCATCTGTTGTCGCCGAACGGCCGCTACGACATGACGTATTTGCGCAACTATGCCGTGCTCAACGTCAAGGACCGGCTGGCGCGGATCGACGGCGTCGGCGACGTCCAGCTCTATGGCGCCGGCGACTATTCGATGCGGGTCTGGGTCGATCCGCAGAAGGCGGCCGAGCACGGCCTGACCGCAAGCGACATCGTGCGCGCGATCCAGGCGCAAAACGTCGAGGCCGCCGCCGGCGTGGTCGGCTCCTCTCCGAATGTCAAAGGCATCGATCTCCAGCTCTCGGTCAATGCCGAAGGCCGCCTCGCCAACGAGGAGCAGTTCGGCGACATCGTGGTCAAGACCGGCACGCGCGGCGAGGTCGTCCGTCTGCGCGATGTCGCGCGCATCGAGCTCGGCGCGTCCGAATACGGCCTGCGCTCGCTGCTCGACAACAAGCATGCGGTGGCAATCCCGATCTCCCAGGCGCCGGGCTCCAACGCGCTGCAGATCTCCGACAATGTCCGCGCCACCATGGCGGAGATCAAGAAGAACATGCCGGAGGGCGTGTCCTACCAGATCGTCTACGACCCTACCCAGTTCGTTCGCTCCTCGATCGAGGCTGTGATCCACACGCTCTTGGAGGCGATCGCGCTGGTCGTGCTGGTCGTGATCCTGTTCCTCCAGACCTGGCGGGCCTCGATCATTCCCCTGCTGGCCGTGCCGGTGTCGATCGTCGGCACCTTCGCCGTGATGCACGTGTTCGGCTTCTCGATCAACGCGCTCACCCTGTTCGGCCTGGTGCTCGCCATCGGCATTGTCGTCGACGACGCCATCGTCGTGGTCGAGAACGTCGAGCGCAACATCGAGTCCGGGCTGTCGCCGCGCGATGCCACCTATCAGGCCATGCGCGAGGTCTCGGGCCCGATCATCGCGATCGCGCTGGTGCTGATCGCGGTGTTCGTGCCGCTCGCCTTCATCTCCGGCCTCACGGGACAGTTCTACAAGCAGTTCGCGCTAACGATCGCGATCTCGACGGTGATCTCGGCCATCAATTCCCTGACGCTGTCTCCGGCGTTGTCGGCGCTGCTGCTCAAGGGCCACAACGAGCCGAAGGACTGGCTGACGCTGATCATGGAGAAGAGCCTCGGCTGGTTCTTCCGCGGGTTCAACAAGGCGTTCACGCGGTCCTCGGAGAACTACAGCGGCAGCGTCGGCAAGGTGATCTCGCGTAAGTCCGCGATGATGGGCCTTTATGTGGTCCTCGTCGGACTCACCGCATTTCTGTTCCAGCAGGTGCCTGGTGGATTCGTGCCGGGCCAAGACAAACAGTACCTCGTCGGCTTTGCCCGCCTGCCCGATGGCGCCACGCTCGACCGCAGCGAAGAGGTGATCCGCAGGATGAGCGACATCGCGCTGACTCAGCCCGGTGTCGAGAGCTCGGTAGCCTTCCCGGGCCTGTCGATCTCCGGTTTCACCAACTCATCCAATGCCGGCATCGTGTTCTCGACGCTGAAGCCGTTCGACGAGCGCAAGGATCCCTCGCTCAGCGGCCCTGCGATCGCGGCCGAGCTGAACAAGAAATATGCCGGCATCCAGGAAGCCTTCATCGCCATGTTCCCGCCGCCGCCGGTCAACGGCCTCGGCACCATCGGCGGCTTCAAGCTGCAGATCGAGGACCGCGCCGGTCTCGGCTATGACGCCCTGAACGAGGCAACCACCGCCTTCATGGCGGCGATGCAGAAGGCGCCGGAGATCGCGGGCGTGTTCTCCAGCTTCCAGGTCAACGTGCCCCAGCTGTTCGCCGACATCGACCGCACCAAAGCGCTGCAGCTGGGCGTGCCCGTCACCGAGGTGTTCAACACGCTGCAGATCTACCTCGGCTCCTACTACGTCAACGACTTCAACAAGTTCGGCCGCACCTATTCGGTCCGCGTCCAGGCCGATGCGCCGTTCCGCGCCCGCGCCGACGACATCAGACAGTTGAAGGTGCGCTCGTCGTCCGGCGACATGGTGCCATTGTCGGCGCTGCTCAATATCCGCCAGAGCGCGGGGCCGGAGCGCGCGATCCGCTACAACGGCTTCCTCTCGTCCGATATCAACGCGGCGGCCGCGCCGGGCTTTTCATCGGGCCAGGCGCAGGAAGCGGCGACGCGGATCGCGGCGGAGGTGCTGCCGCCGGGCTTTGCCTTCGAATGGACCGACCTGACCTATCAGGAGTTCATCGCCGGCAATTCCGGCATCTGGGTGTTTCCGCTGGCGATCCTGCTGGTGTTCCTGGTGCTGGCCGCGCTCTATGAGAGCCTGACCCTGCCGCTGTCGATCATCATGATCGTGCCGATGGGCTTGCTCGCCGCGATGTTCGGCGTCTGGATCTCCAAGGGCGACAACAACGTCTTCACCCAGATCGGCCTCATCGTGCTGGTCGGCCTCTCCGCCAAGAACGCGATCCTGATCGTCGAATTCGCGCGCGAGCTCGAATTCGCCGGGCGCACGCCGATCCGGGCTGCGATCGAAGCCAGCCGCTTGCGGCTACGCCCGATCCTGATGACGTCGATGGCGTTCATCATGGGCGTGCTGCCGCTGGTGCTCTCGACCGGCGCCGGCTCGGAGATGCGGCGCGCCATGGGCGTTGCCGTGTTCTCGGGCATGATCGGCGTCACCGTGTTCGGCCTATTCCTGACGCCGGTGTTCTATGTGCTGCTCAGAACCGTCACCGGCATGAAGCCGCTGGTTCATCACGGCAGTGACATCAGCGCAGCGCCGGTCCAGGGGCCTGCCGAGTGAACAGCGTCCCGCCGCGGCACGCCCCCGGCGGGACCATCATTTCCGGTTCTCCTCGCAGAATTTCAGCGCCGCCAGCGCCTCGCCGGCCCGCGGGATCTGCATCTCGATGCTGTCATCGTCGTCGTCCTCGAAGTCCAGCGTGAGGCGCTTGGCCTTCGCGAGGCGGTCCATGATCGACTGGTCGTATGCGAAGATGCCGCGCACCGTGGTCTTGTCCATGACCTCCCACTTGGCCTTCTTCATGATGTCGGCATCGTCGGTGCCGACATCGGCCCGGAGGATCTCACCGGCCTTGTCCCATTCCCAACCGTCGTAGATCATCACGATCACGATCGCCTGCTCGGAATAGGTGATCACGATGACGTAGTCGCGGTTCTCGTCATCCTTGTCCTTGTAGCCGCGGCTGGCATTGCAATGGGTGTCCTGCGCCCGCTTCTCGATGGTCCAGTCGCCGACTTTGGATTGTTGCGCAAGCGCGGGCCTCGAGCTCGAGGCGGTTGCGCTCAAGACGCAAGCGAGAATTCCGGCGGCAAGAAGAGATCGTTTCATGTCGGCCTCCAGCGCGTTCCCCGCGCCGAGATGACCACCTCTCCCGGCGGCTCGCAAGAGGGCGAGGCGAACGGCCGGCGGCCGTCCTATCCCCGCCGCGGCACGATCGCGATCGGAGTGAAGGTGTAAACCTCCTCGCCGTTCTGGTTGAACATGGTCCATTTCACCAGCGCGATGCCTTGCGGCTTCGATTTCGACGGCGTCAGGCTCATGACCTCGCCGACCAGATGCAGGCGGTCGTTGGGCCGCACCGGCATGGTCCAGCGCAGGCCGTCCACACCGGCGCCGATCAGCGGATGCGGGCCGAACGGACGGGTCTGGATCGCAAGGTTCATGGCTATCGCGGCGGTGTGCCATCCCGAGGCGGCAAGCCCCTTGAACAGGGTCTGCTTCGCCGCCTCGTGGTCGAGATGCATCGGCTGCGGATCGAACTCGGCGGCAAAGCGCTTGATGTCGGCCTCGGTGACCACGACTTCGGGGGATTTGAACTGCATTCCGATGGTGAGATCGTCGAACCACTCGACCTGCGCCATGATTTTGCCTCGCAAAATGACGTGCCGCTCCCGAAGAGACGGCTCAAAATCGACTGAGCCATGAGGGATATAGCGGGCCCGCAGCGCACAAACCAGCGCAAGGTTCCTGACGAAACCCCTTTCCCGATGCGACGAAACACGCCTGAAACAGATGGCCGCTTAAGTAGTTGTCAAAATAAATACAGGGACGGCCACCATGCAGTTCATCCTCGACCTGATCTACGAATATTCGTGCTGCCAGAATCTCGTTGCCCAGCCGCTGCGGGAGGACGAGCTATGATCGAGCTGATCTCAGCCCTGCTCGCGCTGTGCAGCATCGGCGTCTTCGCGGCGCATGCGTTCGACGCTTACCGCACTACGCATTCCTGACCGTTCTGACGCTAAAGCGCGATGCGATTAGGATGAATCGTCATCGCGCTTTAGGTTGTTGTTTGAGCATGATCTTTTTGGAAAACCGCTCCGCACTTTTCCTCTGGATCATGCTCTAGAAAGGTCGCCGGTAGAAGTGCTCGGAATGCGTCGCCGGCGGAAACCGGTTGGCGAGCGCAAGCGCCCCTCTCTCGTCCGTCTCGAGCGCGATCTTCTGCGCCAACATCACATCGCCCGGTACCAGGAAGCCTGACGGGACGAAGCACCACCCCATCGTCGCGCGCCCCTCACTATCGACCTCGTGGACGTTGGCGGCTGTGCCGTAGTGGATGCGATAGGTCCGGCCGGTGTCGCAACCGACGACGTCGAAATACCGAAACTGCTCGAATTGAGCGCGCTGCGCCGGTGACAGCCATTCGGCCAGAAGCCGGCGGCCGCGCGCATCCGGCGTGTTCTCGCCGAAGAAGCGGCGATAGAGTTCACGCAGCGCATGCAGGCGCGCACGCGCCGGCGCGCGGAGCCAAACTGCCGCGATCATGAGCAGCTCAGATCAACCGCCGACCAGGCGGGGATAGAACAGCGTTTCCTGCGCGGTCGGATCGAACGATCGGATCCGGGTCACTTCGCCGGGTCCGGTTCGAAGCGCGGCGGTGAAGCCCGCTCCGGTCAGCTCACGAAAGCGCCGTTCGGCTCGCGCCAGCGCCTCGGCGTTGCCAGGATCAAACTCGTGGCGCGTATCGCCAGTTTGGTCCATCACGATCTGGGTAGCCATGTTGAGTCTCCTCATGCCCAGCCCTGAACTTGATCAAAGCAAACCTCGTGCCGTCGGTTCCAGAAGGCAACAACTTTCTCTCGCCGTCGCATCACACGTCGCTGAGCAAGAGCTCAGCGTGAGGCCGCGGCACTCCCGCCCTCGTCGATCTGCCGGCCCATCAGCGCGATCGCCTTCTGATAGACACCAGCGGCATTCCAAGCCTCGATGGCAGCGAAATTGGGCTCGCCCGGCTGGTATCCGGCTCCCGCACGCCAACCATGGGCTTTGAGGAAATTCGCGGTCGAGTTCAGCGCATTGGCCGCAACTTCGAGATTGCCGGTGCCGTAGGCCAGAATGCTCTTGGGCATGAACTGGGTCTGGCCGACCTCGCCATGCATGGAGCCGCGGGTCGATCCCGACAGCGTACCGCGGTCGATCAGCTTCAGGGCCGCATAGAGCTGGTCGGTGAAGAATTCGGGACGGCGGCAGTCATAGGCGAGGGTCGCAATCGACGACAGCATGTTCTGGTTGCCGCGCTGGCTGCCGAAGCCGGTCTCCATGCCCCAGATCGCGATCAGCGGCCCGGGCGGGACGCCATAGCGCTGCTCGATCGAGGCGAACAAAGCGGCCTGCGACTGCTTGAGCTGCCGGCCCTTGGCGACGATGGTGGTGGCGCCGCGCTTGGCCAGGAACTGGTCCAGCGTCAGCGAGAAGCTGCGCTGGCCGCGGTCGGCCGCGATCGTGGCGCTGGCATAGTTCGTTTGCATCAGCGCCGACAGTGCCGTGGGGCCGATGCCCTTGCCCTGCGCCTCCGCGCTGAACTCGCGCTTCCAGGCCTCGAAGCCGGCCGGCGAGCTGCCGCATTGCGCGGCCTCGGCGGAGGATGCCAGGCAACCGAGCAGCGTCATTGCGCCAAGAACCGCTCCCGCAACAGCCCTGCCCCTGATCATGCCCGACCTCTCCTGTCCTGTACCGCTCGGCGGCGCAATCTTACCCGCTGGAATGCGCCGACTCCATGGCCCGATCATAGGACAATTCGAGGCCTTCCAGGTTGCCCTCTTTGCGCCATTTGTCGAGCAGCCGCAGGAATGCCACCGGCCCGCGCCAATATTGGCTGTTTCTTGCCGCGATCGGATCGAACACGCCTTCGTTATTGTAGTAGCCCGGCGTGCATTCGGCGAGATAGGTCTGCCGACCGAGCGCGGCCTTGACGACCTCCTCGACCCAGGCGTTCTCGGCCGCAAGCGTCGGCTCCAGGGTGCGTGCGTTGCGCTCGCGCGCCTGCTTGATGACATAGGCGATGTGCTGCGACTGCTCGTCGATGATGTGCGGAAAATTGGCGCTCTGGCCGGCCTGCACGGTGACGATCAGGAAGCAGTTCGGAAAACCGCGGCTGTAAAAGCCGTGCAGCGTCTTGACGCCGTCCTGCCAGCGCTCGGACAGGCTCATGCCGTCGCGGCCATAAACCTCGAAGCCCATGCGCTGCGCGTAATCGGTGCCGACCTCGAAGCCGCTGGCATAGATCAAGCAGTCGAGCTCGTAGGCCTTGCCGCCGGCGACGACGGCATTCTCGGTGATGCGTTCGACGCCCTTCCCCCCGGTATCGACGAGATGCACGTTGGGACGGTTGAAGGTGTCCAGATATTCGTCGTGGAAGCACGGCCGCTTGCAGAACGCCTTGTACCAGGGCTTGAGCGCAGCCGCGGTCGCCTCGTCCTTGACCACGGTGTCGACGCGCGCGCGGATCTCCTCCATCTTGCGATAGTCGGCCTGCTCGATCACCTTCAGCGCTTCCTCGATCGAGGTCACCGGCTGCTTTTGCCGGCGCGGTGCCAGCAGGATTTCGCCGAGCAGGCCCGTCCAGCCGTCCTGCACCAGGTCCTGCTCGAACGGCTCGCCTGAAATCACGGCGGTAAAGTTGTCCATGCGCTCGCGCTGCCAGCCTGGCTTGAGGCTCTGCGCCCAGGTCGGGTCCGTCGGACGATCGTCGCGAACGCCGATTGCGGACGGCGTGCGCTGGAACACATAGAGCTCCTTGGCGGAGCGGCCGAGATGCGGCACGCATTGCACGGCGGTGGCGCCGGTGCCGATGATGCCGACGCGCTTGCCGGCAAGACCGGTAAGGCCACCATTCGCGTTGCCGCCGGTGTAGCCGTAATCCCAGCGGCTGGTATGAAAGCTGTGACCTCTGAACGTCTCGATGCCGGCAATCCCCGGCAGCTTCGGACGGCTCAGCGGACCGCCGGCGAGGATGACGAAGCGCGCGCGGATCTGGTCGCCCCTGTTGGTCTCGACCAGCCACCGCGCCTCATGCTCCTGCCAGGTCATCCGCGAGATGACGGTCTGAAACAGCGCGCGCTCGTACAGGTCGAAATGACGGCCGATGCGGCGCGAGTGCTCGTAGATCTCCGGCGCCCGGGCATATTTGCGCACGGGCATGTAACCGGTCTCTTCCAGCAACGGCAGGTAGATATAGCTCTCGGTATCGCAGGCGGCGCCGGGATAACGATTCCAGTACCAGGTGCCGCCGAAGTCGGCGGCCTTTTCCACGATGCGAAAATCCGCGATGCCGGCCTCGCGCAATCGCGCGCCACACAGCAGGCCGCCGAAGCCACCGCCGACGATGAGCACTTCGGTCGCTTCGTTGATGGCCGCGCGCGCAAATCCGGGATCGGCCCAGGGGTCGTCGAGATAACGGCCGAACTCGCCCGCAACCTCGACATACTGCGCCTTGCCCTCGGCGCGCAGACGGCGGTCGCGCTCGTCGCGATAACGGGCACGGAGGGCGGAAATATCGACCGTAGAAGCGCCGCTTGCATCGGTCTTGTGTCTTTCCGCTGACATTCGATTCCTCCCGCGCATGCTGCTTCGCCGGCAGCTCACCGCACGTTAGCGCCGAAAAAGCGCTGCATGCAATCACGCTGATTGTTTTTTGCGTGAACGCTGCGTGACGTTCCGCTAACCTCGAGCGCAAATCACGAGCCTACGCCATGCAACGACGTGGCTATCCGGAGGGAGACCATGCAGGGATTGATGATGGACATGCCGCTGCTGATCAGCGGCCTGATCCAGTATGCGGCCGATTATCATGGCGAAGCCGAGATCGTCGCACGCGAGATCGAGGGCGACATCCATCGCTACACCTACTCAGACGCGCATCCGCGCATCAAGCGCATGGCGCTGGCGCTGAAGCGGCTCGGCATGAAGCAAGGCGATCGCGTCGGAACGCTGGCCTGGAATACACACCGGCATTTCGAGATGTTCTACGCCGCGCCGGGCATGGGCTACGTGCTGCACACGGTCAATCCCAGGCTGTTTCCCGAGCAGCTCATCTACATCATCAACCATGCCGGGGACCGCCTGCTCTTCATCGATCGCGCCACGCTGCCGCTCGTGGAGGCGATCGCGCCGCAGCTAACGACGGTCGAAGCCTATGTCGTGATGTCCTCGCGCGAGCGGATGCCGGAGACGAATCTCGCGAACGTGCATTGTTACGAAGAGCTTCTGGAACGCGAGAACGATGCCGGCTTCGCCTGGCCGGAGTTCGACGAGAAGTCTGCCTCCACGATCTGCTACACGTCAGGCACGACGGGCAATCCCAAGGGCGTAATCTACTCGCACCGCGCCGCGATCCTGCAGACCATGACCTGCTGCAATTTCGACTTCCTGCCGGGACACGTCGAAGGCGTGCGCGAGGTGATGATGCCGATGGCGCCGCTGTTCCACGGCAATGGCTGGAACATGCCGTTCACCGCGCCCTATACCGGCTCCAAGCTGGTACTGCCCGGCCGCAACTACGAGCCGGACAAGCTCTATGAATTGCTGGAAGGCGAGAAGGTGACGCTGTCGGCGGGCGTGCCGAGCTTCTGGCTGATCCTGCTCGACTGGCTCGGACGGACCGGCAACAAATTCTCGGCCTTGCGCGCGACGTTGTCGTCGGGCTCGGCCCCACCGCGCGCCATGGTGGAGAAGCTGAAGCGCGAGTACAATGTCGATTACATCCAGGCCTGGGGCATGACCGAGGCGCTGGGCTGCTCGATGCCCGGCCTGCGGCCGGGCTCGGAGCATCTCAGCGAGAAGGAGAAATTCGACCGGCGCCAGGTCTCCGGCCGCGCCTGCTTCGGCACCGCCTTGCGCATCGTCGATGATGCCGGCAACGAGCTGCCGCGCGACGGCAAGACCGTCGGCCATCTGCGCGCCCGTGGCCCCTGGGTCGCCTCCGGCTACATGAAGCTGGACGAAGGCCTCGACCGCGACGGCTGGCTGATCACCGGCGACATGGCCGTGATCGACCCACAAGGCCACGTCACGCTGACCGACCGTTCCAAGGACGTGATCAAGTCCGGCGGCGAGTGGATCTCCTCGATCCAGCTCGAGGACATCGCCCTGTCCCACCCCGACGTGCTGCAAGCGGCCGTCGTCGCGATCAGCCACGAGAAATGGCAGGAGCGCCCCCTACTCCTCGTCGTCCGCAAGAAGGGCGCGACCGTCGACGGCAAGGCGCTGCTCGAGCACATGCGTCCGAAGATCGCGAGCTGGTGGCTGCCGGACGCTGTCGAATTCCTCGACGAATTCCCGATGACCGGCACCGGCAAGGTGCTGAAATCCGCTCTGCGCGATAGGTTCAAAGAGTACCGGGTCGCGTGACCCGCTCGCCGTCGATCAAGGAGACCAGAAAATGCTCTATCCGATGTCGCCGAAAGTCGTCGAGCTCAAGCGCAGGCTCGAAAGCTTCATGGACCGGCACATCTATCCGAACGAGGAGCGCTTCTACCGCGAGGCTGAAGAGCTCGGGCCGTGGAAGGTCTATCCGGTCGTCGAGGAGCTTAAGCCGCTGGCGCGCGCGGAGGGGCTGTGGAATCTGTTTCTGCCCGAGAGCGATCACGGCGCGGGCCTCTCCAATCTCGAATACGCGCCACTGTGCGAGGTGATGGGCCGTTCGCACCTTGCTCCTGAAGTCTTCAACTGCTCGGCGCCCGACACCGGCAACATGGAGGTGCTGGAGCGTTACGGCAGCGAGCGGGACAAGGAGCGCTGGCTGAAGCCGCTGCTCGCGGGCGAAATCCGCTCCTGCTTCGCCATGACCGAGCCGGCGGTCGCATCATCCGATGCGACCAACATCGAGAGCTCGATCGTACGCGACGGGGACCATTACGTCATCAACGGGCGCAAATGGTACACCACCAACGCGACCGACCCGCGCTGCAAGATCTGCATCTTCATGGGCAAGACCGACCCCGACAATCCCGACCGTCACAAGCAGCAATCCATGATCCTGGTGCCGATGGACACGCCGGGCATCGAGGTCAAGCGTCCCCTGCCCGTGTTCGGCTTCTACGGAGTGCCCGACCGCGCCTCCGAAGTGGTGTTCACCAATGTGCGCGTGCCCAAGGAGAACATGCTGCTCGGCGAGGGCCGCGGCTTCGAGATTGCGCAGGGCCGTCTCGGGCCCGGCCGCATCCATCATTGCATGCGGCTGATCGGCCTTTCCGAACGCACGCTGGAGAAGATGTGCCGCCGCGTGCGGAGCCGGGTCGCCTTCGGCAAGCCCGTCTCGGAGCAGACGGTGACGCAGGAGCGCATTGCGGAGGCGCGCATCATGATCGAGCAGGCGCGGCTACTGACGCTGAACGCGGCCCATGCGATGGACACGGTCGGCAACAAGGTGGCGAAGGCAGAGATCGCAATGATCAAGGTCGCCGTGCCCAACATGGCCTGTCAGATCATCGACTGGGCCATTCAGGCCCATGGCGGCGGCGGCACCTCGAACGATTTCGGCCTGACGCAGGCCTACGCCACCGCGCGTTTGCTGCGACTTGCCGATGGACCCGATGAGGTCCATCGCAACCAGATCGCGCGGCTCGAACTGAAGAAATACTCGAACGCGTAAGAAAGGCGCTCTTCCTTCGCTTCAGTTCACCACATAGACGTCAGGATCGGCGCTCGAGCTCGGTTTCTTGAAGGCGTTGCGCAAGGCTGATGACATCGGGACGTTGTAGTTGAGGCCGTTCGGCGGCGTCGGCGATTGCAGCCATTTCTTGTAGAGCACCTCGATCTCGGGGCTGGCATAAAGCTCCGCGGTGGCGCGATCGGCGAGCGCCTTGAACGGCGCATCCTCCCGCCGCAGCATGATGCCGTAGGGCTCAGGCTTGGAGAACGCTTCTTCGCTGATCATGTAAGCTTGCGGCTCCTTCGACCGCGCGATCGCGACCGCGAGCTGGACGTCGTCGAGCGCATAGGCCTGGGCGCGGTCGGTCTCCAGCAGCAGGAACGCCTCGGCCTGGTCCTTGGCCGGCATGATGTTGATGCCGAGATTGCGCTCGGTGTTGACCTTGGCGAGCTGCGTCAGGTTCACAGATCCCGCGACCGCCGTGACCGCCTTGCCCTTGAGATCGTCGATGGTCTTGATGCTCGCCGCCTTCCTGGCCGCGAACCGCGTCGCGCTGAGGAAGTGCGTGTTGGTGAAGGCGACCTGCTTCTGGCGGTCGGCATTGTTGGTGGTCGCCGAGCAATGCAGGTCGAGCGTGCCGTTGACCATCAAAGGAATCCGGTTCGAGGACGTCACCGCGACAGTCTCGACCGAAATGTCTGATATGCCGAGCTGCTTCTTCACGGCTTCGACGATACGGAGGCAGATGTCCATGGCAAAGCCGACCGGCTTCTGGTTGCCGTCGAGATAGCTGAATGGGACGGAGGCCTCCTGATAGCCCAGCGTGATCTTCTTGGTCTCCTTGACCTTCTGGAGCGTGCCCGTGAGGTCTTCGGCCGAAGCTGCGCCGGCAAGACATGTCAGGGCCAGGAGAATGGTCGGTAGGCGCATCAGGGGCTCCTCGAAGGGGATTGGTGTCGAACTATCGAGGAGCTGATAGCCTAGAGGTCGGTCATGCGCCAGACGAGGCTGCGTCTACCAGCTATCGCTGTTTGATATGCATTCCGTCGCGGCGCCCATCGGCGCGTCACTCGCAGGTCAGCTGCTGCTCGAACCAGCCGCTCAACCGATCCGACAGGGACGGCCACACCCGCCGGAAGCTGTCGAGCTTGCCGACATTGGCGCGGTACATCGCCCGCAATTCCCGCTCGACGGCCACCAGGTCGACGCTCGTGCAGCCCCCTTCCCTCACGATGGTCTTGCCGGCGACGACGACCTCCTTCACCAGCGACGCATTGCCGCGCGCGAACAGCAGCGCCATGGGATCGACCGGCATGATCTGGTCTCGATCGAGCCGGTCAAGATCGATCACGACGTAGTCGGCGGGATTGCCCGCGGCGAGCTCACCATTCCCGGGCGCCCCGGTCGCATGGCGTCCGTTGCGGATGGCGAGCGAAAACATCTCGGCCGGCGTCCATGTCGCCTTGAAGCCGAGGCCGCCGTGGACCATCTGCACCAGCCGCATCTCGCGCAAAATGTCGTCGTCCTCGTCCAAAGCCAGCCCGTCGACGCCGACGGCGATGGCACAGCCGCATCCGTGCGCGGCGGCGATCGGGGCGAGGCCCGAACGCAGGTGCATGTTCGAGCTGAAATTGGTGACGATGCGCGCGCCGGAGGCCGCGATCATCTCGAGCTCTTCGGGGCGGGCGTGAATGCAATGCGCCAGCGTCAGCCGCTCGGAGAGAAAGCCGACGTCGCGAAGCCAGCGCACCATGTCCGGAAAGTGCTGGTCGGCCCAGGCGCGCTGATAAACTGTTTCCAACAGATGCATGTGAATGCGGCGACCGGTCCGCGCGGAGTTCTCCGCGACGGCCTCCAGCAGCGGCTTCGAGCACCATTGCACACCGGCCGGCCCGAGCTGCACGTCGACCATCGGTCCGGCGATGGCTGCGGCAATTGCGTCGGTCAGCTCGATATAGGCCTTCGGCGACAGCGGCGCGCGAACGAAGAGATCCTCGATCGTCTTGCGATCGTCCCCGGGAAGCCCTGAAAGCACCGGCTCGGCATCACCGTAGACGATGGGGTTCTGGTCGCGCACCGCCATTGCAAACGCCATGCGAATCCCGACGTCGGATGCGGCCTTCGCGATGGTCTTAGCCTCGTCCAGCAGCGGCATCGTCCCGCTCGGACGCGTGTAATGGACCATCATCGCCGCGCAGCCTGCCTTGGCGGAACGGGCCAATGCCGAGACGGCTGTCAGATAGGGATCGACCGGCGAGCCCAGCGCGGTGCGCAAAATCCAGCTTTCCAGGGGCATGCCGACCGCACCGAAGGACGACGCCGTGGCACGGGCATGATCATGGGCGTTGACGAAGGCGGGGATGACGAAGGAGCGAGGCGCCGGCCCCGCTCCTTCCGAGATTTCGGTGATGACGCCCTCGTCGTGCCGCAGCACGACGTTCTCGCTGACGCCACGGTCAGGGCCACGGAACAGGCTGGTTGCCGAGATCTCCGTGGCCATGGCTGTTCCTCCAATCTCAGTTGGCAGTGTACACCAGTTCCCGCTCCGCGCGCGGCGGCAGGAATTCGCGCGAGAACACCTCCGCCGGCGTCGGCGCACGGGCGAGCTGATAGCCCTCGACCACGATGCCGATCGCGCGCGTCATCCGGTCGTCCTTGATGTCGCCGATGCCGATCTCCTTCATCTCCGGCGAGACGATCAGCTTCTCGAAGGAATATTGCAGCCGGCGCTTCTCCACCTCGGCGTTGATGAGGTTGTCGTAGTTCAGTGCCGCCTTCATGCCGGCATTCTGGTCCTTGGCAATCGCGATCGCACCCTTGTTGATGGCGCGCACCAGGCCCGCCACGGCCTTCGGATTCGAGGCGATCAGCTTGCGGGAGACCATCACGCCGTTGGAGTAGAGATCGAGGCCATATTCACCGAAGGAGAACCATTTGAAGTCCTTGTCCGGATCCTGGCGGTTGAGCACCAGATTGAAATAGCTGGTGATGTTGAAGACGAGGGCCGCATCGATGTCACCCTTGATCAGCATCGGCTCCTGCAGGTTCGGCGCCATGTTGGAGATCTTGATCTTCTCGCCGTCGAGCCCGTTCTTGCGGGTGAACACCGGCAACAAGCGCGTGGTCGGCGTGCCCTGCGCACCGCCGAGCGTGCGGCCTTCGAAATCCTTGATGGTGTTGATGCCGCTGCTCTTCTTGGCGACGATGGCGAACGGCGGCTGATTCCACATCATGTAGACCATGACGGGCGCCTCCTGCGGCTTGGTCGAGGCGTTCTGGATGATGGCGTTGACGTCGCCGAAGCCGGCGTCATAGGCGCCCGACATCACGCGCGTGACGGTGGCGCCGGAGCCCTCGCCCTGATCGATGACGACGTTGAGGCCTTCCTCTTTGAAGAAGCCGTTGTCCTTGGCATAGAAGAAGGCAGCGTCGCTGCCCTGGGTTTTCCAGCCTAGCGTGAACTTGATCGTGGTCTCCTGCGCGGTGGCGGCGCCTGCGGATAGCGCCAATCCAAGCAGCGCGGCGGTTAACTTCCTCAACATCGAGACCTCCTCAGCTTCGTTGCGTGACGGTTCAAGAAATCAGGTGGCGATCACGTCGTTCTTGCGCGTGGCCCAGCCGGTGACCTGTCCTTCGATCAGCGAGAACACGACGTAGAGCGCGACACCGAGCCCGGCGAGCACGAACAAGCCCGCGAACACCAGCGGCACGTTGAAATTGGAGGACGCGGTCATCATGACGTTGCCGATGCCGCGGTTGGAGGCGACCGTCTCCGACAGCACCGCGCCGACGAAGGCGTAGGAGATCGCGACCTTCAGCGAAGCAAAGAAGAACGGCATGGTGCGCGGCAGACCGACATTCCAGAGGATATCGAGCTTGCTGGCGCCGAGCGCCTTCAAGACGTCCTCGAGCTCGGGCTCCGTGGTGGCAAGTCCCGTCGCGATATTGACCACGATCGGGAAGAAGCAGATCGACAGCGCAGTCAGCACCGCCGGCACCGTGCCGGAGCCGAACCACAGCACAAAGATCGGCACCACCGCGACCTTGGGGATCGAGGAGAAGCCGATCAGCAGCGGATAGCAGGTGTCGTAGGCCGTCTTCGACACGCCGATGATCGCGCCGAGGGCGACGCCGAGCGCGACGCCAAGCACGAAGCCGAGCATGGTGGTGGCGAGCGTCTGCACGATGTGCGGCCACAGCACCGGGAAGCGCTGGACCAGCGTCACGAAGACCTGCGAGGGCCGCGGCAGCACCAGGTCGGACATGCCGGTCATCAGGCAGAACAGCTCCCAGGCGACGAAGAACAGCACGATCAGCCCCGCCGACCACGCTTTCTGCCTGACATCGATCCCGAACATCAGCCTGCCCCCTGCTCAGCGGCGCTGCGCGCATCCTCGATGAAGGCGCGCAGCTTCTGGTTCAGCGCGACGAAATCCGGCTCGAACGTCATCGCGACCGTGCGCGGCCGCGCGAAGTCGACCCGGCTGTCGTCGAGGATGCGGCCGGGACGCGCGCTCATCACACAGATGCGGCTGGCAAGGAAGCCGGCTTCGCGCAGATCGTGCGTGACCAGCAGCACCGTCGGCTTGTGCGTCATCCAGAGGTTCTGGAGGATCGCCCAAAGCTCCTCGCGCGTGAACTGGTCGAGCGCACCGAAGGGCTCATCCAGCAGCAGCATGCGCGGCTCGTGGATCAGCGCACGGCAGAGATTGGCGCGCTGGAGCATGCCGCCGGAGAGCTGCCAGGGATAGCGGTTGCCGAACCCTTTGAGGCCGACCTGCTCCAGCAGCGCATTGGCCTTGTCGCGGAATTCGGTCTTGCGCAGCTTGCGGAACTTCGAGCGGAACGGCTCGACGATCTTCAGCGGCAGCATGATGTTCCGCTCGATCGTCATCCACGGCAGCATGGTCGGGTTCTGAAAGGCCATGCCGACCCGCATCGCCCGTGCCGCCACCTCGCGGCCGCCGACGATGACGACGCCGCTGGTCGGCTGCACCAGGCCGCTGACCAGCCGCAAAATGGTCGATTTGCCGCATCCGGATGGGCCGACCAATGCGACAAACTCGCCGTCGGCGATCTTGAGCGTGGTCTTCGACAAAGCAGGCACGGCGCGGTCGCCGCGCCCGAAGGTCACCGAGGCCTCCGACAGCTCGATGGCGATCGTCGCAGAGCCTTCGGGAACGGGCTGGCCGTCGAACTGGGCGTTGGGTTGCATGCGCATCACGGAAAAAAGTGCATGCAAGCTGGATGCCAGCGATCGAGCCCCGCGAAATCAAAGGCCTAGCCGAATCCGCGCCAAACCGCCGGATTCGATTTAGGCAGTCCGGAGGCCAAACTGCATGCAATTGGAGCGCTGAATCGACGCGAGCCTGTGCTAAAGAGAGAGATCACTCCCAGGGGATTCGCCGATGGCGGCACGCGCCAGCAGCAAGACTTCTGAATCGTCGGACAAGGTCAGCGTGATCTGCCGCGCGCTCCGGCGCGCCATCATCGAGCAGGCGCTGGAGCCCGGCGCCAAGCTGCCGGAAGATGCGCTCGGCGAACGTTTCGGCGTCAGCCGCACCATTGCCCGCCATGCGCTGGGTCAACTCGCCGCCGAAGGCCTGGTCGAGCTCCGCCGCAACCGGATCGCCGTGGTGGCGACGCCGAGCTGGCAGGAGGCGCGCGATGCCTTCGACATCCGCATCGAGCTCGAACGCCTCGTCGTGCGCCAGCTCGCGGGCAAGCTGACCAAGGCGCAGATCGCCGAGCTGAACGCCCATGTCGATGCCGAGGATCGCGCCCGCGGCGGCACGGATGCGGTGTCGATCCGACTCGCGACCGAATTCCACATTCTGCTCGCCCATATGACGAACAGCCCGATTCTGGTGCGCTATGTCAGCGAGGTCGCCTATCGCTGCTGCCTGACGCTGTCGCTGTACAGCCGGCCGCATTCCACCGAATGCGCCATCAACGAGCACCGCGCCATCATCGCGGCGCTTGCCAAGGGCGATGCGGCCAAGGTGATGGAATTGATGCATCATCACCTGGATTCGGTGGCCAATCGTGCGCTGGTCGCTCCCACTCCGCAGCGTGGCCGCGATCTGCTCGACATCCTCGCACCCTATGCGGACGAGGTGACGAGCAATCGGGTGATCAAGCTGCCGAAGCTGGCTCGACGGAGTTAGGCCTCGATGCCGCGCTGGACGAGGATGCGCTCGGCGCTGTCGTTCCAGACATCCATCTTCACGATCTGCCCGTCCCTCACGACGAAGCGATCGACATAGCGGTTGCCCTCGAACGGCGTGCCGTCCATCCATTCGCCATAGAGCGTGCCGACGCTGTAGACGACGGTCTCGTCCGTGCCCGGGCAGACGTCGAACCGGTCCATCTTCTTCTTGACCCAGCGATAGCGTTTCGCGTTGAAGCCGGTCGGCCCGCGCGGATGGTCGAACGCGCGCCCGCCGGTGAACGTGATCACCGTGCCCGGCTTCATATAGGCCGCAGCGGCGTCGGGATCCGGTATCATCGAAGCGGTAAGATAGGCTTCGACAATCTCGGCGTCGGTCATCGGGCTTTCGGATTTTGCGGCAGTAGACATCGCGGGATTCTCTCCGGATGCCGCTATCTTACAATCCGGGCCTCAAAGTGCATGCACAATTTTTGGACAATCCAGCCCCAGCATTGCACACAATCTGGAGCTGCCCGCCCCCACGGCTTCCGCTAGGCTGCCACGGCTGAATCCAACGCCATGACCACCCAAGCCACCTTCGACCTGATCTTCCGCAACGCGCTGTTGCGCTCTTCCGCCGCACCGGTCGATATCGGGGTGAAGGACGGCCGCATCGCCGCGATCGCGCCCAAGCTGGCCTGCGAGGCCGCCGACGTCGATCTCGGCGGCCTCCTCGCCCTGCCCGGCTTCGTCGACACCCACATCCATCTCGACAAGGCCTGCCTGCTCGGCCGCTGCGGCCACGATCACGGCAGCGTCTCGGAGGCGATCCGCGCCGTCGCCGCGATGAAGAAGGATTTCACGATCGAGGACGTCTACGCACGCGGCGCAAGAGTGCTCGAACGCGCCATCGTCAACGGCACGACGCGCATGCGCACGCATGTCGAGATCGACCCTCGCATCGGCCTTCGCGGCTTCGAGGCGGTCAAGGCGCTGAAGCGCGATTACGCCTGGGCGATCGATCTCGAGCTCTGCGTCTTCCCGCAGGAAGGCCTCACCAATGATCCCGGAGCGGAGGAGCTGCTGATCCAGGCGCTTCGCGAGGGTGGTGAAGCCATCGGCGGCTGCCCCTACATGGACACCGACCCGAACGCGCACCTTGCGCGCATCTTCGACCTTGCCGGGGAATTCGACATCGACGTCGACCTCCATCTCGACTTCGACCTCGATCCCTCCTGGTGGCATCTCGACGAGGTCTGTCGCCAGACCGAGCAGCGCAATTATGGCGGACGCGTCGCGATCGGCCATGCCACGAAACTGTCGGCCTTGCCCCGCGAACGGATGAAGGCGGCCACTGCGCAACTGGCAAGGTCAGGCGTTGCGGTCACCGTCCTGCCCGCGACCGATCTCTATCTGATGGGGCGCGAGGCCACGCACAACGCGCCGCGCGGGCTGACCCTCGCCCACAAGCTTGCCGGCGACGGCGTGCTCTGCTCGGTCGCGACCAACAACGTGCTCAATCCCTTCACGCCGTTCGGCGATGCCTCGCTGCTGCGGATGGCGAACTTCTACGCCAACGTCGCGCACGCCTCTGTCAGCGACTTCGACACCTGCCTGGACCTCGTGACCGAGCTGCCGGCCCGGCTGATGAACCTCGCCGACTACGGCATCGAGGTCGGCAATCCCGCCGATCTGATCGTGCTCGATACCAGGGACAGCCGACTCGCGATCGCCGAGCTGCCCGACGTCCTGATGGGCTTCAAGCGCGGCCGGCAGACATTTGCACGGCCGCGGCCGACCCTGTTCAAGAGCTGAGCGCGTTTCGCGGCCGATATTTCGGGCATCGCGCGCACGACCTGATCGGCCGCGGGGCCACGGCAGTTCGATTTTACCGCCGGTCCGCGCCGACCCGAGTTCGGTAGAATCCCGGACCGTAGCTCAACGCATTGCGAGGCAGGCCGCGCCGCCGTAACTAGGACGTGCACTGACAATCTGCGTTCAGTGGGGAAGTATGAGTCTGTTCAGCGCATTCAGCAGCATCGATGATTCCGTCCACGCCCGAACGCCGACCGATACGGCGGTGAAGCGGCTGGACGGCATCGGCCACGTTCTCTCGGGCCTCGACATCTCGGCCATCCAGACGCAGGCCGACGTGAACCGTACGCTCTGGACGCTCGATGCCGCCAGCAAGTGCGTTCGCGCCGTGCTGGCGGAGTTCCGCACCCAGCCGGCCACCGAGCAGCTCGTCCGTAAATCCCGCAATCTGATCGACCTCATCGAACGCGCGCGTGACCAGGTCGGGAGCTTCGAATCCCGCGACCCGGTCCTGAGCTGACTATTTCGTCCGATTGATCTTCGCCAGGATCCGGTCCGCCTCGGTGCGCCAGTCCGCACTGCGGGCGAATTCGCTGCTGCCCCTCAACCCGAACAGCCCCTCATCGGCGAGATCAGCCATCCAGGCCTGCCGCTCGGCCGTGCCTTGCGCCGACCATGGCGTCAGCCCCGCCTCGCGCACGGTCTCGGCAACCTCCCGCACCTCTTCGGCCCGGCGGCGGCCGTGCTCGATCACGCGCTGGAAGCAATAGGCGCCCAGCTCCTCCCAATCGATCCCGGGGAACGTCTCCGCAAGCGAAGGCAACACCGCATCCTCGACACCATAGGCGCGCGCTGTCGTGAAGCTCTCGATGACCATGGCCTCCAGGCCCTTGATCATGATGCTGCGGCACATTTTGACGGCCGAGGACACGCCGAGCTTGTCACTGGCAACCTTGGCCGCGAAACCGATCGCGTTCAGCAGCGGCTCGAGCTCTCTCGCGCCGGGTCCGCCGAGCAGCAAGGGCACCTTGATGCGATAAGGCGGCACCGAGGTCATCACCGCGCCCTCGACATAGCGCCCGGCGGCACCGTCGATCAGCGCCGCCGCGCGCTGCTTGGCGCCGGGAGAGGCCGAGTTGAAATCGAGAAACCAGGTGCCCTGGTTGATCGCCGTCGCACAGGCCTCTGCGACCGGCACGGCCTGGCTCGCCGTGACGGCGGAGATGATGAAGTCGGATTTCGCGGTCAGCTCGGCGTGAGAGGTCGCAAGAGCGACAGCGAATTTCGCCGCATGCTCCTGCAGCGGCACACCCTGCTCGCCTCCGAGCTTGATATCGTAGGCTGAGACTTTGATGTCCTGCTGGCGCAAATCCTCAGCCAGTATCCTGCCGACCTCGCCATAGCCGACCAACCCGATCTGCCAGCGCCTGGGATCACCTGCCATCAGTTCAGCCCTCGTGTCGTCTCGTCGAAGAGTTCCTCTACCGCATAGCGGCGCGGGATCAGTGCCTGCTGGAATGCGTAGTCGACGATCAGCTCGAGCGGTTTTCTGTTGACCTCGATCCCGAACGGAACGAGGTCGGGCGTTGCCGCCGGCCCTGCCTGCGCCTTGCTCCGCTTCAAGAGATCATAAACGCCGGCGACCACGTCGGGGCGCGATTTCGCGAGGCTCTCGGTCACGACCACGAGATGATTGACCGGCACGACGCTGCGCCGCGCATACCATCGGGCGGCCTCTGCGGCCGGATCGGGAAACAACGGCTTCAGCTTGGGATCATCGGAGGTCTCGCCCAGAACGGCATCGAGCTCGCCGTCGCGCAGCATCTGCAGGATCTTCTTGTCCTTCGGCGCGCGCTCGGTGGTGTCGACATATTCGGCGACATGCGGATCCTCGAAGGTTATCCAGCGAATCCTGTCGAGATCGACGCCGCAATCGTTGGCGAGGATGCCCCTGATCCAGGCGCCCGTCGTGGTCGTGAAGGAGCGGATACCGACGCGCTTGCCTTCGAGATCAGTGGGCCCGAGCGTCCCATGCGCGGGATTATAGAGAGCGTAGGAATGCTGGAAGCGGCCGAGCATGGTCGCCGGCAGCAGCACCAGCGGCTTGCCGTGCGCTTTCGCCATCAGATAGGTGACGATCGCCATCTCGCAGACGTCGAAGGCCTGCTCGCGCACCATTGGCTTGAACGCCGTGTTGGTCGGCGTGTACGCGACGAAGTCGAGATCGAACAGGTCGGAGCGGAGCGCGCCGCTCTTCACCGCCTCGACGTGAGGGTGGCTGCCGAGCACGGCTTTCAGCCTGATGGTGCGGACCGGCGTCACGCCAACTCCTCCGCCACGGTCGGAAACAGGCGCTGATAGGCCTCACCATAGGTCATGGGAACGCCGGTGTTGCGGCTGCCTTGGATGCCGCGGTTCAGCGCGACGCGCTCGTAATAGCCCCAGAGATGTTTTTGCGCAGCGAGAATCTGGAACGCCTCATACTTCTCCTTCCAGACTTCGTCGATCTTGAGGATCGTGTCCGGCTTGTAATTGCACTGCTCGGGCTGATGCGGCTCGAACAGGAACACCGGCGGGGTCGAATATTTGTACTGCGCGCCGGGCTTGTGGCCCATGGCCTGCGCGACCACGCGCGTCTCCTGCGCGAAATGCGCGGCGTTCGGATGGTCGAAATTATAGGGGTCTTCCAGCGCATGCGTCAGGACGAAGCTCGGATTGAGCTCGCGGTAGATGTCCACCATACGATCGAAATGCGCCTCGGTGAGCTTCAGCGGATAGTCACCGCAATCGAAGAACTCGATTTCGGCGCCCAGTAGCCGGGCTGCCCGCTCCGCTTCGTCCTTGCGGCCGGCCTTGACCGATTCCAGCGTCGCGCCCTGCTCCTTCCAGGCGAACTGGCTCTCGCCGCGCTCGCCGAAGGACAGGCACACGATCTTCACGCGATAACCTTTCTTCGCGTGTAGCGCGATGGCGCCGCCGGCGCGCCAGACGAAATCGCCGGGATGGGCGGTGACGACGAGGCCTGTTTTCATGGGCTACTCCTTTTCGTTCGTATGCATCCGCCAGCGTCCGCAACGCATGTCGCGCAACGTCTCGTCACGCTTCGAACCCGAACAGGCGCGCGGGATTGTCGACCAGAATCTTCGTCTTGAGCTCCGGCTCCGGCGCGAACAGCGGGATCAAATCGACGAGATCGCCGTCATTCGGCATCACCCTGACGTTGGGATGGGGCCAGTCCGTGCCCCAGATGACGCGATCCGGCGCGGTCTCGACGATCTCTCGCGCGAACGGCACCGCATCGGTGAACGGCGGACCGATAGAGGACACCCGCTCCGAGCCGCAGATCTTCACCCAGCACTTGTCATCGCGCTGCATCAGCTCGATCAGGATCTTGAACGGCAGCTGGTCGAGCCCGTCTGCCGCCTTCACCCGGCCCATATGGTCGATGGTGTAGGTCAGGGGCAGCCTTGTCAGCATGTCGGCATATTCGGGCAGATCGATCGCATCGAAATGCAGGTCGATGTGCCAGCCGAGCGGCGTGACCATCGCGACGATGCGGTCGAAGACGCGCTTGTCGGGGACGCCGCCGAGATGGCGGACGAAATTGAAGCGGCAGCCGCGAAAACCGCCCTCGTGCAGGACGCGCAGGTCGCGCTCGGTGATGGTATCGTCGATGTTGGCGACCGCCCGGTAGGCGCCATTGCTCTCAGCGATCGCATCGAGCGCCACCCTGTTGTCGGTGCCGTGCACGCTGGCATTGACGATGACGGCGCGCTCCACGCCGAGCTTGGCATGCAGCGCGCGAAAATCGTCCAGCGGCGCATCCGGCGGCGTGTAGGAACGCTCCGGCGCGTAAGGGTATTTCGCGCCGGGCCCGAAGATGTGGCAATGCGCGTCACACGACAGCTTCGGCAGCCTGAACTTCGGCGTGCGCGTATCAGGATCGGGCGGTGGAATGGTCGGCGTGTACATCATCGTCATGAGGTGAACCGCCGAAGCGAGATTTCTTGTTTCACGCCTTGCCGGCGACGACCGGCCGCCGCCGCGCCGGCGCGGCCTCATCCAGCGCCGGCGCCTGGAAGGCGGCGACGGTGGCCTGCACCAATTGTTCGATGGCGCAAGCGGCATCGCTGCCGTCGGCCTCGCCGCGCGACAGGCGCGACACGCGCTCCGGCGTCACCAGCGAATAATAGAGTGCGCCGAGCAGGAAGTGACTGCGCCAGACGATGTCCGTGCGCGGAATGTGCGGCAGGCTCTCGTGCACCGCGTCGATGAAGGCGTGGCTGGTGTCGTCGAAGGTCTGCGCGATGATCTTTCGCGCGACCTCGTTACCTTCCGCCGACATCACCGCGCGCAGCCGCGTGAAACGCGCCCCGCCGCCGGCGAGATCGCTGCCCGAGGTGAAGGCCGGCACCACATAAGCCCGAACGATCGCCTCCAGCCGGTCCTGGAGATCGCGCACGCGCTTTGCGGCCGCGAGCAGCTCGGAACGGCGCAGATTCATCGGCCCGCAATGACGCCGGTAGATCTCCAGCAGCAAACCGTCCTTGGTCTTGAAATGATAGGTCACGCTGCCCGGATTTGCCCCGGCAGCTTGCGCAATGTCGCGCACCGATACGGCATTGAAGCCGTTGGTGGCGAACAGCTCCTCCGCGGCGGCGAGGATCGCCTCGCGCATGTTCGGCTTGCGGGCCGCTTCCTTGGTGGGCTTGCGTACCATGAGATTTGTACTATCGTACAAAAGATCAGGTCTCGTCAACAAGAACGTGGCAATGGCGGGACGACGCAGGCGCGTAAGCGCCGTTCAGTGACTGGCGCTCGCCCGCATCTTTTCCGGCGGTGCGGGACGCAGTCCGAGATCGCCCTCTCCGTCTCCCGACGGGATCAGGATGGCGCGGTCGCGCGGCAGCGCCTCCGGCATCTCGTCGCGGATGAAGGCGATGAGCTTCTCCCTGATCTCGCAGCGCAGGTCCCACGACTGCGGTGCGTTCCTGGCACTGACCAGCGCCCGAAGCTCGATGGTGCGCGAATCGGCATCGATCACCTGGAGATTCACCACCTCCCCGTCCCACAGCTTCGACTGCTTCACCGCCTCCTCCAGCCAGCGTCGGATGCGCGGGACGTCGGCGCGATAGTCGACATGCAGCGCGACGACGCCGATGAGGGATGCGGTGTCGCGCGTCCAGTTCTGGAACGGCTTTTCGATGAAGTAGGACAGCGGCACCACCATGCGGCGCCAATCCCACAGCCGGATCACGACATAGGTCGAGGCGATATCCTCGATCCAGCCCCATTCGTTCTCGATGATCACGGCATCCTCGATGCGGATCGGCTGGGTGATCGCGATCTGCAGGCCGGCGATCAAATTGCTCAGCAGCGGGCGCGCGGCAAGGCCGACGATGATGCCGGCAGCACCTGCGGAGGCGAACAGGCTGACTCCGTATTGCTTCACGGAGTCGAACGTCATCAGCGCGGCGGAGACCGTGATGATGACGATGATGGTGTCGGTGACGCGCTTGAACACGCGCACCTGCGTGACGTGCTTGCGCGCGACGAAATTCTCGGTGACATCGCGAAAGTTCTGCAAGTAGCGCGCCGCGCTCATGTCGACGATCCGGATCGAGATCCAGCCGATCAGCGCGATGAAGGCCACGACGAACAGCCGCGTCAGGGGGGTGCGGATCGTATCGTCGAGCGGCGCCAGCGGCAGCACCATTGCGACGGCGGCAAGGCAAAGCGCCATTTGCGCGGGGCCTGCCGTGCGCTCGATGAACACGCTCAAGAGCGGAAGCCGCGTTCCGAAAGCGCGGTTGAGCAGCCAGGTGGCAACCCGGTAGACGAGCAGGGCAAGAAGGATCGCGCCGGCAACCAGGGTGAGGCCGATGAACCATGACGGTATCCAGCCGAACATCCTGTCGATATCGGCCGTCAGAGCCTGCCAATCCATGGATCGTCCCCATCATTGCACTCACGCAACCCGCACAACGCATCCCGGCCGGCTTCGCTCCCCCGCCCCGTGCAATGCAGCATCCCGCAGGTGCAACCGTCGCTGAGCTGCGCTAGGCTTGCCGCCATGACTCGACGAACCGGCAGCGCCGATCTTCCTCTTCACACTGGCCGGGTTCCGCCCTGGCTGGCAAGTCGCATGTCCTCGCTCGGGGCGATCGTCACCCAGGCGATCGTGCATCATTACGGCCGCGACGCATTTCTACAGCGCCTGTCGCATCCATTCTGGTTCCAGTCGTTTGGCGCCGTGATGGGAATGGACTGGCACTCCTCCGGCATCACCACCTCCGTGATCGGCGCGCTGAAGCGCGGGCTCGGACCGCTCCAGGACGAGCTCGGGATTTACGTCTGTGGCGGTCGCGGTCAGCATTCGCGCAAGACGCCGGACGAGCTGTTGCAGCTCGGCGACCGCGTCGGATTCGACGGCGTCAAGCTGACCCGGGCCAGCCGTCTGGTCGCCAAGGTCGACAGCGCCGCAGTCCAGGACGGCTTTGACCTTTACCTGCACGGCTTCTTCGTCACCACTGAGGGCAAATGGACGGTGGTGCAGCAGGGCATGAACGGCGACAAGCGGCAGGCGCGGCGCTATCACTGGCACTCCGAGGCACTGAAGAGCTTTGTCGATACGCCGCACAGCGCAATCGACGGGCCGCAGCAGGGGGAGATCGTCAATCTCACCGATCATCGCGCCGATCTATCTCGGACGGCACAGCTCGAGCTGCTCTCCGACCTCGGTCCGGATCGCATCGTCTCCGAATTCGAGCGGCTCACGGGGACCCCGTCCACGCCGGCGCAAGGCATGCTGCCGCATCTGATCATGCCTCCGCATCATGATGTGCGGCCGAAGGACGTGTTCGCGCGCCGCCTGCACGGCACACTCGCCGCTGCAGCCGAACGCGGCCCGGCGGATTTTCCGGAGCTGCTGCTGACGCCGGGCGTCGGCGCGCGCACGGTGCGCTCGCTCGCGATGGTTGCCGAGGTCGTGCACGGCGCGCCCTATCGCTTCACCGACCCCGCCCGTTTCTCGCTCGCCCATGGCGGCAAGGACCGGCATCCCTACCCCGTTCCGATCAAGGTCTATGACGAGACCATCCGGGTGCTGAAGGGCGCGATCCACAACGCGAACCTCGGGCGAGAGGAAGAGATGCAGGCGATCAAGCGCCTCGACGACCAGGCGCGGCGGTTGGAGCGGACCGCGCGCGGGCCTTCGGTCGAGGCTTTCATCGCCGGTGAACGAGCGGCCTCACCGGATCTCGACGGCCGCTCGGTGTTCGGCTGGGAGCGCGACCTTGCGCCCACAAAAAAGCGGACCGGCTGAACACCGGTCCGCAAGTCGGCGGAAGGAACGCCCTCTCAGGTCTCGTCGGCCTCCGGCTTCTCATCGAGCCGGTTTGCTGCGTGGTCCTGATATTGTTCGGTCTGGATGGACTTGCCGTCCATGCCGCGAATGTCCGAATGCTGTTTCTTGTCTCGGTTGGACAGGACCATGTTGTCGCCGATCATCTCCTTCGGCACGTCGGTCAATGCGCCGGTGCCGTCGCCCTTGCCATGCATGCCCGATCTGAAGTGCGTCTTGCTGCCATGCCCACCAGGCATCAGTCTCTCCTCTCTTCCGATGATTTAGTGCTTCTGTTGTGCCGTCGTCGGTTTGGGCGGCTTGTGGCCGCTCTGGCCGGGATCGTTGTGCTTGTTGTGATCGCTCTCCTGGTTGAGACCGCCGCGGCTCACTGGAAACTCGCTGTGACGAGCTTCGGGGTTGGCACGATGGACGCGCGTATCTTGCGGGTTATGACCGGCGGCCTGTTCGAGTTCTCGCGCATCCGGAACATCTGGCTTCCGCTCGAGGATGCGCACTTGCTGTTCGTGAGTCTTCTTTCCCTGCATTGTGGGCCTCCAATCTTACCGGCCTCTTCGGGGCGAACCGCTCCGCGCGACATCCTTGTCGATACCGCCACCGGCGTTCACGTCGTTTTCGACGTCGCCTTCGATCGTGTTCTCGCCCAAGACGTCCTCGAGGTCGTCAGGCGAAACGCCTGCCCTGTTCGCGCCATTGGATCCGCCGATCAGGGGGTTGTCATGCAGGTCCTTCTCGGTCGGCGCGTACAGCTTGGGTTGCTTGTTGGCCATGTCACCTGCCTCCGCCCTTTCCGGCCTCGTCGTGCGTGTGATGGGAATCGCGCTCGCCACCGCCGCCGGAAACCCGGCTGTGGCTGCGCTGCGGATCGTCCGCCGGCGGCTTCTTCACCTGAAGCGGTGCCTTCGCGTTCTCATGCGAGGCGCCGGGTCCGCCCTGTCGAATGCTGTTCGGTGTCTTCGTGGATGTCGACATGAATGTCGTCCTCCTCAGCGATCTTGCTGATAGCCTTGGTTGGTCGTGTTCTGCTTGATGTTGCCCTGCTGTCCCTGCTGATCTGGATTCTGTACACGCTCCTGACCGTGCGGCATCTGATCGGCGGACATCTGCTTGCGATCGCCGGTTCCCTTGCGGCTCTGATTGTCCGGTGGAACAGGTGGCATCTTGCTGGCCATGATCTGGTCTCCCGTTAAGACGTCGATCTGCGACATGCGCCCCAAGGAACTCCCCTCCGCGTCATGTCGGGATGACAACAGCACGAACGGCACACCGTTCCTGGCCGATCACAACAGGCAAAGATTTTCCGAAAGGGCGCCGCCGACGTCAGTTCGCCGCGGTGAGGGAACGATCGTGCCTCGTTCCGCTGCGTGCAGTCGTCTCTGTTCCGCGGCCCTCTGCCGTGACGGGAAGCTTCGCGATCGCGCGCAAGCCCGGCCGCCTGCGCCAGCGGATTTCAGCGGCATCGACGGCAAGACTCAATTTCGGCCAACGCACGAACAGCGCCTCCAGCGCACAGGCCGCCTCGATGCGCGCGAGCTGATGGCCGAGACAGAAGTGGATTCCCGTGCCGAACGAGATATGGCGGTTCGGCTTGCGTTCGAGATCGAGGGTCTCGGGACGATCATGTACCGCGGGATCCATGTTCGCAGCGGCGAGCATCACCATGACGCGATCGCCCTTCTTCAGGCGCACGCCCTCGACCTCGACATCGCGCCGCACGTAGCGCGGCTTGGAGAATTGCACCGGTGAGACGAAGCGCAGAAACTCCTCGACTGCGAGCCCGACACGGCTCCAATCCTGTTCCAGCCAATCGCGCCGTTCGGGATTCCTGAGCAGCTCGTAGATGGAACCGCTGATGAGATGGGTGGTGGTTTCCGATCCCGCCCCGAGCAACAGAAACACCATCGAGACCATTTCATCCGGCGTGATCTGGCCGCCTTCGCGCTCGACCTGAATCAGCTCGGCAATCAGGCCCTCGCCGCCCTGGACACGCGCGATCTGCAACTGCTGCTCGAGGTAGGCGCGCATCTTGCGCACCGCGAACAGCAGGCGGAAGAAGCTGACGACATTCGTCAGCGAGGATATCGCGTTGGCCCAGGCGATGAACTTTGGACGATCTGCGAGCGGCAGGCCGAGCAGCTCCGAGATCACCGCGAGCGGCAGGATGCGCGCATAGCGCTGGACCAGATCGGCCGGGGATCCTTGCGCGAACAGCTCGTCGGCCAGACCGTCAGCGATGGCCCGGATGCGCGGCTCCATCGCAACGATCGCGCGGCGGCGAAACGCTTCGTCGACGATGCTGCGCACCCGCGTGTGATCCGGCTCGTCCATCGTCAGCATGTTGTTGGCGATGGTCCTGACGAATCTCGGCATCCACCAGCGCAAGCCCGCGATGTCGCCATCCTCCTTGCGCAACGTGAAGGTCGCGCCGTCCTTCAGGACCTGCGCGGTGGCGTCATGAGTCGTGGTGATCCAGACATTGCCGACGATGGGAAACCGCGTCGCGACCACGGGTGCGGACATGCGCAATTTCGCGATCGCCTTGGGCGGATCGCGAAAGAAGGCCTCGCTGGTGAAATCGAGGCGCGCTGTCATGGGATCACCGGAACGATTGGTGGCGTATCACCGAGATGGTGCGCGGCGCGGCCGGCGCAAGGGCGCGTCTGCTCGTCGGCCGCGGGCGTGGCGAGCCGCGGCTATCCGCGCCCGGAGGAGCGCTGGCCGCTCTTGCGCTGCTGTTGGGTGTAGGCGTCCCAATGGCTCCAGCTGCCATTGCTGAGGCTCTGCAGGTCGGTTGCGAGTGGACGGCGCGTCCGTTTGTCGTGATCGGCGATGGCGCGCTCCGACTGTGCGATCTTGCGCTTGAGTTCCGCGATCGTCTTCTGCGTCTGGCCGTTGCGCTTCGAGGTGGCGATCTCGCCCATCGTGAAGCGCGCGGTCTCCAGCGCCTTCAGCTCGGCGCGGTTCTTCTTCAACTGAACCCGGTGCCAGGCGATGTTGCTGTCGCTGTCCGCAACCATGTGGGAACTCCGCTGATTCGGTCCCCCATAGTATCGTGCGCCGAATCGGCGCCGCAACGCCCCGGCGGTGGCGAAAATGCGATCTTCTCGCGCAGAAATTCCGGATCTGGAGCCCCGCAACGGGACCCTAGATTCTTATTTGGGCGGGTCTTCTTGACGCGAACCGGTATCCACTTCGCTCGAAAACGCTTCAGCGCTCGGCGAAGGCCTTCTCTACCACGAACTGGGCAGGCTCGCCGTGATTGCCCTCGACGAAGCCGCGCTCACCCAGGAGGACGCGGGTGTCCGCCACAAGGGCCGGGCTGCCGCAGATCATGACGCGGTCATGGGCGGCTTCCAGCACCGGCAGGCCGATATCGGCGAACAGCTTGCCTGAGGTGATGAGATCGGTGATGCGGCCGCGATTGCGGAAGGGATCGCGCGTCACGGTCGGATAGTAGATCAGCTGGTTCTGGATGTACTCGCCGAGCAGCTCGTCCTTCGGCAGATGCTCGGTGATCATCTCGCCATAGGCGAGCTCCTTGACGTGCCGACAGCCGTGCAGCAGCACCACCTTCTCGAACCGCTCATAGGTCTCGGGATCCTTGATCACGCTCAGGAACGGCGCAAGACCCGTGCCGGTGCCGATCAGGTAGAGGTTACGTCCCTCTTCCAGATTGTCGATCACCAGTGTGCCGGTGGCCTTGCGGCTGACGATGATCTCGTCGCCTTCCTTCAGATGTTGGAGGCGCGAGGTCAGCGGTCCGTCCGGCACCTTGATCGAGAAGAACTCCAGCGTGTCCTCGTAATTGGCGCTGGCGACGCTGTAGGCCCGCAGCAGCGGCTTCTCGCCGACCCTGAGCCCGATCATGGTGAATTCGCCGTTGCGGAAGCGGAAGGTCGGGGTGCGGGTGGTCTTGAAGGAGAACAGCGTATCGGTCCAGTGGTGGACGCTCAAAACGCTTTCTTGATTGAAATTGCTCATCTCACCTTCCCTGTCGCGTCGATTGCGGTTCCGAGGCCGGCAGCTATGCGTCGTTTGTACACGATCATTCGTATACTAATGAATAATCCGGCTTGATCCCGCGGTCAAGGCTGCCCAAGATCGGAAGCGTTGCAGTTAGGAATAAGGAGCCCCTTCCATGGCGCATGACGCACCCCAGGCCACCGGACCCTCGAAGCTGGTGATCCGCAATATCGGCCTGATCCTGTCCGGCGCTTTGGAAAAGCCGATCCTGGACGGCGACACCATCGTCGCCGAGAACGGCAAGATCAGCGCGATCGGCCGCTTCAAGGAGGTCAATACCGAAGGCGCCACCACCATCGTCGACGCCAACGGCACCACGGTGGCGCCGGGCCTGATCGACAGCCACGTCCACCCTGTCGCCGGCGACTGGACGCCGCGGCAGAACCAGATCAACTGGATCGACAGCTATCTGCACGGCGGCGTCACCACCATGATCTCCGCCGGCGAGGTGCACATGCCTGGCCGACCCCGCGACGTCGTCGGCCTCAAGGCCATGGCCGTGTTCGCCCAGCGCGCATTCTGGACCTTGCGTCCTGGCGGGGTGAAGGTTCACGCCGGCGCGCCGGTGATCGAATGCGAGATGGTGGAAGAAGACTTCAAGGAGATGGCCGCGAACGGCGTCAAGCTGCTCGGCGAGGTCGGCCTCGGCGGCGTCAAGGACGGCCCGACCGCGCGGAAGATGGTCGGCTGGGCGCGCAAATACGGTATCCAGAGCACCATCCACACCGGCGGCCCGTCGATCCCCGGCTCCGGCCTGATCGACAAGGACGTGGTGCTTGAGGCCGACACCGACGTGGTCGGCCACATCAACGGCGGCCACACTGCTCTGCCCGACGACCAGATCCGCTGCATCTGCGAGGGCTGCAAGCGCGGCCTCGAGCTCGTGCACAACGGCAATGAGCGCTCGGCCCTGTTCACGCTGCGCACCGCCCGCGAGATGGGCGACCTGCATCGCGTCATCCTTGGTACCGACGCGCCCGCCGGCTCCGGCGTGCAGCCGCTCGGCATTCTGCGCATGGTCTCGATGCTGTCCTCGCTCGGCGACCTGCCGGCCGAGATCGCATTCTGCCTTGCCACCGGCAACACCGCCCGGATGCGCCAGCTCGACTGCGGCCTGATCGAGGTCGGCCGCTCCGCCGACTTCGTCATCATGGACAAGGCCCAGCACTCGCCGGGCAAGAACATCCTGGAGAGCGTTCAGCTCGGCGATCTCCCCGGCATCGGAATGACCATCATCGACGGCATCGTCCGCACCCAGCGCAGCCGCAACACGCCGCCCGCCGGCAAGGTGCCGGAGGTGGTGGCGAAGTGATGCAGCCGGAGCGGCCCGCCGCTCGCACCGTCCCTCGAAGGCATTGAACAAGTCGCAAGCCTGTTGCGTCTAACGCAGGCAGCCCTCGGCGGCGGCAGTTCATTGTTCGACCATCGAGGCTGACATGAAGGACCCATCACGGATAGCCGTGGGCGTCGCTGGCGCGGTGGCGGGCTATATCGCGATCTTTGTGCTGTTTTCTCTCCTCGATGTCGGCAACCGTGCGGACCCGATCACATCGGGTCTGCTGGGACTGTTCGTCTACTCGCCCACCGGTGCAATCGCCGGCGCGGTCCTCGCCAATTGGCTCGTGACGCGTTCAGGCAAAAATGCAGGGCAGGACGCAGGCGTCGGCGGCGTCGCGCGGAACAGCTTGAAGTCGCTCGGCATCGTCGCCCTGCTCTGCACCGCCGGCCTCGGCGCCTACATTGCGTACGCATACGCGACCGCAACGCCCTGGCTCAACCGCAACGGCGCCAATCCCCTGCTCGTGTTCGAGGTCCGCTTTCCGGCGGGAGTAACGGTGCCAACATCGGCGCAGGACATCACCATCGAACTGCAAACCGACATCAACACCATGCCGGGCGAAGTCAGTCCGGCCGCGTTCTATCGCGATGGCGACCAGGCGGTTATCGCCGGCGAAGTCGAGCTGGCGTTTCGAACCTCGCACCGGCAGCTCGCCATCAACATCCAGGGCCAGCCGAGCCGGATCTATCCGATCGATTTGACGGCCCGCGCGCCGCATACGCCGGAATTCGGAACGTGGCGGCGGCTTGGTGACGGCAGCGAAATCCGCTACCGCGCCAAATGGCCGGGAAAGACGTAAGAGATCAGCGCTTCTTCGCAATCTCACAGCGCACATAGGTCTGGCGCTTGGCCCGCCCAACTGGACCGTTGTCCATCACCAGCCTGCCATCCGCAGCGACGGAGACGCGAGGATTGGAGCGGAATTTTTCGCCCTCGCCTTCGCAGGCCAGCTTCATTTTCCAGCCGAGCCTTCCGTCGGCCGTGATCTGGCTGGCGCGGCACCGCGTCTCATACCAGTACAGGCGATTGCCGCCCTCGATGCTCATGCGGTTGGGACTGTCCTCGTTGCGACAGTCCTTTTTGGTCGAGGCCCAGAAGCCTTCGTAAGGCTGCGCCGCCAAGGCGGGAGCGCATTGGCCGGCGAGCACGGCACCAAGACTCAAGACAACCGCAAAGCGCGTCGCAACTCTCATGACCAAAACCTCGATAAACCCTTCATCAAGGTTAGTCGCCAGTTCCGGCACCTTGTTCAACTGCCGTAGGGTGGTCAAACGGCGCGAAGTGCCGTGCCCACGATTTTTGCGACTCGAGAAAGGATGGCGGGCACGCTTCGCTCTGCCCGCCCTACGAAACCTTCACCTGAGCTTGTTCAGCAGCATCATCAGCGTCTCGCGCTCTTTCGCCTCGAGCGGCGCCAGCGTCTCGCGGGTGATCGCCAGCGCGTTCGGCGCCAGCTTTTCGGCAAGCTGCTGTCCGGCGCGGGTCAGGCTCACCAGCAGGCGGCGGCCGTCCTCGGGATCCTGGCTCGTCTCGGTGAGGCCGCGCGCGGTGAGACGATCGATCACGCCCTTGATGGTCGCGACGTCCATCGCCGTCAGGCGCCCGAGCTGGTTCTGCGAGCACGGCCCGGTCTCGGCCAGTTTCGACAGCGCCGCCCATTGCGTCGGCGTCAGATTGGTGCCGATGTCGCGGGCGAAGATCGAGCTGTGGCGCTGCCAGACCTGGCGCAGGATGAAGCCGACCTGTTCGTCGAGCACGTAAGGCGGTTTCGCCGGTTTGACACTTTTCTTTGCCGCAACGCTTCTCGCCATCCGTTCGCAGCCCTTCCCCTTGCCTCACAACGACAGATGCGCGTCGCGGATATCCGGGCGCGCGTCGAGCTCGGCCATGGTGCCGCCGAAGCAGATGCGGCCGCGCTCGATGATGTAGGCGCGATCCGAAATCAGCCGCGCGAAATGCAGATTTTGCTCGGAGACGACGATGCTGACGCCTTCCTTCTTCATGGTCAGGATGGCATCAACCATCTGCTCCACGATCTTCGGCGACAGGCCCTCCGACGGCTCGTCCAGCAGCACCAGCGAGGGATTGCCCATCAGCGTGCGCGCAATGGTGAGCATCTGCTGCTCGCCGCCGCTCATTCGTCCGCCCGGGCGGTTCTTCATCTCGCCGAGGTTAGGAAACAGCGCGAACAGCTTTTCGCGCGTCCAGTGCGGCGCGTTCGGACGCTTCGGCTGGCGGCCGACTTCGAGGTTTTCCTCGACGGTCAGGTCCGTGAAGATGCGACGCTCCTCCGGCGCGTAGCCGAGGCCCTCGCGCACGATCTCGTGCGTCGGTTTCGTCGAGACGTCCTTGCCCTCGAACGTGATGCGGCCGGAGCGCTGCGCGACGAGGCCGACGATCGAGCGGAACGTGGTCGACTTGCCGGCGCCGTTGCGTCCCAGCAGTGCCACCACCTCGCCCTCGCCGACCTCGAAGCCGATGTCGAACAGGATATGCGCCGGACCATAATGGCTGTTGAGGTCTTGCACCGTGAGCTTCATGTGGAGGCTCCCTCGCGGTGCCGGGCATCGTAGACAAGGCCCTCGCCGAGATAGACCGCCTGCACCTGGGGATTGCCGCGCACTTCGGCCGGCGAGCCCTCCGCGATCAACGTCCCGCGGTTGAGCACGAGGATGCGGTCGGCATGCTCGAACACCACGTCCATGTCGTGCTCGGTGAAGAGAACGCCGATGGATTTTTCCCGGGCAATGCGCGCGGTCAGCCGCATCAATTCGACGCGCTCGCGCGGTGCCATTCCGGCCGTCGGCTCGTCCATCAGCAGCAGCTTGGGCTGATTGGCGAGCGCAACCGCAAGCTCGAGCCGCTTGAGATCGCCATAGGCAAGCTCGCCGCAGGGCCGGTCCGCATAGCCGCCCATGCCGACCAGCTCGAGCAGGCGGCCGGCCTCGTCGCGATCGAACTTCGGCGCCGAGCCGAACAGATTGAACAGCTGCTTGCCGTGCGAGATCAGCGCGACCTGCACGTTCTCGCGCACGGTCATGGTGGCGAAGGTCGCGGTGATCTGGAAGGTGCGGCCGACGCCGAGCCGCCAGACCTCACGCGGCTTCCGGCCGGTGATCTCCTCGCCAAGCAGGCGAACGTGGCCGCTATCAGGCATGTTCTGGCCGTTGAGCATGTCGAAGCAGGTGCTTTTTCCGGCGCCGTTCGGCCCGATCAGCGCCAGGATCTCGCCGGCCCGCAGCGAGAACGAGACGCCTCGCACGGCATGGATGCCGCCATAGGATTTGGTCAGGCCTTCGACCGCGAGAAGTGGAGGTGCGACGCTCATTCGGCAGACTCGATCGGCTTGGCGAGCAAAGGTGATCCCGGCGGCGATGCTTTCTTGCGGCGCTGCGCCAGCATCTCCAGCGTGCCGACGATGCCCTTGGGGAAGACGACGACGATCAGCATGATGAAGCCGCCGAGCACGAGCTTCGACAGATCGGTCTGGCTCACCAGCCAGATGTTCAAAGCCTTGTAGACGATGGCGCCGATCACCGCGCCCGAGACCGTCTCGACGCCGCCGAGCAGCACCATGACGAGCGCGTCGACGGAGAGCGAAATGCCGAGATTGTCGGGGAACACGCTACCCTTGAGGTAGGCGAACAAGGCGCCGCCGATGCCGGCGGTCGTGCCGGCGATCACGAAGGCGGTCCACTGGATGCGCTTGGCATCGATGCCGATGGCTTCGCTGCGCAGAACCGAGTCGCGCGTGGCACGAAGCGCGTAGCCGAACGGCGAGAACACCATGGCCCGCAGCGCGACGGTCACCAGCGCCACGACGCCGAGCGAAAGCCAGTAGAAGCGCGACGGGCTTGCCGCCCAGCTCGACGGCCAGAGGCCGAGAATGCCGTTGTCGCCGCCGGTCACGTCCACCCACTGGAACGCGATCGACCAGACGATCTGCGCGAAGGCGAGCGTCAGCATCGCGAAATAGACGCCGGAGAGCTGCACCGCGAAGAAGCCGAACACGGCCGCGCCCATGCAGCCGAGCAGCGGCCCGAGCAGCAAGCAGACGATCATCGGAAGTCCCGCCATCTTGGCGAGGAAGGCGATGCCATAGGCGCCGAGCCCGAAATAGGCAGCGTGACCGAACGATGCGAGGCCGCCGACCGACATCAGGAAGTGCAGGCTGACGGCGAAGATCACGAAAATCGCGATCTCCGAGCCCACGGTCAGCAGATAGTTGCCGGCGAACAGCGGCAGCATGGCCGCGACGATCAGCGCCGCAAGCGCCATCAGCCGCTCGTTCGAGGTCAGCGGCCGCCAGGGATTGACGGTGAGACCCGGCGTCTTGCGCGCGGCCGCCTCCGGCTTGCCGAACAGGCCCCAGGGACGCACGATCAGCACCACCGCCATGACCAGGAAGACGAGAATGATCGAGATCTTCGGGAAGATCAGGATGCCGAAGGCATTCAGCTCGGAGACCAGCACCGCCGCGACGAAAGCGCCGACGATGCTGCCGAGGCCACCGATCACCACCACGACGAAGACTTCGACGATGATGCGCAGGTCCATGGCGTGGTGCACGGCATCGCGCGGGATCTGGAGCGCGCCGCCGAGCGCTGCCAGGAAGACACCGACAGCGAACACCGACGTGAACAGCCACTTTTGGTTGACGCCGAGCGCGGCCACCATGTCGCGATCCTGCGTCGCCGCGCGCACCAAGACGCCCCAGCGCGTGCGCTGGAACAGCAGCCAGAGAATGCCGAGCACGACGGGACCGAGCACGATCAGGAACAGGTCGTAGCTCGGAATGTTCTGGCCGAAGAAATCGATCGCGCCCCTGAAGCCCGGCGCGCGGCGGCCGACGAGATCGTCGGGCCCCCAGATCAGCACGACGAGATCCTCGACCATCAAGGTCAGGCCGAAGGTCGCGAGCAGCTGGAACAGCTCGGGCGCATGATAGATGCGCCGGAGCAGCACCATCTCGACGATGACGCCGATCAGCGCCACCGCGAACGCGGCCAGGACGATGCCGCCCCAGAAGCCGAACGCGCCGGACAAGCGCTCGGTCAGCGTGAAGGCGATGTAGGCGCCGATCATGTAGAAGGCGCCATGCGCGAAATTCACGATCCGGGTCACGCCGAAGATGATCGACAGGCCCGAGGCCACCAGAAACAGCGACGCTGCGCTGGCGAGACCGGTCAGAAACTGTACGACGTAAAAGGCCATCGGCGGTCCGGGTTGGTTAGGTCTCGGTGCTGGTCTTCATCCTTCGAGACGGCGCTCCGCGCCTCCTCAGGATGAGGTCCGGGACCCTCATGGTGAGGAGCGCGGCGACGCCGCGCGTCTCGAACCATGAAGGCCCCGGTCTCTGTTGTATCAATCCTTCGGACGCAACTTCGCGACTTCGGCATCGCTGGGCAGATAGTCCGCGCCTTTCTTGTAAGACGAGTCCACCATCACGCCCTTGCCGTCCTTCAGCGCGGTCTTGCCGACGAAGGCCCCGAGCGTCGACTGGTGGTCGATCTTGCGGAAGGTGATCTCGCCGAACGGCGATGGCATCGTAAGCCCCTCCGCCGCGGCAATCAGCTTCTCCGGATCGGTCGATCCTGCCTTGGCCAGGATCGCGGCGGCCGACTTGATGGTCTGGTAGCCGACGATCGAGCCGAGACGCGGATAGTCGTTGTACTTGGCCTGGTACGCCTTCAGGAACGCGTCATGCTCGGGCGTCTTGATCGAGTACCAGGGATAGCCGGTGACGATCCAGCCCTCCGGCGTCTCGTCCTTGAGCGGGTCGAGATATTCGGGCTCGCCGGTGAGGAAGGAGACGACCTCGCGCCCCTTGAACAGGCCGCGGGTGTTGCCTTCGCGCACGAGTTTGACGAGATCCGCGCCGAACGTGACGTTGAGGATCGCTTCCGGGTTGGCGGCGGCAACCGCCTGCACCACCGGGCCGGCGTCGATCTTGCCCTGCGGCGGCCATTGCTCGTCGACCCACTGGATGTCGGGGCGCTTCTCCGACATCAGCTTCTTGAACACCGCGACCGCCGACTGGCCGTATTCGTAGTTCGGCGCGATCGTCGCCCAGCGTTTCGCCGGCAGCTTGCTGGCAGCTTCCACCAGCATCGCCGCCTGCATGTAGTTGGAGGGACGCAGGCGGAAGGTGTATTTGTTGCCCTTGGACCAGGTGATGGCGTCCGTGAGCGGCTCGGCCGCGAGGAAGAACACCTTCTTCTGGTTGGCGAAGTCAGAGACCGCAAGACCGATGTTCGACAGGAACGTTCCCGCGAGCATCGCGACGCCCTCGCTCGAGACGAGCTCGTTGGCCGCGGTCTGCGCGTCCGCCGGCTTGCCGCCGTCGTCCTTGGAGATGACGACGAGCTTCTTGCCGTTGATGCCGCCGGCCGCGTTGACTTCCTCGACCGCAAGCTGCCAGCCCTTGCGATAGGGCTCGGTGAATGCCGGCAGCAGCGAATAGCTGTTGATCTCGCCGATCTTGATGTCCTGCGCCAGGGCCGAATGCGCCATGCCGCCTGCCAGAAGCGCGAAGGCCGCGCCGACGATAGTATTTCTTGCTCGCATCCCAACCTCCAATTTGAACTCGCCTACGACTTCTATCTCAGACCGTCTTCGCCCTTGATCTCCGCGACCGTCAGCCCGCCGACGCGCGGCAGCGGACGGCCGCTGTCGGTGACGGCGACAGCGACCATGATCTCGTTGGCGCGCGGCGCATCGTTGATCTGTACCTCCATCCCGTCGAAATGGCTGCGGACGAAGGCTGCGTCCTTGTGCCCCAGCGGAATGTCCAGGGTCGTGCCGGGGCCGCTGCGCTTCTTCGAGGACGGGATCAGCGCCGCGCCCTTCCCCAGAACTTTACGCACCGGCGCGCCCATCTTGGGGTGGAGGATTGCGGCGGCATGCTCCAGCTCGCCGTTCTCGCCGACGGCCGCGGCCTTGCCGTAGCTATGTGCCTTGGCGCCATCGATGCCGAGCGCCGCCACCGCGCGCTTCGATAAGAGCTCGCCCAGCTCCTCGCCGATCGCGATCAGCGGCGAAAGATCCTCGACATATTTTCCGGCGAAAGGATTTTCGATCACGGCGATCGCGGCGGCACGCCGGGTCGGCGGCGACACCTGGCGTCCCATCTCCATCTGCGTCTCTTCGACGACGGTGACGATCTTGCGGATGATCGCGCTCATGTTTCGCTTCCCTGTTCAGGCATGGACCGCGTTCTCCAGCACACGCGGGCGCGATCGTTGCTCTTCTATATCCTTTGTTCCGATGACAAGCATATCACCACAAAGCCGCAGCACGGCACCTTCGATCAGTCCGCGATCGAACAATTGCCGTGCACATTCCGCGCCAGATTCAAGCGCGGCGGCGATCTCATTGTGAGACAGCTCGCCGACACCGCGCGTCACGAGGCGCGCGCCCAGATCGCTGTCGGGCTGAAGCTCGTTCGCAGGCTGTCGGATGATTGCGGGATGCCCGGGCAGATCGACGGCATTGGCGATCACGGTCGCGGCCGCATCGGCCTGCGAAGCGGTTGCGGCCAGCACGGTCACGGCATCGGCGATCCCGAGCGAAAAGCTGCGGCCGTGCCGACCGCTGGTCGCGACGCCCCGCACCGGATCGTTCGCATCGATCCGCATCCTCCGCATCACGCCGTCGTGGTCGGGACGATCCATCAGGCCGACCGAAAAATGCTCGCCCACACCGAGATGCAGCGCGATGTCGCCGCCATTGTTGACGTAAATCCGATCGAGCGGTGCAGCGCGCAGCATCGCGGCCAGAATCTCCTCCGCGACGCTGCCGGCAACGGCCGCCATCGGCGTGATGAAGCAATCGGCGGCATAAGGCGCGACGGCAGCGTGCATGCGGCGGGCGACAACGCCCTTCAGCGAGGTCTTCTCCTCGACCGCCGTACGCAGCCCTGGCAATTCCGCGCAAAGCTCGTCGAGCAATCCAGTGAACCGCAGCGCCGCAGCCTCATAGGCGACCCGCACCGCATCCGTACGTCCCCTCGCCTCCACGATCAGATCGATCGGTCCATCCTGCAAATGCAGCCGCCGGCCATCAGACAGCAATGCGATTTGCGGGCGCCTGGTCATGTGCGAGGCCCCGGAATCGGGTTCTGCCAGGGCAATTGGCGGACATCGTCGCCGCTCTGCACCTCGGAGAGCGGCTTCACATAATCCATGTGGCCACCGAGCGCGGCATAGTCGGACAGCTTCATGGTGAATTCGATCGGCGCGACCAGGGCCGGTGTCGGCACATAGCCGAACGCGCCTGACGGCATCTGCGTCACGTCGACCATGTAGGTGATGCCGCCGCCGGGCCAGACATAGACCGGCGCGCCGCCGCTGGTGACGCGCGTCAGCGCATCCTTCACCGAGCGCGTCAGCCGCACCGGGTTGTCGGTGACGCCAGCGCGCAAGGAGCCGCCCGCGCCCGCCATGAACAACACCGTGCACAACGCGGGCTCGCAATTTTCCTGGATGCGCTCGACCGAGAACTTCAAGTCGTCAGGCATCTCGGTCTCGACCGGCTTCAAGGCCTGGTCGAGCACGTAATAGGATGAATGCTCTCCGGTGGTGGAGACCATCAGCATGGTCAGACCGGGCTTTGCTTCCTTGGCATCGAACGGGCCAAGGATCGACAGGGGATCTGAGATGTTGGTGCCGCCCCAGCCCGTGCCTGGATCGGCCACCTGGAAATAGCGGCCGGGCGTCGAGCGACGGCCCTTCATCTTGATGCCGGTGTCGGCGATGTCGAGCAGCTTGCCCGCTTGATGCTCGCTGAGCACGCCGGTGATGTGGTCATCGACCACGACGACTTCGTCCACCTTGCCGTGCCATTGCTTGGCGAACATGCCGATCGTCGCCGAGCCGCAGCCGACGCGCATGCGCTCTTCCTTCACGCCGTTGACGATCGGCGGCTGCCCGGCCTGCACCACCACGGTGGCGCCGCCATCGATGGTGAGCTCGACCGCCTTGCAATTGGCGAGGTCCATCAGCGTGTCGCAGGTGACGCGGCCCTCCTTCTTGGAGCCGCCGGTGAGATGATGCACGCCGCCTAGCGAGAGCATCTGCGAGCCGTATTCGCTGGTGGTGACATGGCCGACCGCCTCGCCCTGCGCGCGCACGGTCGCGGTCTCCGGGCCGAGATAGCGATCGGTGTCGATCTTCACCTTGATGCCGCAATAGGAGAAGATGCCCTCGGTGACGACCGTCACCATGTCGACGCCGTCGACCTCCGCAGAGACGATGAACGGCGCCGGCTTGTAGTCGGGATAGGTCGTGCCTGCCCCGATCGCCGTCACGAAAGTCGAGGGCTCATGGACGATGTTGCCGTCCCAGTCCTCGGTGCGGCTGAACGGGACGAGCTTGCCGCCATGAGAAACGGTACGCTCCAGGATGACATGCGGATCGACGCGGACGAGCTTGCCGTCGTGATTGGCATAGCGATCGCAGGCGCCCGCCGCGCCCGGCTTGATGTAGCACATCACCGGACAAGCATCGCAGCGGATCTTGTCGATGACGGCGCTCGTCGTTTCTGTCACCATGTCGGAGCCGGCGGACACCGCTGTTATCATTCGTATACGAACGATGTTGCGCGCGCTGCCCCGGGGCTGTCAAGCGGCGGTGCAGCGCAAAAGATGCCACTGCCGCATAAAACCTCATTTGCCTATCCGCCCTGTCCACAAAGAAGGCAACCGCGCTGCAGTGCGGCATGCATGGCTTGCACGTTTGTGTACAAACGGTATCGTCGCAGCGACGAATTTTCGCGATTGCATGATCTTGGATATCGTCTTGGGCTTGGGAACGAGGATGACGCAGACACCGATCCGCCTCACCGTGAACGGCAGGATCCACGAGGTCACGGCAGCGCGCGACACGCCGCTGCTCTACGTGCTGCGCAATGATCTCGCGCTGAACGGCCCGAAATACGGCTGCGGCTTGGGGGAATGCGGCACCTGTACTGTCCTGATCGACGGACTGGCGGCACGCTCCTGCGTGATTCCGGTGAGCGGCTGCGCCGGGCGCGACATCGTGACGCTCGAAGGCCTCGGCACAAGCGACAAGCCCGACGTCGTGCAGCAGGCCTTCATCGACGAGCAGGCCGCACAATGCGGCTATTGTCTCAACGGCATGATCATGACCACCAAGGCGTTGCTCGCGATCAACCCGCGGCCGACCGAACGGGAGGCCTTGGCGGCGCTGCGCTACAATCTCTGCCGCTGCGGCACGCATGTCGAGATCCTTCGCGCAGTGATGCGCGCATCGGGCCAGCTCACCGAGGCCGCAGATTGATGGCGTCCTTTGTTACGAACGGAGCTGAGCGTGCGGGTTCGCTCGTCGTCGCGCGCAGCGTGGACGAGGTCACATCGGAGACCTTCGTCCGCATCACCGCGGACGGTTCGGTCACGGCCTATAACGGCCATGTCGATCTCGGCACCGGCATCCGCACTGCGCTGGGCCAGATCGTCGCCGAAGAGCTCGACGTCTCCTTTGCGCGCGTTGTCGTCGTGCTCGGCAATACGGCATTGGTGCCGAACCAGGGCGCGACGATTGCGAGCGAGACCATCCAGATCACGGCCGTGCCGCTGCGGAAGGCCGCGGCGCAAGCGCGGCACTTTCTGATCGCGCGCGCGGCGGAACGCCTGGACTTGCCCGAAGCCGAGCTCAAGATCGAGGACGGACTCGTTCGCGGCCACGACAATCGCAGCGTCAGCTATGGCGAGCTCATCGGCGACGAAGCGATCCGCCTCGAGCTCGCCGATGACGTCGAGCTCAAGCCTGTCGGCGATTACGCGATCGTCGGCCAGTCGGTGCCGCGCGTCGATCTACCTGCTAAAGCCACGGGCGAGCTGACTTTCGTGCACGACGTCCGAGTATCAGGAATGGTGCATGGCCGCGTGGTGCGGCCGCCCTATGCTGGCGTCGATGCCGGACCGTTCGTCGGCACCAGCCTCATTGCGGTCGACGAATCCTCCGTGCGCGACATTCCCGGCCTTGTCGCCGTGGTGCGGATCGGCGATTTCGTCGGCGTCGTCGCCGAGCGCGAGGAGAATGCGATCCGTGCGGCAGAGCAGCTCAAGGTGAGCTGGAAGCCGACGCCGACGCTTACCGATCTTGGCGATGTCGAGACCGCCCTGCGTGCCAATCCATCGACGCCGCGCACGCTGATCGACAAGGGCGAGGTCGACAAGGCGATATCGGGCGCGGCCAAGCCGATGCAGCGCACTTACGTCTGGCCGTATCAGATGCACGCCTCGATCGGCCCTTCCTGCGCCGTCGCCGACTTCCAGGACGGCAACATCCGCGTCTGGTCGGGCACGCAGAACCCGCACGTGCTGCGCGGCGACCTGGCGCTGCTGATCGAGCGCCCCGAGAGCGAGATCGAGGTGATCCGGCTGGAGGCCGCCGGCTGCTACGGTCGCAACTGCGCCGACGACGTCTCCGCCGATGCGCTCCTGCTGTCGCGCGCCGTCGGCCGTCCCGTCCGCGTGCAATTGACGCGCGAGCAGGAGCACGCCTGGGAGCCCAAGGGCACCGCGCAGCTCATCGACGTCAATGGCGGCCTCGACGCTGACGGCAGCATCGCCGCTTACGATCTCGCCACGCGCTACCCCTCGAACGCCGCTCCGACGCTGGCGCTGCTGCTGACCTGTCGCATCTCCCCCGAGCCCACCGTGCTCCAGATGGGCGACCGCACCGCGATCCCTCCTTACGATTACGAGCACATGCGCGTCGTCGCCCACGACACGCCGCCGATCGTGCGGGCCTCCTGGTTCCGCGGCGTCTCGGCATTGCCGAACACCTTCGCGCATGAATCCTATATCGACGAGGCTGCAACCGAAGCCGGCGTCGATCCGATCGAATATCGTCTGCGCTACCTGAAGGATCAGCGCGCTGTCGATCTCGTCAATGCTGTGGCCGAGCGCGCGGGCTGGACGCCCCGCCCCGTTCGCGAGGAGAAGGACGGCGAGGTCGTGCACGGCCGCGGCTTTGCCTACGCGCTCTACGTCCACAGCAAGTTTCCGGGCTATGGCGCGGCGTGGTCGGCCTGGGTTGCCGACGTCGCGGTGAACAAGACGACCGGCGACGTCAGCGTGACGCGCGTCGTCGCGGGGCAGGATTCCGGGTTGATGATTAACCCGGACGGCGTGCGCCACCAGATCCAGGGCAACGTCATCCAATCCACCAGCCGCGCGCTGATGGAAGAGGTGTCGTTCGAGCGCGGCACGGTGGCCGCGCGCGAATGGGGCGCCTATCCCATCATCCCCTTCCCCGACGTACCCAAGATCGACGTCTTGATGCTGCCGCGGCAGGACCAGCCGCCGCTCGGCGTCGGCGAGTCTGCTTCGGTGCCGAGCGCAGCGGCGATCGCGAACGCCATCTTCGATGCCACCGGCGTGCGCTTCCGCGAGCCGCCGTTCACGCCTGAGCGAATCCTCAAGGGTCTGCGCGGCGATGCGGCGGTGACGCCGCAGGCTCTGCCCGCACCGGCGGCATCGCGGCCCTCCCGGGTCTGGGCGAATCCGTTCGCCAGGCGCGCCGGTATCGCTGCAGCGATCGCAGCCGTCTGCACCGCTGCCATCGGCATCGGTGCGGCGCTCCTTCCAGGTCGCGCAATTGCGCCGATCGCACGGCCCGACGCGTCGGTCTATTCCGCGGCGACCATCGCCCGCGGCGAGCAGCTTGCAGCGCTTGGCAATTGCGCGGAGTGCCATACCAGCATTGGCGGCGCGCTCAACGCCGGCGGCCGCGCATTGGAGACGCCATTCGGCACGATCTATTCGACCAACATCACGCCCGACGTCGAGACCGGGATCGGTGCCTGGTCCTATCCGGCCTTCGAGCGCGCCATGCGCGATGGCTTGCATCGCGACGGACGGCAGCTCTATCCCGCTTTTCCCTACACGCATTTTGCAAAGACCAGCGACGCGGACATGCAGGCGCTCTATGCGTATCTGATGGCGCAGCCTTCAGTGCGTGGGACGGCACCGCCGAACGAACTCGCCTTCCCTTACAATCTCCGCTCGTTGCTCGCGGGCTGGAATGCGCTGTTCCACGACACGAAGGAGTTCAAGCCTGATCCCGCCAAGTCCGATCAATGGAATCGCGGCGCCTATCTGGTCGAGGGACTCGGCCATTGCAGCGCCTGCCATTCGCCGCGCAACGCGCTGGGCGCCGAGCAACGCAACGCCTATCTCGCCGGCGGCTTCGCCGAGGGCTGGGAAGCGCCGGCGCTGACGTCGCTCTCGCACGCGCCGATCCCGTGGAGCGAGGATGAGCTCTACGCCTATTTGCGCACGGGCCATTCGCGTTACCACGGCGTTGCGGCCGGCCCGATGGCGCCTGTTGTCCGGGACCTCAAGGCTCTGCCCGACCAGGACATCCGGGCGATGGCGGTCTATCTCAACTCGTTCAATGACACGGCGGTCGACCAACAGGCGCAGGATGCGCTTGCCGCCAAGCTCGAAAGCACAACGGAAGTGACCGTCGCCTCCTCCGCGGGCGCGCGCCTCTATCAAGGCGCCTGCGCGGTCTGCCACGAGGTCGGCGGTCTGCCGCTGTTCGGCACGCGGCCCTCACTCGCGCTCAACAGCAACGTTCACAGCACGAAGGCGGATAATCTCGTGCAGGTGATCCTGCACGGCATTGCAGACCCAGTCTCCAGCGATCTCGGCTACATGCCCGCGTTCGGGAATAGCATGAGCGATGCACAGGTCGAGGAGCTCGTGACGTTTTTGCGCAAGCAGTTCGCGCCGGACAAGCCGGCCTGGACCGGCGTGCGCGAGACGATCTCGCGGGTGCGAAGTTCGACCCACTAACGTCATTCCGGGGCCCGAGCATAGCGAGGGAGCCCGGAATCCATACCCACCAGCCGGGGTTATGGATTCCGGGCTCGCCGCTTCGCGTCGCCCCGGAATGACACTGCGTGAATACGCTAGTCGTGCTTCACCTCCACCGGCGGCGTGCCGTGGGTGTGGAAGGACTCGATCGTCTTCAATCCCCAGGCCTGGCCCTTCTTGCGTTCCTCCTCGGTCCACACGATCGGCTTCCAGTCGGGCGCGAGAATGAGACGCGCGCCGGCATTGGCGACTTCGACGCGGTTGCCGCCGGGCTCATAGACATAGAGGAAGAAGGTCTGCTGGATCGCGTGCTTGTGCGGCCCGGTCTCGATGTGCACGCCGTTCTCGAGAAAAATGTCGGCGGCGCGCAGAATCTCCTCACGGCTGTCGAGCGCGTAGGTGACGTGATGGAAGCGGCCCGGCACGCCCGAGTGATCGAGCGAATAGGCGAAGTCGTAGCTCTTGTTCGACATCGTCAGCCACATCGCGGCCTCACGGCCGTCGTTGAGTACGATCTGCTCGGTGAGGCGGCAGCCGAGGTAATTCTCGAAGAACTCGCGGTTGGCCTTGATGTCGACGGCGAGGCAATTGAGATGATCGAGCCGGCGGACGTTGACGCCACGCGCCGGAAAGCGCTGCGCCTGGTTCTTTAGTGCGGGCTTGAGCTCCGGCGGCGCCTGATACCATTCGGTCTCGTAATAGAGCTCGACGATGTGGCCATCGGGGTCGCGGCAGCGGAAGGTCGGCCCCTGCCCCATGTCGCCGTCGATCCAGCCGATGTCGAAGCCGGATCCCTTCAGCGCGGCGACGCGCCGCTCCAGCGCCTGCTGGCTGCGCGCACGGAGCGCCATGTGGCCCATGCCCGAGGTCTTCGACGCCGTGAGCTTGAGCGAATAGCGCTCGTAATCGTCCCAGCCGCGCAAATAGACCGACTCGCCCTTCTGTCCGCTGACGGTCATGCCCATGACATCGACGAAGAACTTCAGGCTCTCGTCGGGCTTCGGCGTCAGCAGCTCCATGTGGCCGAGATGGGCAAGGTCGAGGATCGGTTCGGGCTGCATGGCTTCCTCCTGGAGCGGACGCGGGGCTTTCGGCGCGGCACCTCATTTGTACTAATGTACAAATCATTAGGTCCAGTCAACAAAGCAGCCGGTATTCTGCTGCGATCGGCGCCTGACCGCCGGCCTCCGGACGAGACGGGCAGCCTGCCCGAATGGTAAACTCTTCCTTAAGGACCATCTCACCTGAAAGGTCCGGAAAATGCAGCATTTTCCCGGCGATTTTGCCAATAAGCAGGCATTGGCGGCGAGGCTCCCGACCGAATTACCGCGGATTTAACGGAGCCGGCGCGTCCGGCGTTTAACCGTTTGTGCAGCGACGGCCGCGCATAGTCCGGGCAACTCCCCTTGCTCTTGCCAGGTTCATTCATCGTGACATCCTTTGGACGCGTGATTTCGGTTCGCGGATCGCTCGCCCGGGTTGGGCTTCTGGCGGAAAGCCGGATGCCGATCTCGGAGGTGCGGGCCACCGTCGGCCGGTTCGTCAGCATTCGCTGCGCCAGCTCGGTCATCGTTGCGATGATCACGGAGGTCTCCTGCGAAAATCTGTCGAGCTCCGACAATTACATTGCCATCGCCTCCGTCGACCTGCTCGGCGAGATCCTCAATGCCGCGGACAAGGCCAAATTTCAGCGCGGCGTCACTAACTATCCGACCATCGGCGATGCCGTCGACCTGATCACGAGCCAGGAGCTGCGCACGATCTACGCGCCGACCGGCTCGGACCAGATCAATGTCGGCTTCCTGCAGCAGGACCGCTCGGTCATCGCCTATGTCGACGTCGAGGAAATGCTGTCCAAGCATTTTGCCGTGCTGGGATCGACCGGCGTCGGTAAATCGACCGGCGTCTCGCTGCTGCTCAACGAGATCCTGAAGGCGCGGCCGAACCTGCGCATCTTCCTGCTCGACGTGCACAATGAATATGGCCGCTGCTTCGGCGACCGCGCGCTGGTGCTCAACCCGCGGAACCTGAAGCTGCCGTTCTGGCTGTTCAACTTCGAGGAAATCGTCGACGTGCTGTTCGGCGGCCGCGCCGGCGTGCCGGAAGAGCTCGACATCCTCGCCGAGGTGATCCCGCTCGCCAAAGGCGTCTACACCCAGTACCAGAACGCCGACCGCATCGGCCTCAAGCGCATCGATCCCAAGCAGATCGGCTATACCGTCGATACGCCTGTGCCCTATCGCCTGGTCGACCTGTTGTCGCTGATCGACGAGCGGATGGGCAAGCTCGAGAACCGCTCCTCGCGCATCATCTATCACAAGCTGATCTCGCGCATCGAGGCCGTGCGCAACGACCCGCGCTACGCCTTCATGTTCGACAACGCCAATGTCGGCGGCGACACCATGGCCGAGGTGATCAGCCATCTGTTCCGCCTGCCCGCCAACGGCAAGCCGATGACGGTGATGCAGCTCGCCGGCTTCCCGGCCGAGGTGATCGATTCCGTCGTCTCCGTGCTCTGCCGCATGGCCTTCGATTTCGGCCTGTGGAGCGACGGCGTCTCGCCGCTGCTGTTCGTCTGCGAAGAGGCGCACCGCTACGCCTCCGCCGACCGCAACATCGGCTTCGGCCCGACCCGCAAGGCGGTATCGCGCATCGCCAAGGAAGGCCGCAAATACGGCGTCTATCTCGGCCTCATCACCCAGCGCCCCGCCGAGCTCGACGCCACCATCATCTCCCAGTGCAACACGCTGTTCACGATGCGCCTCGCCAACGACCGCGACCAGGCGCTGCTGCGCGCCGCCGTGTCGGACGCCGCCGCGAACCTGCTCTCCTTCGTGCCGTCGCTCGGCACCCGCGAGGTGCTGGCGTTCGGCGAAGGCGTGGCGCTGCCGACCCGCTTGCGCTTCAAGGAGGTGCCGCCGCACCAATTGCCGCGCGGCGAGGCCACCATCTCGAGCGTGCCCTCCGTCACCTCCGGCCACGACATGCATTTCGTCAGCGCCGTGCTCGAACGCTGGCGCGGCGCCACCTCGCAGCGCGACGTGCCGAACGACCCCGTGTTCTCGGCACCGCCCGCGAAGACGATGTCCAGCGTCGAAGCCCCGATGCTGCAGCCCTCGATGGGCCTCGATCCGGACCGCTTCTCGCTGCTGAAGAAGCCGCTGCGGTAAGGCTTCGCTCCATCCACATCGTCATTGCGAGCGCAGCGAAGCAATCCAGAGTCTTTCCGCCGGGGGGACTCTGGATTGCTTCGCTGCGCTCGCAATGACGGAGGATGGAACGTCGTTCCCACCTGACACCTTCGTCGCGGCCACTTCGGACCGGCAGATTGAGCCCGCCCCACGCATCGACTATGGTT